>NZ_CP063356.1:1537395-1844874 GCF_001866075.3 Anaerobacillus isosaccharinicus | reverse complement strand
CTTTTCTAGTAGAGAAAGGGATCGTAGGAATTTTAGGTCCTTCGGGTTGTGGTAAGAGTTTAACGTTACAAGCGATAGCCGGTCTTTTAAAACCAGACTCTGGAATGATTTCTGTCGGGGATCGAATTTTGTTTAGTGATGCAGAAAAAATTGATATCCCAACTCGTGATCGGAAAATTGGCTATGTCTTTCAAAACTATGCCCTCTTCCCGCATCTTAACGTTGCAGAAAATATCGGTTTTGGGTTAAAGGGACTTGCAAAAAAAGAAAAGCATAACAAGATTAGCGAGATGCTTGAAATGGTTCAACTAACAGGACTAGAGACCCGTTACCCCAATGAATTATCGGGTGGGCAACAGCAACGTGTTGCCTTAGCAAGAACTTTAATAACTAAGCCAGACATTCTACTATTAGATGAACCCTTCTCAGCACTTGATCAGCACGTAAAAAAGCATTTAGAATTAGAGTTATTGGATATCATTAAACAAAGCTTTTCGGGCGTTGTTCTTTTCGTCACTCATAATATTGAAGAGGCTTATCGTTTATGTGATTATATCTGCTTGTATGAACGCGGTGTTAATATACAGTACGGAAAAAAAGAAGAAGTGCTTGCATCTCCAATTAGTAAGGCAGCCGCGCAAATTGTTGGTTGTGAAAATGTCTTGCCTATCGATACAGTAGAAGGAACATCTGTCTTAGTAAATGCGGTACAGCTTCATCTAAATAGAGCTGTTGCCACTAGAACACGTTATGTAGGAATTCATAGTTACGATATTGCCTTCATCCCTAAGAAAAACGGTATAAACACGTTTCAATATACGATTACTAGTATTGTTGATGGCATTGATCACGCAACTATCGCTGTCTCTATTAATGACATTCTTTTAAAAGTTAGAGTATCAAAATCCTTGGTCACTGAAATATGTAAAAAGGAGTTAATACTCTATTTACCACCTGAAAAATTGATTTTAATGGATTAATAATTATTAAGCAAAAAAGTTTACAGAAGAAAAATTAAAAAAACTAGAAAAAGGATGACATTTATCATCCTTTTTCTAGTTTTCTCTGCCTATCTACCCACTCTTTAACTTGCTTATTTTCCTCTGGGGTGTTCATAACAATAATCCGTTCATTGTTAACCTTGCCTCCCCCTTCCAAAAAGTTACTGGACCGTAGTAGTGCTACCTTGTCTATGGTAACCCTTTTCTTTAGCCAATAAGTCTAAATGGAAAGTAGCAAAATCATCTAGTAAAAGGAACATTGGACTAGATGGATCTAGCTTATTAATGCCCTTTACATAGCCATGACAAGCTTCACAAGTGTCGATTTGAAAAGAAGCCTTATCTTCTTTAATTATTAATGTGCTTAAACTATCATGATCCTTATTATCACAGTGAGGACAAGCAATACGCCAGTAAGTCCAATCTGCTGCACATGATAAGCACCTGAAATGACGGTTTCTTTCACTGCCTCGATATTCTGCAAGTCCATGTTGGTCACCGCATACAGGACAGTAGTCCTTCATCCATTCTTCTTCATTAAACACCTTCGCTTCTTCGAACTCTTTTGTGTATTGGTTAAGCGTTGGCATAAGGCTATAACGTATGACTACAAATATAACATCTAAAGGTAGATTGTATTGTACCGCAAATTGGTCAATTACTGAGCTATCACCCATAAGCCAAGCACGAAGTAATTGTTGAATTTCAGCATCTGTAGATTTCTTCCCCATTTTTTTGAAAACTGAACGGGAATCACCTAGCCCAGTCCAACTTGAAAGTTCCCGAAAATGTTGTATCGCGAATTTCAATTCAACCTTGTTTTCTTCACCTTCTAAGTATGGAACACCTTGTTGTAATTTTGCTTTGATCTCGTCTTTGCTTAATTCTAAGCGGGCTACTAAAGGTTCAACTTTCTCTAAACGCTCTACCAAATCAATATGAACTTTCGAAACGTTTTTGAAATCCTTATTTTTATCAACATAGCGACTCCAGACATTTTTAACTGCTCTAACAGTACTCATAATCGCCCCTCTTCCTTTTTTATACCGATATTATATAAGAGAGGAGAAAGAAAGCCAATTTTGTTAGCTTCCTATCTCCTCCACTTTTTATTAATGTTTATTTTACCAGAAAGACATAGGCCCTATCATGACAACGTAACGAAGGATAAAGCCACCAACTAAAACTAAAACACTTGAAAAAATTAATGAATTTTTCACTCCAAGGAGATTTGGTTTTAGTTTTAACAATAATGGTACTAATAATCCAACAACGACAACTCCGCCCCATAAAAGAATTCCAAAAATATCCCTTGTTACTGTCTCACTCCATTGACCTAAAGCAATAACAAAGACGATAATCATAGCGATATTAAGAACAATCACTGACTTTACAATGTTATCAAGACGTTGGATTGACTCATCTAGCTGTGAGCCACGATTCGTAAATAATAGTAACAAGATCACTACAGATACTCCAGTTATAACGGCACTGATAATCCATAGTGTTGGAATTAACGGTGTTGCATTCCAAGCTGGCAGGCTCGATGTTGTCACAAGGATTCCTAAGTACATGGAGAACCAAGCTGCAAAGAACGCTCCTACTGAAAGGTATACTTTAGCAAGTTTCCCTTCATGTAAATAGGTTGCTATTGCATAGAGCTTTTTTGCCCATGAGAATTGCAGTAAATTGTCCTTCTTTAGCGCATACAATACACTTACAAGGGCAAACACTCCAAACACATTTAATACCCAAGCCCCTAATGACATCGGCGAGTCCCAATTAATCATAATATTTCCATCTCTAAACTGCCACATAACATTGACAAAACGTTCTTTTTTATCAAGTTTTAAAATAAGCAATAGACCGTATATTGGAAGTAACCCCATCGTTACATAATATGCACGATGTAATCCAGCTTTATTAAACTTACCACCAAAGGCAAGCAGGAGGGCAGTGACTAAGAATGCCCCTGCTGCAATACCACCAATGAAAAGGTCAAAAATAATGATAAATGGAAAATCTGGGCTTTTTAACTGCATTAGTTCATAACTATACATTTTTTAGCCTCCCCAACTATGCACTTTTAGTGGTGTTTTCTTCTAATAGTTTACGCTCACGATACGAGCGGAAGCTAAGAAGTGAGACTAGGCCAACAGCGAATAGGCTGAAAACACTACTCCAATAACCACCAAGCATATTTTTTTGTGGCATTTGTGGGTTGCTAGGAAGTCCATATTTTTCTGGTGTATCTTGAAGTAAGTAGAATACGTTCAATCCACCTAAAATGTCGCTATCACCATAGAGTTTAGCTTTTAAGTTCCCGCTAGCTACTAATTGTTGCTCTCTTTGTTTAGCCATTGCGACTAAGTCTGTCACATCACCAAACTCAATACTGTCAGTTGGACATGCCTGAGCACATGCTGGTTCTTGACCTACTTGTAAGCGGTCGTAACATAACGAACACTTTTCTGCTGTACCACTAAGATCTCCAATCCCAATTACCCCAAAAGGACAGCCTGTAATACAATACTTACAGCCAATGCAAGTATCATGGTCGATATAAACTGTATCAAATTCTGTACGAATAATCGCACTTGTTGGACAAACTGACATACAGCCTGCTAACGTACAATGTTTACAAGAGTCTGAAAGGAATAACCAACGAGTATCAGAACGATCGTCAGAAATATCTTCGATAAATTTAACATGGCGCCAGTTTTGGCCATCAAGGCCACCTGTATTGTCATAACTATTTCCGGTTAGTGAAGGAGCTGGGTTAGCAGGGATATCATTCCACTGCTTACATGCTACTTCACAAGCTTTACATCCGTGACAAAGGGTTGTATCTATAAACATACCTTTACTGCTCTCAATTTGGCTCATCTTATGCTACCCCTCCTGGTAATCTTCCTTTACGTACATTACAAGTAAATGCTTTGGAAGAGTGAATATATACGTTCGGATCAGCGACGATAGCACTAAGATCATTTGGTACTGATCCTGTTGCACCACCAGAATAACCCCAGTGAATTGGCATTCCAACTGTATGCACTATTTTTCCATCAATCTTTAATGGGCGCATACGCTTTGTAACAAGTGCTCTGGCTTCGATTTTACCGCGAGCTGTTTCAATCGTAACAAACTCTTTATTATCCACTCCTAAATCTTTAGCTAATTCAGGGCTAATTTCTAGGAATAGTTCAGGCATTAACTCTGCAAGCCACGGTAACCAACGTGTCATCGCGCCACTTAAGTGGTGCTCTGTTACACGATATGTCGTAATAACAAACGGATAATCCGGGTTATTCGCACCATGCACTTTGTTATTAGGGATATTTTCAAAGATTACCGCAGTTGGACTGTGAGTATACTTTGGATGTAACAAGTTACTTGCAACAGGTGTATCTGGTGGCTCGTAGTGTGTTGGTAACGGACCATCTGTTACTCCAGCTGGCGCAAATAATTGGATTACTCCATCTGGAAGCATTAAGAATGGATCAGATCCACTATGTGCCGCTAAGCCAATGCCACCTACAACTGCTGGTGTATCTGGTGCTTTTGTCGCCGCAAAGTCAGGAACATCATACCCAGTCCATTTTTTTTCTGCTTCATCCCACCATACATACTTCTTACGCTCTGACCATGGTTTGCCATCTGGTCTAGCAGACGCACGATTGTAAAGAACTCGACGATTTGCTGGCCATGCAAAACCCCAGTCTAAAGCTACATAATCATCGCCTTTGCGACTAGCACCACGGTTTACTGTTTCTTCAGGTAAGACTCCTGTGTAAATCCAGCAACCACATGCAGTTGAACCATCGTCTTGTAATGCACCAAAGGTTGCTAATGGTGCACCTGTAGCTACATCAAATCCATTAATTTCTTTGATGATTTTATGCTCACTTGGTTCTTGAATTTTAAAGCGTGGATTTACATCAGGCTCATAATCCCACGTTAAATTATTAATGCCCCAATCACGTTTTGCTGTGCTATCTTTATATAATTCTTTTAATCTCTTACCAAGCTCATACGTGAACCAAATGTCAGAACGGCAGTCCCCTGGCGGATCTGCAGCTTTTTCTTTTGTCTGAATAATACGACTTGTGTTGGTAAAGCTTCCTTCTGTTTCAGCAAATACACTTGAAGGCATATAAAATACCTCTGTGCCAATATCTTCAATTTTCACGGTACCATTTGTGATTTCAGGTGCTTCATACCAGAATGTTGCAGTTTCAATCAAGAATGGATCTTTGACAACTAGCCAATCAAGATTAGCTAATGCCTTCCGGTGGAAAGAAGCGTTTTGTCCACCAACTGCAGGGTTTTGGCCCATAATGATCATACCTTTAATGATCCCATTATATGCATCTTCAAACATTCTATAGTGTGAGTGGTTTCCTAGTGTCTTTGGAATTGCATCATACCCAAAGTCATTCTCAGGAGTAGCTGCATCACCATACCATGCTTTAAGTAAACTCACTAAGTATTTAGGGTAATTTTGCCAAAAACCAGTTGCTCTTTGTTGTGCTCGCAGGAAATCTTCTAGTGTTTCATGGTTTCTTGCTTTTGCTGGCATATCAAGATAACCTGGTAATGAATTCCAAAGTGTTGATAGGTCCGTAGCTCCTTGAACATTGGCGTGACCACGAAGTGCTAATATACCACCACCTGGACGACCCATGTTACCTAGTATCCCTTGTAAAATAGACCCGGCGCGAATACATTGAACACCATACGTATGCTGTGTCCAACCCATTGCGTAACAAAATGAACTAGTACGCTCTGGATTTGAATTCGTAGCAAGTGCCTCAGCAACCATAAGAAAATCTTCTTTAGGCGTTCCACAGATGTCTTCCACCATTTCTGGAGTATACCTAGCATAGTGCTTCTTCATAAGTTGGAATACACTTCTTGGATGTTGTAGGCTTTCATCGCGTTTCGGTCTTCCCTGTAACTTTTCTTTAGCAAGACGCTCTGATAAATTCGCAGGTTCACCTTCAAGAACTACTAGTTCTTCGCGCTCATAAGCCCAACTAGAATTGTCATAAGATTTCTTTTCTGGATCAAACCCTGAGAAAATCCCATCCAAATCTTCTGTATCTTTGAACTCTTCTCTAACAATGAAAGGAGCATTCGTGTAATTAACAACATACTCTTTAAAGTATTTGTCATTTTGTATCATGTAATTAATAAGTGCCCCTAAGAAGGTAATATCAGTTCCCGAACGCATTGGTACATAATCTGTTGACATTGCAGATGTACGTGTAAAGCGTGGGTCAATATGAATTACTTTCGCTCCTTTATCACGAGCTTGAAGAATAAAACGGTATCCTACTGGATGATTTTCCGCAAAGTTAGAACCCATAATAACAATACAATCACTCTCAGCTAAATCTCGAGGTGTTGTCGTCGCACCACCGCGACCAAACGATGCACCCAGACCGGGTACAGTAGAACTGTGTCATATACGGGCATGGTTTTCAACATTGACAACACCTAAACCACGCATTAATTTAGCATGAATGTAGTTCCACTCATTTTCTAATGTTGAACCACCCAGTGAAGCAAATGATGGATTAACATTTACAAGCTTTCCATCTTGAGTCTCAATGAAACTATTATCACGATCTTCTTTCATCTTTTGAGCGATACGCTCCATTGCCCATTCTAATGGCTTTGTTTCCCAAGTTGTTGCATGTGGAGCACGATATAAAACTTTTTGAGGCCTTTCATCGTTTACGGCAAGCTGATATGCTGCAGCTCCCTTTGGACATAGAGATCCTAAGTTAATTGGACTATCAGGATTTCCCTCAATGTTAATAATCTTTCCTTCAGATTCAGTGATAATCATACCGCAACCAACAGAACAGTATGGACATACACTTGGAACCTGTCTTCCTTCTTTCGCCTGAAGCTTTATTTTCGTTACTTGTGCTTGGACAGGTTTAACATTAATCCCACCAACAGCAGCAATTGTTGCGCCTGCTGTTACAGCACCTGTACGCTTCAAAAAATCGCGGCGTGTAATCATGAATTTTCCCCCTTTTCGCTTAATCCTTATTAGGAATATATAAGATTCAATTAAATGTTTAATTGAATTTATAACCAATTTTAGTTTTTAACCTGTCTTACTTTAAGAAAAGTAGGCATATTTATAAAAACTTCTTTTTATTCGTTTACTGCTTTAAGAATGTGTTTGCCGTCTGTATAAACGAATGCAGATTGCCCTCGAACATATCCTACTAAATCAACATTTAATTCTTTTGCTAAGGCAACTGCGAGATTAGTAGAAGCTGTTCTTGAAGCTGCTACACCAATTCCATAACGAGCCACTTTCGAACACATTTCCATCGAAATTCGACCAGTCGTCATAATGACACAGTCTTTTCCTTGTAGGCCTTTTTTCAAGGCTGCACCAATAACTTTATCTACCGCATTATGTCTACCAATATCTTCGCGCACAATCATCTCGCCATTTTGATCAATGATACAAGCAGCATGCATTCCACCTGTTTGGTGATAAAGAGGAGTTTTCTTGTACATATCTCGCATTTTTTCCCTTAAAAAGGTAGTAGAAATACTGCGAGCTTCTTGTACTTTTTTAAAGTTACCCATCTCTTTTAAAGAACGGAAAGTTACACCTCTACCACAGCCAGCAGTAATCGTTTGTTTTTTTTGCAAAAATACATCCATGTCAATGCTATTTCCTAAATCAACATGAATATTGCCACGGTAAGGATCAATATTCATTTTTTTCACCTCTTCAGGCGATTCAATAATTCCTTCTGCATACATGTAGCCAATTGCCCAATCTTCTAAATCAACTTCAGTTAACTGAATCGTTAATAGATTACGAGAATTTATATATAAATTAATTGGATACTCTTCTGGACACATTTTATTAAACATAGTTTCCCTCCTAAGGGTTTTGAATTTTCACATAATTTATTAAGCGCTTTCATATACTCGAAACAATTAGGAAAATATTTCGCCATGAAAAGAGAAACAAAAATGTTTCTAATTTGTGAAAAGTCTTATATAATTAACACTATGATCACTGTGCAAATGTATATTACCACTATTTTTTTATTTAGTAAACTAAATTGTTACAGTGTTGTGAAGGTATTAAACTGGTAGTTTTTAGAATATAGTAATCTTCTAGGGGGAAATGAATATGTTGTCAAATATAGGTATGCTTAAAAAGGTTGTGTTTAAATGAGTTATCATGAGAGAAATGTTCAACCTCCAAAGTTAGTGAAATTTGTTAATTTCGTCGACGTCTATGGAAATAGTCTTGCCCTTTATACATTTTTGATTTTATTATCAATTGGCATTTGGTTAGTCTCACCGATCCCTAGTCCAAACTGGGCTGTAAATGGTAAAATGATGGGGTGGGCCTCTGTTATTTTAGTTAGTGTAACCTCAATCCACGGCTTATTGTGGTTTGTGATTACAAGACAATCACTGAATTTAAGTTCAAGTAAAAAACAATTCCTTGCTAGTTCTATTAAAATAGTAAAACCACTGCATATGATGACAGGTATGGTTGGATTAGGTTTAGCCTTTATTCACGGTTTTGCTTACATGACTTTCGGCGCATTTGGGTCTGTTTTAATCGCTTCGGGGATTGTAGCTTTAATCACTCTATTGATACTTGCTATTGATGGCATCGGACTAATGGTGACGCCATTCTTAAGCAGACAAGTCCATCGTTGGATTGCTGTAACATTTCTTTGTTCATTAGTTATCCATTTAATCATTATTTTTATCTAATTGTTTTCAAGATCCTAATTTTCATGAGCGATGTATTTAACTTCAATGTTAGATATATCGCTCTTTTACATTCACCAAAATTCCATTAGGGATGCTAATGAAGATATTCTTGGTTATAATTAATTCTGTAGATAATTATTATTAAATGCAAAGCGGTGATGAAAGTGTTAGAGGATACGGGGGAAAGAATGATCCCTAAAAATATGAAGATATTAAATGGGTCATTATTAGAGCATGTGGCTAGATATTATTTCTCTACTCCCTATGTTCATGGGCGAGTATTAGATATTGCCTGCGGTACTGGTTATGGCGGACAAATGGTCGCTAAGGATCGCAAACATGTGATTGAGGAAATGATCGGTGTTGATATTGATGAAGATACAATAAAATATGCTAAGCAACATTACTACCATCCTCTTCTCAAATTTATCAAAGGGGATGCTTCAGATCCTATGCTTCCTCGGAAATTAGGAACGTTTGATACGATTTTAAGCTTTGAGACGATCGAGCATGTTGCAGATGATTTGTTTTTTATTAAAAACTTGTACAACTTACTCAAGCCTGGGGGGAAATTAGTTATTTCAACTCCTTTTGGAGAAGGTAGAGGGATTCCATGTGGACAGCCCTTCCATGTCCACCAACTTACAAAAGAAGAGTTTGCAAATCTTTTTACCGACTTTTCAGAAGTAGAAATTTATTATCAACGGGGAGTTACGATTGAACCACCTAGAGAAGGGGTACACTACCCAATTGGAGTTGCGGTTTGTCAGAAATAGTAGTGGGTGACTCATAGTGCTGTTGAGTCACCTCTTTTTTATTTATCATCCATCTTTTTTCATTGCCTCTATGAACAATCTAATATTCGATATAGCCTCTTCATATGGAACTTTGCAGGTTTCGGCCCCATGACTCTCACCTTAAAATTCTCATAAATTAAATTGCTACAAGCGAATTGCACTCAATCTAGATGAAAAGTAGAACTTATAGTCATAGGACAATTCTACTTGTGAATTTAATAGTAATGGAAGAAAAAGGAGGGTGATAAATTGTTCTACCATGTTAAAGAATTACAATACCATGCCAAACCGGAAAGACCTGACCCGATTTACGCTAAGAAACTCCAAGAAGTTCTAGGTGGTCAATTTGGAGAAATTTCAGTTGCTCTACAATACTTGTTTCAAGGATGGAGCTTTCGAGGAGATGAAAAATATCGTGATCTTCTTATGGATACAGGGACTGAGGAACTAGCCCATATCGAAATGTTATCTACGATGATTGCCCGTCTCCTTGATGGAGCCCCTGTTGGAGATCTTGAAGAAGCAGCAAAAGATCCTGTACTAGGTGCCATATTAGGCGGTATGAACCCACAACACGCCATCGTATCTGGACTTGGAGCAATGCCTGTAGACAGTGTTGGTAACCCTTGGACGGCCAGCTACATTAATGCGAGTGGCAATTTACTAGCTGATTTCCGAATGAATTTAACCTATGAATCACAGGGACGACTCCAAGCAGTACGACTTTATGAAATGACGAATGACCGAGGCGTTAAGGATATGCTCTCATTCTTAATCGCTCGAGATACGATGCACCAAAATATGTGGAAAGCAGCCATCGCTGAGTTAGAAGCACAAGAAAACATCGTTGTGCCTAGTACATTCCCGCGCGAGTTAGAAAAGCAAGAAGTGTCGTATGCATTCTTTAATTTATCAAGAGGCGAGGAAAGTAGTCAGGGACGGTGGGCTTCTGGTCCAAGTATGGATAGAATGGGCCAATTTACGTATGTTGCAGAGCCCTATCCTTTTGCGAAAAAACCTAAACTAAATCCACCGCCACCATATACACATAATACAATGCTACCTAAAACACCCCGCCATCAACCTCCTAGTATGTATTAAATAAAAAACTGGTTAGTTACTTCAAAGAACTTAAGTTTCGCTTCAGTTCTTCTTTATTAAGGTAGGTTTGTTCTAAATTTATAATAAAATATTAGATAAGAATTCTTTCTTAAAAAGTTAAAGAGATGGCTACATCTGCTGTAACTTTTTAAGAAAGTTTGATTAAAAGTAATCTATAAACGCTGATTTATCACTTCTTCATAAATCAACTATTTGAAAAAAAGATTGATCAAAACAGAGACTGCTGAAATTATAAGCATTTTAAAGTTCTCACACTGAAATTAAAAAGATTAGGAAGTGTTCAAATCACATTTCCTAATCTTTTTTGTATTTTGGCTCTTTAAGAGTAAATTAATGGGCTATTACTAACCCATTAACGTGATAATTCGTTTCATATTCACTACGAAGATGGTTGTTGCACTTTGTATGTGCATACCTAAGAGACCATGGGAATGACTTTTTTTAAACCCATGGCGATTCTTTAGCTCTGCGTTCTTAGCCTCGATCATATACCTATTTTTCGCTAACTCTTTGAACTCTTCTGTTTCCTGATAGAGTTGGTGTTCCTCATGAAATTTATCCTTCTTCAAAGTTACGGTATATGTTTTACTTGCAGATCCTTCTTTATAACAGCCTTCTCTTAGTGGACATACCTTACATTTCTCAATATCAAAGTAATGGGTTTCTCGTAATACGGTTCCTTCCGTTGCGTGTTTTTTCTTCCCATGTAAAGCTTTTTTAATTGCCATATGCCCTGCTGTACATACATATCGCCCAGCATCCTTATTGTAATCAAATTCACCTGTTGCCCTTTTAGTGCCCTCTGATACAGTTTTACTTAATTTCGATACTAACTTAATTTCTTTTTCTTTTGTATATTCAATCATATCTTTCTCAGAGTAAGCTCCGTCGCCAATGAATGCTTTCACTTCAATTCCATTTTCAATTGATTTCTCAATTAATTCTTTTGCCTGTTTTCCGTCATTCTGTTCACCTGTTGTAACAACAGCTGATGTCACAATACGCTCTGGAACCATAGCGATGTGAGTTTTGTATCCAAAAAAGGATGTGTCTGAACTCTTATGTCCAACTTTTGCATCTTTTTCTACAGTTGAATTTAAGTGTTCGATATCATCGTTGACAATCTCCTCTAATAAATGAGCTTTTAATCTTACGTCTTCTTTAACGTATAACTGCTCGTCCTTTTTAATGATATCTACTAATTGATTACAATAGTTAATATGGTCAACTAATTCACTCGTACTTGGCTTAGTAGGCATTTTATCTTTATAAGTGTCGTCCTGTTTATAAACGCTCTTCCTTAACTGTTTGGACTGTTCAATCAAGATTTCAATAGGTGATTTAGAGTTAAACATACTATTTGTATGAGTGGAATCCGCAATGATTTGGTTGGATTTAATAAGCCCTTCTTTCAAGGCAATCTCAACCGTCTTTTTAATAAGTAAATTTAATAATGATTCGTCTTGTAATCGAAGTTTTCTAAATTTAGTTAAGCTTGTTGGATGAACCATTTTATCTTCAGGTGCTACATCTAAAAAGTATTTAAATGACATATCAAACGTCGCTCTCTCAATCAAATCACGATCAGACATTGGGTACATCACCTTGAGTAATAGTAACTTAAACATCATAATTGGACATTTGGCTGTAGCGCCAAATGCCTCATTATACATATCTTTTAATTCGTCATAGATAAATTCAAAGTCAACTAAGTTATTAAACTTCCTCAAGAAATGATTTTCTGGGATTAGTATATCGTAAAGTTCACTGTACGAACTGAGCATTAGTTCTTTTTTAGGTAGCATAGTTTCACCAATTTTCTAATGATTTTCTATCTCTATAATACCATTTTTCCTTCACCAGCTAAATAATGCGTATGAAAAAAGGAAGAGTTTCCTCTTCCTTTTCTCACGAAGGCGATATTGAGACTTTTTCAGCAGTCTCATCAAAACACACCTATTCTTTGTGAAGAATACACAAATTTTATAAAAAAGTTTGATCAAAACGAATGAGAAATGTTGATTCAATAACATTTATTTCAATACAAGACTACTATTTTGATCGATCTTTGTTATAAACATCGCAACTTTTATTATAAATGATCAAACTTTATTTCAAATCAACAATCAGAGTAATTTATTTTTTTCGAAGTCTCATATCAATGTCTAGTTACCAACATTAATGTTAGTAACTGAAAAATCTTTTATTCTCAAGGTTTATATCAATTCCATAAATTCTATAACTTACATTATAGTTGGTAACTATACTGTCCCTACCTTTTAGATTTTGCATATAGATTGTAAACCGTTATTTTGAAACTTAAAAATTATATATTACAAGCCTTTTCTTTCAATTCTTTAATTTCTTAACCCTTATACGCCCTAATATGACACTAAATATTGTGTTTTTTTCTTTGTTGCTAATTTTTGCTCAACACGATATTGATTAAGTAAGTCATCTAACTCCTGACTAATTACAACCACTTCCTCATTAGAGAAGCCTTTCTCTAGACCGATTGCCACCATTTTATCACGTATTTCTTCAATCTTATTAAGTAGTTGTTCCATGCATGAGCACTCTCCTATTTTATTTATCTATGTATGTATATAAACTTAGCCAAAATAGTATATATATTGGCTAAGTTCTTTGTTTATTTAACAAAGGGGTTATAATTTGTGAATATAACTTCCGTTTGTCTTGATTTTTGTTGACCTAGCTTTGTAACACTACCCGTAGCAATATTGGGTATCTCAAAACGATGCCAACCTTTGTAAAGCTGTTCAATAACTGGATGACTGTAATAAGTGAGAATTACTTTACTCTGTACGTTATTTAACAAGTGAGCTAAATCAACATGCGAATTATGCTCGAAATTTCCCAAGTAACATTTTCCGAAATTATAGTATGGTGGATCGATGAGCATTAGCGTTTGCTCTGTGTCGTAAAATTGAATGATTTCTCTAAAATCACGACACTCGATCATTACGTTATTCATCCGGTCAGCAAAAGCTTCTAAACGTTGAATAGCATTCTGATAGCAAAACGCTACGTTCTTAACTTTGCTTGATCTCCATCCGCTCTTAACACCTGAGCCGTTGCTAGGATTAATCCGTTGTTGCATCAGATAAAACCAACGAACAGCAGCTTCAAATGGATCATCAGGAATAGGTTCATTCTTCCACTGGACAAATAGCGTTCGACTAGAAGGTAACGTTTGAACCGCCTTAATCAGACGCTCTCTTTCATTACGAAGAACGAGTAAAAAATTTACCATCTGATCATCGATATCATTGTAGACTTCAACAAGAGATCTCTCTTTTTTTGTTAATATCGCTCCACCGCCCCCAAATGGTTCCACGTACACTTTATGCTTTGGCATTAATGGTAATAGGTAACGAGACAGTTTTGCTTTACCACCGAACCACCTAATTGGATGGTGAGTAGAAATGTTCACTTTGTTTGTTAAGGTAATCGTCATTGGATTCCTCTCCTTTTCCGTTTTAAATTCAAAAACGGAAACAGGGGAAGATCTTTGTTTCTTCAATCATCATTTGTTATAAATAAGGGAAACGATGATCGCTACTTGTTCCCTAATCGGGAGTTCAGCTAGAGGTGGTTAACAATGAACCCTTAAATGTACGTATCTTCAAATAAATCCCCTAAATGATCTTTTGACGTACATTCCTCTTTCGCACCTCACCTTCAGCGGTGGGAGAAAAATCCTTGACGTTAGATTAAGATACATTTGCGTTCACTCTCCTAAAATCTTTCACGGATACAGTCGATTTCTCTATAAAGATAATCTCTTTCTCTAATTAATGTTTGACGCTTGTCTTCAGACATTTTGGTCTCAGTTGTTTCCAATTGAATCTTTAAAGGCAAGAATTTGATTGCTGATCTAAGTTGTCAGCAAGAGCGGTATGAAGGGATTAAAAATGAACACGGAAAGCTTATCGCAAAGTACAAACGGTTCTTAACAAAAGAGCAGTACGTGCTACAAAAAGAGTTAAAAATTCGATCTATTTTGTTACAGTTGCAGATTGAATTGATGTAGATATTAAAAAAGGAGAGTGATTGAAAGGAATGAAAAAGAGTTGAAACTACTTGGTGCCCTTGTCACTATGTTTTTCGTTATAATTAAACATTCTCTCTATTGGCTAAAAAAAGATGCTCACTTTAAGTCTAGCAGAATGAAGGATGTTGTTCTTGCAATGGAAACTACGATTATATCACGTTATCAAAAGGTAGAAGACATTCATCAGCAAATCCTTACAAATGAGCTTTACTTAAAGTTATAAGAAACAAACTCAACATGTTTAGTCTGGCTATTCCAAGAAACTGTATAATCAAAGTATTCTAAGATACTACGAACAGGAAGTAATAGTAACCCATCTTCTAAAATAATATAATCATCTAAATAAAATTCTTTTTCACCGTCAGAGATTTTAAAGAAGTTTCGATCACCATATGGTTCCATTTCTAGATTGAATGAATCAAGGAAAAAATACTGAATATAGGATTTACCCTCTTCCACAATGTAGGGATTTAATTGAGTATATATTGGGGAAGAAGCTCCTGCCATTGGATTAAATGTAACTAAGCAAAAGAATATAATCATTGAAGATAATAGAATTTTTTTCATAATACAAATCTCCTTTTAATAGTTTTCAATTTTTAGCGTTCCGTTCACTAAATAATCCCTTGCCACTAAGACAAGGGACAGTTGTTGAGTTAATACCCTGAGAACAGAGCACTTAAAAACAGCCAGAAAGAAATCTTTAGAGCAATGGTTACGATACCTAAAATCAATCCAGCTTTTGCTACGCCCTTTTTAATTGGCTTTTTCATTCCCACTACACCAAAAATAATTGCTAATCCCCCTAAAATATAAGGAAGAAATGGAATAAAATTTAATACTACACCAATAATACCTAATACTAAACCGGCAGTTGCCATACCGTTCCCTTCTTGTTGTTGTACAACTACATGTGTTACGACTTGCTCATTTGCTTGCTCGCTCATAGTATTCTCCTTTTTATTATGTAATTTTATTACGTTATAATTAACGCAAAGTTGAAAACAAAATTATAAGAACTTTTACAGATCAAATACGAATGTAATTAGGAGGGCAATTCTTTATCTGATCTACTAAACTAAAAATCCCCACAAAGCTGCATATAAGATATATGCATGGTTTGTGGGGATTTCCCTATCATAGATAATTTTATTACTTTTAGCTTATCAAGTTCGTCAATAATTGTAAAGGATAAATATAGAAAACTACTTTTCCTCATAAAATAGTTACTCATGGTAGTGTTTATGTCCCAAAAGCAGTCGATACTTTATTTGATTACGCTCAAAATCTATTAATTTAAAAATACTTACATGTTTCGGTGTACTGCCAACAAGAGATAAAAATATGTTAATCAAACCGCATCTATTAAAATAATTATTTACACAAAAGGTAATAACTGGTATATTAATAGTGTGCCTTGGCCAAGGATAATTGTTAGACGTAATATTAGTTTCTAAAACATTTTAATTGTCTCTAGTCATTGATTTATAAGAGTAATAGCGAGGGATATTCTCGTATACTGGGGGATGAAAATTGTATTACTAGGAGAAAGGCAAGTGATAAGGTAATTTTTTCCTGTAGAAACTGTTTAAAACCTCATGAATGTAATCTTTTTGCATAGATGTTACTTCAAAATAAAATGACTAGTTGATTTTTATTTAATTAGGAGGATAACGGTGTTTGTCAAGAAAGTTGTCGTTTTTTTACTTTCAAAAAATTATTCGAAATCCTACCGCGCTATCGCTTGGTGGCCTCTTCATCAAAGATTACCTTTTACAAACTAATCCTTGATGAAGAGGGTAATATATTTGACTATTCTAGTTGATCTTTAATTGGATTTAGTGCTACTGATTTGTGAGCAGACCAATCTCGTGTTGATCGCGACCAACGTTCTGGATGTTTGGATTTTGCTTGCTCATAGACTTCTTTTCGCTTCTCAAGAATTTTGATATATTCCCCTGTATGGCATTGATGTGGAGTTACAAAGTTTAGTCCACTATGCTGATGTTCATAAGCATACCAACGGACAAACTTCCCTGCCCATTCTCGTGCTGCTTCTAGTGATTTAAACCCTTGATGAGGGTATTCTGGCCGATACTTCATCGTCCGAAACATGGCTTCAGAATAAGGATTATCATTACTTACACGCGGTCTTGAATAGGATTTTGTAATTCCTAGTTTCTCTAATAGCGCCTGAAATGTTGCGGCTTTCATTGGGCTTCCGTTATCAGAATGTAAAACTAACGGTTTACCTGCAATTTTTTCACTGATAATGGACTTTTTAATCAACTCTTCCGCATACAAGGCATCCTCATGTTCCCACACTTCCCAACCAACTGGCATTCTACTAAATATATCAATCACCATGTATAGCCTAAAATAGGCACCTTTAATAGGACCCGGAAGCCATGTAATGTCCCATGTCCACACTTCATTTGGTTTTATGGCTAAATAGCTCTCTGGCAATTTCCATTGTGGCCTTTTACTCCTACCACGATGGTTTTGCATCGACTCCATTCGCAATACTCGATAAAAGGTAGATTCTGACGCAATATAGATCGACTGATCCGCCAATTTAGGTACAATTTGAGAAGGTGGTAAGTTCTCAAACTCTTCTTTCTTAACTACTTCAATGATTTCCTGTCTTTCTTCAGGAGTTAGTTTATTTTTCGGCTCCGGACGTTTGGCAAGTGGACGTTGATCCTCCTTGACTCCGCCATCAGCTACCCAACGTTCATATGTTCGTACACTTATATTCAACTCTTTACAGGCTTCGGTCAATCGCGCACCATTTTGGTTGGCTTCTTGGATGAGTTCGACTGCTAATGCGCGATCTGACGGGCTAATCATTCTTCCTCGGGATCCCCCCAGACCGCTTGGGCCTTTTTTCTAAGTAGTAATAACGCTGCTGCTTCGGCAAGCGCTTTCTCCTTTTTTCTTAAGTCCTGCTCTATTGTTTTTGTGCGTTTCTTTTCTTCTTTTAACTCTTGGCTCAACAACTTGGTTTGATCAGATTCACGACCATTTGCACTTAAACAAGCCGATCTCCAAACTTCAATCTGTTCTTTATACAAACCTTTCTTACGGCAATACTCTGCTAATTCTGCTTGATTCATAGAGTAGGTTTCCATCACAACTAGAAACTTATCTTCGCTGTTCCATCTCTCAGACCCTTGTCCATCCCCTGGAGTAGCGTTACCGTTGCTTCGAGAATCTCTACGCCATTTATATAAGGTGACTTCCGTTACGCCTGTTTCCTCGCTTAGTGACTTGACTGGTTCGTTGTTAGGTGGCATCATGCGTTTAACTATTGCCTCTTTAAATTCTTTTGAGTATGTTTTTCCAGGCTGTGCTTTCATGTCGTTATCTCCTCTGTGTTTTTTATAATTATAACACTAAAAGTCCTTTACGACATCTATCCTAACACAGGGGGATAATATGAAAATATTAAAGTAAGTATTTTGTATTTATTAATTGCCTTATTGGCATTCACAGTTTTACCTTTTAATACTCTAGCTGCTACAAAAACAGATGAGACATCTAGTCTACAAGAAATGGCATTTGAAAATCTACACATCCTTGATAAATATTTATTTAAAAATGATGAAGGATATTTAGAAATAGATGTAGCTATTAAGGAAGAGATTGGTGAGGAAATCTATGAATTTTATCTAAATGGAATAGATGTCTTAAATTTAACAGTAGAGGAAGGATTAATTTCTCTTGGTGATAACGGTGATATTGTTATTGAAAATGTGGAAATATTAAATACTGTTGTTGATAACGATGATATTTTTATTGAAAATATGGCACAATCAGATCCATATGCAGATGCATTGGCCCTCGGGTGGACTGGTTATACTTTTACTTTCAATAACCGTGAAGCTCGTGAATTGCAATATCAATTGGAAGATAACGCTAGCGCTTGGGGGATTGCTACTGCTTTATTAGGTGGTATTGCATCAAGTGTGCCAAATCCAGGGACTATAGCTGCTGCTGCTGCTGCTATTATGGCAGTAGGGAATGGTTGGGTAGCTAATAGAATTGACCGTAATATCACTTCTAGTGGTGTTACTATTAAAATTCAGTGGTTGCCTTATCCTGGAGTTATTGTGAATGGACGTTAATTGCTAATCTAAAACAAAAGAAGAAAAGCTTAATAGCATTTTCTTCTTTTGTTTTTATGTTAATCAAACTTGTATTAAAGACAATTCATAACATGTCACTTTTCAACGATTGCACTAGAAGGTTTAAGGATAAAATAGGTAGTGTCAAAAGTTCTATGAAAACTAAGGATCTCTGACACATACTACCATTTTGGTTAGCTGAGACACCCGCCATCGCTCTTGACAAACACGCCAATGGTTTAGCGAGAGGTTTAACAAGGGCGAAGAGGACAAAAGAAGGCATAGCTAAATAAGCCCTTGGTATTTCCATTTTAAACCATTGGCAAGTTCGGTTTGTCAAGAGTGCGCTCCGCCGATGGCTAGGAAGGGCTCAGCTAAACAAAAGTTAGGCAGTTTGCTTACTTATCCAATCCTGGGCAAGACCAATAAGAGTTGTCCATCTAGCAGGCATGTTTGGAAGCTTATCTAGCTCAGGAAGCGTTACTGGTACTTTCCCTTCTAAAGCTGAATGTGGTCTTAGAAAGTTAAAGTAAGCAACGAACAAGGTCACAAAAGAAACAGAACCATGTTCTGACCCGAAACCATGAGTGGATCGATAGTTTCCTTTAAAGGTACGATTTAGCCGCTCGATAATTTGTTTGAGAGGTCGATATTCCTTTGATACCTCGTCTTCGTTGGTTAAGCCAATTACCTGAATCACCTCAAACGGGATTTGATGCTGGGCAAAAAAGTGTTGTGCTAATAAGTAAATGGGATTGCCATCGACAACGAAAGTTAGGTTTTCTGGGATTTTCCTAAGCTTTAACAACACTTCGTCTATCGCTTTAATAGCCGTAGCTGTATCTCGATTGGGTGACACAGGATAAGAGAGAATGACTTTCTTCACGGCATCAAAAAAGAAAAACAGGTAATGCCAACGGCCATTTACGCGGATGTATGTTTCGTCACCACAGAATTGATCTGAAAGCTCGTAAGGATAGTGATCAATATAAGGTTTCAACCACAATGCCACACTATTTTCGTAATTTAAAATGCTTTGATGAGAAATTGATACACCATGTACATCTTTCATCAACGCTGCTGTTTTACGGGCTGAAAGTCCATAATTGACGTGATAAGTCAAAATCAGTCCAAGCGTATGTGGAGACACATAAATTCTTGATAGATCAACTCTCGGTCTCTTTGGTGAATGCTTCGCTAATGGTTGAAAATCAATGTGAAACTGGCGGTAAATATAGCGAAGTTTAAAGGCTTGAGGATCTTCTTTGAACCGATTTTTCTCTTTTTGAGTCATCGCATTACGTTTCTGTTGGTAATAAGAACAAGCGTCGTTTTTACACTTGTACACATGGAAGTCTTTTCTTTCCTTCACTTTTTCGAGTGTTTTTGAACAGTGAGGGCATTTCAGGATTGCTTCCTTGAGATAACGGTTTTTCTCACTGAAAAGGCACGAACACACCTTACATTGATATTGTCCTTTCGCTCCATTGTTCGCATACAAGTAATCTGCTGGAGCACCACACGTAGGACATTTCATTGATAAAGGAACGGGTGTTGACTTCGATCGTCTTTGTACTGGTTTGAGAGGCTTCCCCTTAGTCTCCAGGTGTTCAGATAATAAAAGTCTAAAATCTAGTTTTTGGGGAACTTCAATGATCGGTAGATCATCAACTTGAAGCTTGCGATAAGGTTTATTAACTGGAGCTTCAGTCGGTTTATCAAACATGCTTTTCCCGATTAGTAGGGTAAGCAATGTTCGAATGACTTGTTCTTGGTAGTTTATAAAAGTAAGTAAATAGGTTATAATTTGAGGTAACAACTTGTCACTTCCTCTTTCTTTGGGATTTGTGTGTGTGTGGTTACCTCACTAATACCTTAGAATTCTGGGGGTGGCAAGTTTTTTGCTTATAAAGCCCTCTAAGCTAGGATTTAATAGCCTATTTCTATATAAAGTTTTGACAATACGATAAAATACTAGGGGTGGTTAAAATGAATTTAGTGCTTCAAATAGCTATAGCGATAATTATATTTACTATTATTATGGTAGGCTATAAATTTTTAAGTAAAAATCACAAGATCAATTCATTTGAATTATTCATAAATTCGACTATTTTATTATCAGTAGTATTAATTCTATTTGTTTATTTCAATAAATTAAATTTAGCTCCTTTGATTGCAAGTATTGTTTTATTCTTTACAATAATAGGTGCTAAGATAAAGATAAGAAATAAAATTCATAAACAATAAAATAAGATACTTTTTATAAAATTTGGTATAGACCAAGTGAATTGCGACCAGTAAAGATATAACTGATTTTTCCATAGCGTTGGAGAAACCAGTTTTTTTATTGTCTTAGCGTATATTTTCGTTACAAGGTTGGCTATTCCCCTGGATGAACATAATAAGGACGTAAATAATGTTCCCAAAGGTAAGTTAATTCATCAATATCATCCGTGTGACGGTGTTTGTCAAGATAGTTGTCGCATTTCCCTTTTTTAATAGAGTGTTATTATTTGATCCATTGATTTCACTACCGCGCTTCGCTTGCTGGCCTTCTCAAGATAGAACAGAGTCTTGCTCTGATCTATCTTGAGAAGGTTAAAATGGCTTGCTTTTTTACAGGACTTTGCGAATTTTCCCTTTCGACATTTGATTGTATATCGTTCTTTTTCGAATTTGTCTCTAGTTCGGCCTTCATAGGATTTAAGGTGACAAATTGATGAGGATCCCAATCTCTTGTAGAACGTGTCCACCTTTCTGGATTTCTTTGTTTTGCTTGCTCATAAACTTCTTTTCTATTTTTCAAAACCTCGTGGTAAGCACCAGTATGACATTGGTCAGGTGTGACGAATTTAATTCCACTATGCTGGTGTTCACAGTTGTACCAATGAACAAAATTGTTAGACCATGTGCGAGCTTCTTCAAGTGTTTTAAATCCTTTATACGGAAATTCGGGACGGTATTTCAATGTACGAAACATCGCTTCAGAATAAGGATTATCGTTGCTCACACGCGGCCTTGAATAAGAGCTTTGAATTCCTAGCTTTTCAAGTAAACCTTGAAAAGTCGCAGCTTTCATTGGACTCCCATTATCAGAATGTAGGACCAACGGTTTCCCTTTGATTTTCTCACTCACAACTGCTTTTTTTAGTAATTCTTCGGCATAAATCGCTTCTTCAGATTCCCATATCTCCCAAGCAACTATCTTTCTACTAAAGATGTCGATAATTAAGTAGAGTCGAAAATACAAACCCTTTATCGGTCCCTTTAACCAAGTGATATCCCAAGTCCAGACTTGATTTGGAGCCAATGCCATATAACTTTCTGGCAATTTCCGTTTTGGTTTTTTACTTCTGCCCCGATGATGTTGCATATTTTCTTCGCGTAATACTCGATAAAAACTAGATTCAGAGGCAATATAAATACTTTGATCAGCTAATTTTGGTACAATTTGAGAAGGTGGTAAATCCACAAATTCTTTCTGTTTCACGATCTCTAACATTTTCTGTTTTTCTTCTGTTGTTAATTTATTTTTAGGCTCTGGACGGCTGACGATTGGGCGTTGATCCTCTTTTACTCCACCATCGGAAACCCAGCGTTCATAGGTTCGAACACTAATATTCAGTTCTTTACAGGCAAGAGCTAATCGCGCACCATTATTGTTTGCTTCTTGGATGAGTTCAACTGCCAGTGCGCGATCTGATGGGCGAATCATTCGTCCTCTTGGTCCCCCCAGATCGCTTGGGCCTTTTTTCGCAAAAGTAATAATGCCGCAGCTTCTGCCAAGGCTTTCTCCTTTTTTCTTAAATCTTTTTCTAGTATTTTTGAACGGTTTTTTTCTTCTTTAAGTTCATGGTTTAACTGCTTTGATTGATCAACTGGTTTAGGTGAATTAGCATTTAGACACCCCTCACGCCAAGCCTTAACCTGCTCTTTAAATAAACCTTTTTTTCTACAATACTCAGCTAATTGAATTTCATTTAATGAATAGGTTTCCATTACGATTAAAAACTTATCTTCGCTGCTCCATAGTTCTGAGCTTTGTCCATTGCCTGGAGTAGCCTGTCCTTTTAGACGAGCCTCTTTTCTCCATTTATATAGGGTAGGCTATGTAACTCCTGTTTCTTCGCTGATCTTACTAACCGACTCATTGTTAGGGGGCATCATTCTTTTTATAATCGATTCTTTCAATTCGCTTGTATACTGTTTCCTCTTATCTGTCA
This sequence comes from Anaerobacillus isosaccharinicus, assembly GCF_001866075.3. Classification (GTDB taxonomy): domain Bacteria; phylum Bacillota; class Bacilli; order Bacillales; family Anaerobacillaceae; genus Anaerobacillus; species Anaerobacillus isosaccharinicus. The sequence continues at coordinate 1,821,753 of NZ_CP063356.1, read as the reverse complement.
TTGTCATCGACCTCCGTGTTTACTAAAGTATAACACTAAAGTTCTCTACGACATCTATCCTAACAGAGGGGGGTGAAGATAAGGGAAAACATCCGAAGTACCTAAGGAAAACTCTTTAAATAGATAAGCATCGTGATGCCCAAAATTATAAAGTTTGAATATGGAAACTATTATTACATAGTGTTGATTATTATTAATAAAATTTAGAATTTGCCGTTCATTAATGTTTGGTTCATTAAGTTTATTCAAAAATTCATTAGCAACTCCTCTTATGTATTTTTCATCTTTTAATTCTTGAATATCTAAATAATTGTTAGGAAAAAGTGTTGAATAATGTCTTGCTGCCTTGGGGTATTCTCTGAACTTATTTATTCTCCCAAATAGAGTCCCTTTCTTTTCAGATTCTTTTACACGATTCCACTCGGTAATTTCTTCCTCATTCAATATAGAATAATCTCTTTCATAAAGTTTCATAATTGCTCCTCCCACCCAGTAATGTCTAGTAATCTAATTTATTCAATAAAACCTCTGCCCTATGCTGAACCCCTTTAGAACTGTGTTTAGCTTTCACCAATGTAATACCTTGACCTTCAATGCTTTTCAATGACTTACTTGTCCATGTACCACTATCATTCACAAGATTTATAAGCAGTCGATCATAAATAGGTCTCCATTCACGAGTTACAGGCGATGATAAGATCAACATCGACAAGGAACGATTTTCCCGTTCAATTTCTATAATGTTGAATTGTTTTCCATTCCCCAAATATATTTCAGCAATTACATAACGCCGCTTAGTGACATTATCACTCAATTTCGTAAATCTACGTTCACCGTGACCATCTGGCAACACATCCATAATTACTTGTATTGTTCCTATTCTGGGATATTGCTCAAGCGCTTTCAGGACATTAATAAAATATTGTAATTCACCCTGTGCCTGAATATCATAAAGCATTTGATGCTCCAAACCTCGCACTAATTGCTGGCCACCACTATCAGCAGTTGAACGAATTGAATGATCATCAATTAAATATTTTTTTGTGTTTTCATCTTCGTTCGTCCTTTGCTTTGTAGGCTTCCCTTTAATTCGCTCAATTTTCGGAGTAAATGAATACTCGTGTTGCAGTTGATTCATTTGAACAAAGTCAAAGTCTTCTGTTGCGCCGTCTACTTCTTCATCAAGAGTAAATCCGTCTTCTCCTTGATCTTTATTAAGATGACGATACGCATACTTTTTAGGATCATTTGATTTCTCCTGATCACGTATTTCTGGGTGTGAAATTGTAATCAAATCATATGGCAGCTTTTTATTTTTCACACTTATGATTTCTAACACTGTACAGGTGTTATTTTCCTCTTTTGCTCTTACAGTTACTGTAATTGGCTGAGTAAAATTCCATTCAAACTTTAATGACTGCTCTTGAAGCCAAGTGAAAGCTATATTTTCAAAAGCCGACCGTGCATCTCTGTTTGATAACAACCATGCTAATTGGTACACATACTGTTTTTGTGTATACTTCTTTTCATAACGTGAAGAAAAGCTAAGATGTATTTGCTGAGGAGTATTGGTTTCGACAAAATACAAGGGAAATGAGTTAGACTCAAGCAATCGATATAGCAAGAATCCGTTTGGAGCAAGAATACTACGAACAACCTCTATAACTGGCAATATTACGTTTTTGCCGTTATTTGAAAATACAATTGTGAAGGAGTGTTATCCACACTAGATTTAGATTTATACTCCTCTGATTGCAAATACTTCTTTATTGTTTTAGAATCTACACCCAACATTTTTCCTAATGCTCTTATGCTATATGTTTGTTCCTTGCCTAATTCTATTAATTTAGCTTTCCACACGTTACCAAAGGATTTGATTCTACCGATATGATATAGATCGTCAGTAGATTGATCAGGACCCTTTCTCGCGTAAACAAAACCACATGAACATTCAAAAGTACCAATAGGAGCCTTGGATTTATAATCTCTCGTAACAGTTACCTTTTCAATCACCGGTCGTTTATAATGATTAGCTGCTTTATTTAAACAAGGCCATGGTCCACTTCCGAAAGGTCCTTGATCTTCCGTTACTTCCTCAAGAAAACGTTTAACGTCTTGTTCTAAAAAACAAAGGAAATATAAATGACGTATCGGATGTACATGACGCTTTATATTCCTAGTCAATACTTTCAACCAGTTATATTCATCATCTATATCCAAAAACGAATCGTACTTTTCTAGAAAATTATTAGGTATCTTTCTTAAAAAATCTTTGTGCAATTCCTGTTGTCTCACTTGATTTGCGGTCGTGATATAACCTCGTTCACGAAGTAAAGCACGATATTTCTTTACGATATTCTCTCTAGAGTACTTGCTAATATTCACTTTCAAGAGCTTATATGCCATCTGCGCTAACTGGACTTCGAGATCACTATAATTTGCCTGTACACTTTGTAACGCAGATAAATCCATTTTGCTCTGTTCAAATCGAATAAATTCAATCCTACTACTCATCGTAAAATCGATTGGATATTTCTTTAGGTGTAGAGAATGATGAGCGCATACATTGATCCCTTGAAGTTGATGCTCTCTATGAATATAAGGTTCTCCAAAACGTTCAATATCATTTTTTGCACACTGTGAGCAATAATAGAGTCCAGCTTTTTTACAGATGCTACCTGCAGCCATACCCAACCTGGCATATAGTCCTTTTCCATTCCCTTTAACATCTCGCATGATTTGCTGTTGCCTCACACTTGTTAAAAGTGGGGCATAGTAAGGATAAATCGTATGTTCAGATAGCAATTTTTCTACGGAATAGTTCATACCTATTTGAGTAACGAGGTTAGCAAAATGGCTACCAATCTCTAAACTCGGTATCACAGTACGGCTTTGAAATACTTCTTCCAACGTATCTTTGCAGTCAAGATTTCCACTGTAAAAGTGATAACGTGCAATTGCTGAGTAAATCAATTCATCTGGATATGGCTCTGTAAAGAATGGTAGCATCTCAATCGCCTCCTAGTAGAATTCCTCCAATGGATTTTTGATGTATCCACTTGCTTTCAACAATTCATACGGGTGCTTTTGCTTGTCCAATGCTTTTTGTCTATTTGCTAATAATGGCAATACATCTGCATTTTTAGCTCTCGGTTTATTTCTTTGTTCCTTCTTCTGCTGATTCAATGTAAGTGCCTCTTGAAGAGCTTCAGCTTTTAGAATATTATAATCAGTCTCCAACGGGTGCCTTTCAACAATTCCTTGAACTAACTTCTTAATAGCTGCCTCTTTTAAGACATCGAAAATGCCTAGTGAGCATAATTCCACAACTAAACTTTCTACTGTATTTTGACGTTTGAAATCAATCGTATTTTGCCTTTCCTTAAACGCTTCTTGAATACGACCTGTAATTTCTGTATTTTTTTTATGATTCAGCATCACTTCATCTAAGTTAATCATGATATCTTCATACTTCATCATATTAGCAAAATTGTTAGTACGAATAGCTTTCATCATTGGTTGAATCATTTGCATATCTTCTTTAGCAGTCTTTTTTAGAACTTGCTTAGTGATAATTTCATTCGGATTATCTTCATCAAATAACGCTCGTTCTTGCGCTAAAATAAACAAGTTTACAGCAACTGCTGTAATCCCTTGGCATTCATAATAAAATGCCTCTTTTACTTCCTCTGTGAGTTCAGACCGTGTTTTTAAGCACTGCAACTCCCATAGTGTCTCTAAAAAGAACTGCCATTCCTCACTGTCCTCAGCCATGCGATCCCAAATAATTGACCCATCACTTGCCGCTCGTCTTGCTTGTCTAAAATTCCCCTTAAATAGCTTTTGTGCTTTGGAAGTACCGATTAGGACCGTTGGAATACCAACTGTATTAGACAGTGTGACAAAGAAGTTTAGCATTTCTTCTTGATCATTTTTAGAATGTAGTAAGTGCTGGATCTCATCAATGACTAAAACACCGATTCCATACACGCTCGCTAACGATGTCATATGCAAAAGCATAGTAGATGTCACACGGTTTAAATAACCAAATTTCTCAAGATAACGAGTACCTAGTAATCCATCAATTGCTTTAAAAAAGCTTTTACATAACGTCGAAAGGTTTCCATCGTATGGACAATCTATTTTCAACCATACAATTTGAGTGCGATTAAAGGACTGACTATTATATTCTTGATGCTTAATAACTTGCGGATACAAGAGCAGGAGTCGTTCAATCGCTGTTGTTTTACCAATACCAGAAATACCAATAATAGATAAGCTATCTGCCGTTGAACGAATATGATTGAGTCGCTCATCAATACTTTTGATTGAACTTTCCTCTTCTGACTGAAGCTCATTCAATACACGGATACGTTCAAGAAATGTTTTATCTAATGGATTTCTTGCTAAGTAACCTCGTCTAATAAGCGTAGATAATCTTCGTTCAACCAAAAAATGAATTGGCAAAGGCTGAATGAAGTTTTTTACACGCTTTAAGGTATGGTAACGAATATTAGGTTCCAGCTCTTTATCTTGCTTTGTAATCCGCGGTGTTACCATAAACCTTTCCATCACATCATCCTCATCAAAAATAGGAGGAAGTGCCTCTATAAAAGGATTATGTTGGTATTCAGAAAGTGACTGAGATTTATATTGTGCAGTTTCAAAATCACCTTTGAGGACTACAATATTTTCATTCTCTTTCAAATTCCTCATCTCTTTTCTTTCTCAATTTTTCAAACAGGCGTGAATTGTTTGTCTGAGCTGGTTTCTCATTCAATTTTTCTTTCGTACCAAAGTCAATCACATCGGCTTTTTCAGATGGAGCGGTTGGATTTAAATCAAATTTTTCATTTTCTCTATTTAACTGCTTCTCAACATCTTTGTTATCACGAATGGAAGCTAGCTTTACTTTTTTACTTGTTGGCTGGTTGAACGATTGCTTTTTATTTTTTTCAGCCTTCTTAATAATTTCTTCAATCGCTACATCTGTATTAACTGTAAGTTGAATTTGATTTGTACGTTCAGTCTCTTCCAACTCATTACAGAGTTGTTGCTGGAATACAATCTCTTCTAAGAAATCGCCTTTATACTGCTGACTAGGCTCTAGTAAAATACATGTTTCGAAGTCCATGCCATTGTCATGAGGAATATAGATTTTTTCAATATGTCTGGGATCATAAACGATTTCAACACTACGATTTTTCAGCTTTAAGTACCATTGCTCTTCAAGTGCTTGACGAGAACCATATAAAAGGTTTTTAAACTTGATACCCGCCCTTGAAACCGTTGCTTTCCCACGTGGTAGAACGTTCAAACGAAGAATATTTCTTTCAACTATTCTTAGCCGTCCTTTTCGATTTTGGATGCCCCAATTCCATAAGTTTGTAGGAGTAGGAACTAGTCCATCTGCTATCATTTCTTTTTCCATTGGATACTTATCAATGATTTTGTGGTTATGATACAGAACCATATTAATGATTAAAGAAGTAAACTCTTTTAAATTCAACGTAGCATTTAAACGGTAGTCTTGATCACCTCGTTCGCGATATTCCTTTTGAATTGCCCCTGGTGCTTTTTGCTTCACTTTACCGTTAAATGTACGGAACTTACGCTCGACAATCCCTTTTAAGTCTCCTCGATAAGCCGTAGTATTTTCTATTTTGATATTCAAATTATTAATAATATTCTCAACAGAATAGCCTTCGAATTCTCCACGATCAGCGATAATAATTTCTGGAAGATGGTGTGTTGGCCATTGCTCTGGTGTAATTGGAATTCCATACTGTTTACAGAATACAACCTTATTAGCAACCATATTATCTAAAGCCATCATCGCACCAATCCATGACGGTCCTTCTAGCCCAACATAAAGACCTGTAATAATGCGTGAATACACATCAAGTACGGCATAAATAACTGGTCTTCCAATTACTTTATTTACATCATACGAACTAACTAAATAAATATCTGCAATGGTCGCGTCAATTTGAAATCTAGTACCAGGACCGTTTGTTTCCGATTTAGAGTCACTTAAAATAGGGCGATATTTCAACTCAAATTCTTTTGCACTTTTACGGAATTGAATATCTTTTTTCGGGTCCTCTATTTTCTTAAACCAATAATAAAACTGATTGTAAGAAGGTATTCGATCTGCTTCCCATACTCTATATTTCATTTCACCATTTTCTTTATAACGGTCTGAATAGAAATCACGCAGAATAAAATGATATACATCTTTTAACGAATAGTTGTTTGTATTACGGTAATATTTATTAATTACATGTTCAAACTGCAACTTCACTTCATCTGTTATGTTAATACCTGTTTGATACTCTCCACTAATATTCACTCTACGTGGACGACCTGTTTTGGCTTCTGTCAAAGACTTAGCTTTACCCTTGCCACCAGAGTTTGCATAGTCTGGTAACAGTGCATTTTTATTCATACCACGCTGCCAATAACGGCTAAGAAGTTTTTTCACCTTAGTAGGTGTTACATTCATTTCTTCAGCAATTTCTTTTATTTTAGATTCTCTTCCACGTTTCTGAAGAAGTTCATCGATGTGTTTTAAACAATATTCTTGGATTGTCAACCAATCTTCATCTCTTTTTTGAATTTGTACTTCTGTTAAGTCACTGTCCGCTACAACTCTACTAAAAGGATCTGCTATTACTAACAATTCTTTTTGTTCAATTTCTGTAGCTAATGTAGTATAAAGTTCTTTCTTAGGCATTGATGTATGTGTATCAATGTCTACAATAAATACATAAGATTCCTCTATTTCAATGACACGAATTCGTTTAGAATCTTTCACATATTGAAGTACCAGATTAATATAAATCATCCGTATTTCACCTTCTTCAACTTGCTTTCATCAATCGAATTGATAGCGATGGGCTGTTCTAAACTTAATGGCTCGAGCATATCTATGATGATGATTTTTTGAGCTAGTAAATGGTAAAACAGTGTAACTCCACTACCCAAAGATAAATGTGTATCTATATCAAATTCATTTGTTATTGTGCGCATGCTTTCTGTACCGTTTAATAGCCTTTGCATTAAAGATAGAGATAAATCTTCAATGTGCTGAGCACTCATTTCTTGGAATGCATCGTAATCTCGAATGTCATAATAATCATGAATATAGCTAATATTTCGAGCCATTGTTTTTGGTATCTCTTCTTCTGTCACAACGCCCCAGTCAATGTTTTTTCGATACCAATACTCCCGTTCAATCTCAAACTTTTCAAGGACACGCTCTTTTAGTAATTCGTCCTTCATTTTAATTGTACGAGCCACTTCAAATACGCTTTGTCCTTTATCTATCGTTAATAAAAAATCCGTTGTCATCACATTCGGTTCACCAGTTTTAGGATCAGTAGGATGCTTAATACCTAATTCATCTGCAATGACAAATGTTTCTTCCAACGGTAGTAAAGGATATTGCTCGCGAATATCAACAATCGAATCTGAATATTCAGTTATATAAAAGTAGTTTCGTTCTAAATCTGATAAAAACTCATGCTGCCTGTTTGTCTTTATTCCTTTCAAGCGAGTAGAGCGACCTATTGAAGATACGTCTTGAATCTTTATCCATGGTTTATAATCCGCACCTATACCAGAACCTCGACCTTCTTTAACCCACTTCTCATTTTTAGATGTTCTTTTTCTTTTGGACATAAAAACACCCCTTTAGACAATCATATCTAAAGGGGTGAAACGGTGCAACTTTTTTATAAACGGTATAACTTTCTTCAAAACGGTACATCTTTTTTATAAACAGTATAACTTTCTTTCAAACCCACAGCTGTAGCTTTGTAAGAAAGTTTGATAAAAAGTAAGCTATAAACGTTGATTTATCAGTACACCATAAATCAAATATTTGAAAAAAAGATTGATCAAAATGCTACTATTCTTTGTGAAAAACGCACAAATTTTATAAAAAAGTTTGATCAAAACAAATAGGAAATGTTGATTTAACAACATTTATCTCAATACAAGACTACTATTTTAATCGATCTTTTTTATAAACATCGCAACTTTTTTATAAATGATCGAACTTTATTTCAAATCAACATCCATAACTCCTAAACTCCTTTCTTAATGAGCAATAATAACTCAACAGTGTCATTTAAAACATAAATAAGTACGTTCCGATAGTTGCAAAAATAGTAAAAGATAATACCAGTATCACTTTTGATAAACTCCTACTTAAAATCGCAGGAATTCCAAATATTAATGCTGTTACTAGAAACAGTGCAATCAGAAGGATACCTAAAATATTTGGGTTATCTGATACAACTTCTAAGGATTCCTTTAACATTCCAACTCCTCCTTCCGATTTCGTTTTAACAGCTCAACTGAACTGTATTAATATTTAACTAAAATACTACTTAGTGAGTATGGTTTTTCATTACGAGTATTAATGCCATAAAATGATTTGCAACTTTGTCCAATTAAGTTCTTTACATCAATTAAACGCTCTTTTATTGGATCAAAGTCCCCTTTTACAATTACATGCCCCACACTTTTCTTTATTACAACTACATCAGTTCCAAAGTATAACTCACCTTCGAATATCCACTCTGGCACTCTCTCATTCTTTTTAAACTCTAACACTTCGTCCATACTTATATCACTCCTTCGCAGATTGTAAGTGTTTTAAATAAAGACAATCGTCTAATCTACTATGTAATTGTGTGTATAACTAATCCTTCATTAATATGGATTTCAATACAAATTCATTGTGTTATATATTAATTCAAACCCCTTTCAATATATGTCTATAAAACAAGTGTATACACTTATATATAATCATATGAGATATACTTTAATTATAACAACTGTTACCACAATTTACAACAAATTGTTTAGGTTTAACTAAGCAATTACACTTGCTATTAACTTATTAAAGACATATACAAAGTTATATATATTTAATAATCTATACAGTTAATTTTTATATAAAGTAAAATAATTACCAATACAAAAATATTTACTTATTGTTGTTGGTGGAGATAAAAATAAACTCTATCTCTTTGTTTTGGTCTGTACCAAATATACTAGTTATAGTATAATTAGATATATATTCCAGTGGTTAGGGGTGTTTACTAAACTATATGAATGAATTAGTCGTTTTACCTAATGATACTGAAAGGTATGTGTCTTGTTTAAATCAGTACCTATTAGATAATCAAACTATTAAACAACTTAAAGAAGATTTATTAAGTGCAGATAAAGTTTTATCACTTGCTATGAAACAAGATATGAACGAAAGTTTAAGTGAATATTCATATGCTCACTTTACTGACTTAGATTTGGTATATAGCTACATCCATTTAGAAACTCATGATGATGAGCATAAAAATAAGAATGCAAACACTAAACACGAATATATTAAAGATTTATTGCAATTTATGACGTTCGCATCTTTTATCCTTACTACTGAAGAAGCTAAAGGAAACTCTGTGCTTCGATTACTAGAAAAACGTCATATTCGTCAGTATCAAGATTGGTTAAAAAATGGTAGTTTTTCTTATGGCAAAAAAGGTTATGCAGTAGCAACTAGAGCTAAGAAAATTACAATCGTTAAAGGCTTTTTAAATTGGTTGTTTACTATAGAATTTATTGAATATCCACTTCATGCTATTTTCAAGAAGGTTACTATTAATAGTGACGAACTTCCTGATCGTTCACTTTCTTATAATGAAGTTATGGAGCTACTAACTTTCTATAAAGATCATCCGATTAATCATGCTATATTGTTAATGTTAGCAACTACTGGTTTACGTGTGGCTGAAATAGCTAAAGCAAAATGGTCCGATTTATACTTAGATACAAGTATTAATGGTGGATCTTACTTCTTGAAAGTAAAGGCTAAAGGTAATAAAGATCGCCATGCCTTTATCCTTCCTATCTTGTTAGAAAGTTTGCAGATAATGAGGAAACGTAGAGGATTAAATGATCAATTAAATAGTGAAGATGATACTTATATTTTTGTTACTAATAAGAACAAACCTTATGATTATAATTATTTAAGCAACTATGTAGTAAAGATCATTCAAAATACAAAATTTAAGTGGTTGGTTGAGAAACAAGGCAATGTAAGTCCTCATTGGTTTAGACATCATTTTGTTCATCATTTAGTCGTTGATCTTGGAGCTGACTTAACTGTTGTACAAAAAACAGTTGGTCACGAATCGCGAGTTACAACTGAAAAATACGTAGATAAATATTTAAGTAATAAACAGAACGCCGGATTACTGCTGCAGGATATAAATTATAGAGTGTCTTAGTAAATGGGAGTGATAATTGTGAGTGAGCCTACATTATTCGATTTTGAGTTTTCAGAGTTAGCAAAAGAAATGGATCAGTTTTTAGAAAAAGAACAACTACCATCTACACCAGTATTTGAAGTTGGTCATCTTGTGAAAGTGAGACAACCAAGTGAATTAGATGATTGCGAGATGTTTTATTACTTATCTGATTATCAAAAGAAAAAAGGGAAAATTGTAGAGGTTGGAGAGAAATATAAGCCAGTAGCATATTTCGTAGACTTTGGTAATGGTGTAGCTATTTTCAATGAAGGTGAGTTAATTTTAATAGCATAGAAATAAAATCGACCACCTAAATTAGTTGGTCGATTTTTTATCATTTGCTGTATAAAGTAAAATGACTTTGTTTGTTATATCTTAAATAGTAATTCCAACTTCTTAAATATGGCGCTGCTTTTGTTGCGAAATACAGATCACTTGAAGAACTAGTAATAGAGATCGCTATAAAGCTAAGTCCTATAAAAGTAACAACCGGAAATAAAGTCCATAAGATAACAATGATAACTAGATCGAAAACTAATGGTGATAAAGCTATTATAATGAAGTGGATCGGGACAATATCTCCTTTTATTATACAAAGTCTCTTTTTAATTACGATAATACTTTTATATCCAAGAAACGTTGCAGTTATGTAGTGTAGGAACTCATGCGGATACTTATGAAAAAAAATTAGTGCTAGTATTATGAAAGTCGATATATTTGATATATCCGAATTTAAAAAGTTTTTCCACTCAAAAATCATATATATGAGTAATAATAGAGAAAATACAGACTGGTATATTACTGATAAATTGTTAGTTGAAGAATAGAGTTCTCCTATTTTTTCTCTTTTTTTCATAAGACACTCCCTTTTTTATCTACTCTTATTATACCTCAATATATTAGTTTTTTCAAAAGTGTTAGTTGTCTTGTGCTGACAAGGTAGGGGTATCTCAGTCTTTATTAGCAATGTAGTTTTTAAGTATGATTGAGGTCTTAAAGAAATAATTAGACAAATGCTAGAACTATGGGAAGTCATTTTTTTAAAACCTCTTTAAATAACAGTAAAACACTATTAGAGATTTCTCTAGTAGTGTTTTATTTGTTATTTTTTATAGCAAAAACTACATATGAACGTTTCCTAGATCCTGTGGTACTACTACGTCCTCTTTTTGTCCAGCTGCAAGTGTTGCTCCGAATTGAAGTGTTGAGATGAGTCCAACAACTAATAATGTGATAACTAGTTTTTTTTTCATATATATCGATCCTTCCATTAATTATTATTATTTCGTTATCATCATCATACATATAGTTAACGATTCGTGTATTTAGTAATAGAACTGTTTTATGTATATAAACCCTATTTTAAACGGTCATTTCTACGTCTAATGCAGTATTTTATAAATATATTGATAAAATTTTCTTTATTGTGGAATTTTTAATCCATTTTTCTGTAATTATCTATTATCATTAGAGTTAACGTTGAGTTAAATTGAGTTTATTCGGGGGAACTTTGGATGGATTATAATATCGGTTGTAAAATTAAAGAGTTGAGAAAATATTGGAATATGACACAAGCGGAATTGGCGCATGATATATGTTCACAAGCTATGGTAAGCACCATTGAAAAGAATGAAAATGTATTTATATCAGCTCAACTCTTATTTCAAATTAGTCAGCGTTTAGGGGTTAATATTGATTATTTCTTCCAGGATACCAAGTTACCAAAATACAATTATGTGAATGACGTTTGTGAACAGATAACTACTTTGATCCAGTCGAAGAAATATAATGAAGCTTATGAAATGGTCAGATTAGAAAAGAAAAATCCTCATTTTAGCAAAGTTAATCACTTAAAACAGTTTTTATTATGGAGAGAAGCCATATGTATTAATTATCTAAAGGGTAATAAATTAAAAGCATTAGAGTTGTTAGATGAAAGTCTTTCCTATTCTGAGACTTCTTACAAGAATTACTCTGTTAGAGAAATTGAAATTTTCATCAGTAAGGCAATACTATTGAATGAATTACAGAGATGGACTGAAGCAGATGAACTTTATACGAAAATACTCCATTATGCTAAAAAATCGCCTGCAATTAGAAGTAATGCAATATTTATCAATATTTACTATAACGCTGCAAGAAATGCTAATATGCTAAAGGACTATAAAAAGGCCCATAATTTCTGTAATGAAGGGATCTTAATTTGCAAGAAAGAACAATCCGTTTTTTTATTGGGTTATTTATATTATTTAAAGGCTCAAACATTATTTAAGATTAATGGTAAGTACTCTGAAGAAATTTTGAAATTATATAAGGAGGCTCTTTGGGTTTTTGAAAAGTAAGCGTCAAATAATGCCCACCTAGTTTTTCAGGTGGGCATTAGTGTATTCTTTATTTAAGTTTAGCAGGGATCCTGCATTCATTTGGAATGGACTTTGACCACGGAAGGAATTGGTCAAGTGCTTCCTGATCATCTAGGTCTATTTGTGGTAAGTGTTCAAAAAGATAAGTTAAATAATTTAATGGATTTAATTGATTCTCTTTGGCAGTTTCGACAATGCTGTAGATGACCGCACTGGCGGTTGCTCCTTTCATCGATTGGGCAAACAACCATGCTTTTCTTCCCATAACGAATGGTTTAATTGAACGTTCTGCTCTATTATTATCGAGTTCAAGTCGCCCGTCTTTCATAAAGACAATGAGTTTTGACCATTGGTTTAAACTATAATTTATGGCATCGCCTAATTTGCTTTTAGGTGGAACTTGAGGGCGTTTGGATTTTAGCCATGCCAAATAAGCGTCCAACACAGGTTGACTACGTTTTTGACGTTCTTCTTTTCGCTGTTCAGGACTACAATTTTCAAATTCCTCTTCTATCTGTTTTTCAATTTTAAATAATTGCGTACAGAAGTGAAGACCTTCAGCTGCGAGACTCGTAGATTTATCTACACTTGCAGGCAAAGATTTGAGCGTTTCGTCGTATTTACGGCGTGAATGCGCCCAACAGCCAACTAACTCCACATCCTTCATATCATGGTAACCTGCATAACCATCGACATGAAGATAGCCCGCAAATCCTTTTAGAAAGGCTTTCGGGTGTTTACTATGGCGAGAAGTTTGATAGTCATATAAGACAATCGGTGAAACATCCCGACCAGATCGATACAACCACATATAGGATTTGGAAGTTGCTAATTTATCAGGTTCTGCTAAAACTTGAACGGTTGTTTCATCTGCGTGCAGACGGTCAAGATGAAGCAGTAACTCATGCAGGCGATTGTATAACGGTGAGAGCCACTTTGTTGCACCATATATTACCCAATTGGCAATCGTTTGGCGTGATAGAAAGACACCCAGCCGTTCAAATTGTTTTTCGATTCGGTACAACGGCATTCCTTCTACGTATTTTTGATTCATGATATATGCCATTGCAGAAGGAGAAGCGAGACTTTTTGGAAAGACTGCCGCAGGCATTTTAGCTGTGACAACCGGCGTTTCTATTCCTTCGCGTTCACATTGACGGCAACTGTATATATGTCGAACATGTTCAACGACTGTTACTTGAGCAGGAATAATTTTTAGCTCACGTCTTGTTTGCGTACTCATTTCATGTACAGTTTCACCGCAACACAAACAGACCTGCTCTTCTTCGGATAAACGATAATGGATCGTTTCCGTAGGCAAGTTTTCAAGCTTCGCATCTCGTTGTCCTACATGCTTCTTTCGATTATAAGTAATCGTTTCAAGTGTAGGTTCTTCCATTTTTACATCCGCTGTGATTTCAGCTTCATTAAAAAGAGGAAGTTCGATTTGATCCGGATTTGTTTTTTCACTCGAAGCCCCGAATTTCTTTTGTTGGCTTAGTCGGAATTGCTCTTCCAACCATTTGATTTTTGCCTCTAGGACTTCTTTTTGTTTTTCCAAATCCGCATTTTTCGCTGCGAGTTCTTCAATTGTATCTAGTAGTTCATTCGTCGTTTTTCTCATATAAATAGAATAACATATAGAGAGGTGTCGTGGTTGATCAATTCTCTCTATATGATAAATTTTGCACTCATTTTTGGATGGGCTTGTTTTTGTTCAAGTGGAAGTCCATCCAAGAGCCAGTTGAATTGGCGAGGACTGATCGATAGCGGCTTAGTAGTTTGTTCATCTGGCCATTGAAAAACGCCTTTTTCCAGTCGGCGATAATATAACCAAAACCCATTATGATCCCAATGAAGGATCTTTAGTTTATCTCGTTTGCGATTACAGAACACAAATAGATTGGAAGAGAAAGGATCCAATTGGAAACTCATTTGAACAATCGCTGCCAAACCATCAATCGACTTTCTCAGATCTGTTGCACCCGCCGCTAAATAGACTCGTTGAATAGGTGTTTTACTTAACATGGGATTGAAGAACCTGAAGTACTTCATTTAAAAGTGAATGGCTGAAGCCTTCTTTAATTTCGATTGAAACATCGCCTACCTTAACTGTTAAAGTAGCTGTTTCTTCAATCGAGTTGGATGAATCAATGGCAACCCATTGTGTAAGAGGATAAGCGACGTGAGTCGGCTCAGTTTCCAATCTTTTCATCCAGCTATACATACTTTGAACACCTACTTGATTTTGTTCACACCAAGCTTTGACACTTGGCACTCCACTGGATCTGTAGGCGTCGATGCGATCTTCCCACATTTGTTTACGTTCATCTACTGACATAAAAAACCTCCTAACAATTGATGTTAATGTGATTATCACAAAACACGGTAATTATTAGAAGGTGTGGAGTATTTGACGCTTACTTTGAAAAAAATAATGATGAGGTAAACTATAAATATATTTCGAGAAAAATAGATAAAATGAAGATATTTCATAAATAAATAAAAACAAGCGACCTTTTAAAATACTTATGGTCGCTTGTTTTTATAATGGATGTGATTTACATTATAGTCGTAATATGCAGTTTTAATGACCTCTTAATTTTTTTAAGATACATTCGGGATTTTTATCTTTCTTATTCTCTATCTTCCCTAACTTAATAGCTAAAATACTGTGACCATACCATTTTGAAACTCCTGCAAAATAATATAATTGACCTTCCTTCTCGTACAATTCAGTTTTAATACGTTCATACCATTTATGACCTAAGTGTGGATAATCATATTTAAACTCACCTATTTCATTAAAACCAAGTGTAGACGAATAATAAAGTTGTTTAAAAAATAATAAAGTCGTTTAAAAATAATATTGTTGTTTAAAAAATGTGTGTAGCTAAATCATTTTTCAGTTGTATTAAATATTTCTTGCAAATAAGCAAGATCGGATTTTTCAGCATATTTTATAAAATCTTCGGGTTTTATCCCTGATTGAGTGATAATATCATGGGCATCTGCTCCATGTTGTTTTATCATAGTCACTGCATATGCAATCCCTTGTATAAAACCTATTTCTTGCTTAGTTTTTCTTTTATTCAAAACCGAAAACTCCTTTACTATAAAAATTAAACAACTTTATTTTTAAATTCGTTAAAAATGTAACGATTAAATGCGACTTTAAGCACTTAAAATTAAACAACTATTTTATTTCTCTACACCAAGTTGAATTGTAGCTTCGATTAAACTCCCTACAGGATTATCTAAGCATATATCAATTAATTCTTCTTTCACTTTTTCCACCATCCTCTATTGAATACTTTAGCTCTTTACAAAATAAGTTGCCTTCAAATGAATTAATTTATCATCTACGTGATAACAAATTGGACAAACAAATTCATTGCTGTAACACATTCTGTTTGAAGTGACTACTGACTTTTTCGTAAACAATGAATGTCCCATCATTATCCTCCTTATCTAAGCATTAGTTCCACTACTTAGTAAATTTAATGTTTCTTTGTTTACCATTACATAAGCCATTTCGTTACCAATGACTTATTCAGCAACTTATAAAGCCCTTTACCAGTTTCATAATCAGCTATTTTAACCGTTTCCCCTGCTACTATGTCATGCCAAACTTCCCCATCAAGTGTGATTTTGTGTTGATCTTCAAAAGGATAAGAATGAATTGCTTTAAACTCTGTTCCTACTTCCAATTTCATTAGTAAGCCCCCTTATAACTCATAATTAACTATAACTAAAGTATAACTATTTTAAATAATAAAGTCAATTTTATATTACTAAAATAAAAAATTTTTTAGTTGTTATAACTAATAAAATGAGTTATAATTATATTATAATCAATAAGAGGGGTGCTTAATTTGATCACTACATTTGCTGTTAATCAGAAATTTCCTTTATACGACAAACTTCCTAGTAAAGATTATGATAATTCCGCATTAAACTATAATCCTGATGGATCTTTATTTGTTACTATTGCATGGAATAATCTATCCTTTGTAGAGGAAAGCATGGTAACAACTGAAGAAGTTCGTTTTAGATATTTGAAAGAAGATGATTATATGCTGCTAATGATAAAGTTTGGCGATTTATCACCGTTGGAATTTCCGTTTGATCCGACTTTATACGCTAAACAAAATATTAAATTCTATATTAATACTAATCGTTTTGAAATATTCTTAGTTGAATTGGAAACTGGAAACCTTAAAGGTATGCGTTTGTTAGGATTACACCCTGACTTCATAAATCATTTTGTATCTCATTGGCAAAGGAATATGGAAATACCAACATTCACCGTTGAATACGGTAATTGGATTTCTCGTATACGCTCCTTTTATACTGTTGATGAAATTTGGGATAGATCAACTGATATAGATTGGAAATAAGAAATAAGGAGATGAAACCAAAACTTTTGGTCCATCTCCTTATTTACATCTTAATTTCGAAATATTACATAATAGTAATTACAATACAATGATCAGAGCAATTATAATACTAGTGTAGAACAAATCTTTTTTATCCAATTTTAAGTTTGATTCCGCCTTGTTGTTTAAATATATGTTTGGTTGAGAGTTCTTCATTACTGACTTCTCTAATCTCGTTTGTTTCGTTGTCTTGAATGGTGGATACCTTTTTATTGTGGCCATTATTATTTTCCTCCTTTTTTGTTCCCCCAGGTTGTTCTAGCCATAAATCATGATCTGTTTTATTCCAGTCAGGTGTTGGTAATGTTTCATTTTCTTTTAAATGTGCTTTTAATATTCGTTGATATTCTTTTGATTGACCAGCTACAAATAGTGCTGCTCTAATAATTTGTTGCCGATCTAGTGTAGTAGCTTTTGAAATTTCACTCACAAATGTTCTGTAAGTATCGTCATATTGTACAGCTGGCTTATACATTCCGCTTTCTCCCCCTTATAAACTCATAATGATTAAAGCAATTGACCCCACACTCAATACTAATAAAAAGGCGAAAATCCATTCTGTATCATCTTTACTTAGTTTCAAGTAACTCACGCCCTTTTACTAACATTTCTAAAATGCGTTTACCTTCCTCTGTTAAATAAACATCCTTACTAGGGGTAAAGCCAACATTTTAACGAAAGTATACGCTAAGGAAAACACTGACTAAAAAATACTATGTTTTCTTACTCTAAGAAAAAAAGTACAAATTACCAAATACTATATTTTTAGGAATGCATTGAGTTTTGGCATTACCGAAAATCATTGCCAAAATGATTACCAAATACATTTACAATAATCCAAACGGTCTTAGAGTATAAAAATGTTAAAATGTTGGTATTACCCCTACTAGTCAAAAGATAAAATGCTATGTCTTTTGTCATTTCCGTTCCTCCTTTTAATGTTCTTAGTTCATGTTATTTATTATCGCTTGTCCATTATGCAAACTTTTTTTTCAAAAATCATCCTTCTGTGATTAAAGGACAATCTATGTGTCAATAATGAAGTTAATAGAATAAGTGTAGGAGTTGATTAAATTGTTTGGCCTTGGAAAAAAACGATCTAAATTCGGTAAATTTTTAGATAAACATTCCATTACACAAATTGAAATAGCGGAAGAAAGTGGAGTAAATAGAAATAGCATTAGTCGTTTAGCGAAGTCTGATGAACACTACCCTTCTATGAAAAGTGCTAAAAAAATCATTAAAACTTTGCAAAAAGAAGGTTTTGACGTTGACTATAAAGATTTTTGGGATATGTAAAGGGAGGATAAAAACATGGCTGAAAAGGGTTGGCTATATCGAGAAATTAAAGTTTTTGACCATTTAGAATTAGTTTGGATAAATGGAAAGGGTTATCAGATTTTAGATACTAATTATCCGCACCCTCTTGATACACTTATTGAATTTGGTGATGAAAAGTATAAAGCATTAGCTCATTTTGATCAGGTTGTTTTCGACCATTTGAAGGTTAAAATTCTAAAAAAGAGTATTTGAAATTTGTCTAGATATGGAGTATATTAGAAGTAATAAAATATCCAAGAAGTGGTAGAAACACTCTTAATAAATAGGACATACGTGTGTCTTTTATTAGGAGTGGTTTTTTGTGTTTTCAAGGATATTATTTTAGGAGTGATTGATAATGAAGAAAGACTTTTGGTTAATTGTTTTTAACAGAAAAACGGGAGCCTTTGAAAATGCTGCTATGGTAGGATCGCCAGTTGATACGATTGATAGTATCAAAGATAAGTTTCTAATTACTTATGGCGAACATTATTTAACCATAGAGATCGGAGAAGGTACTGAACGTCCAGAAGGATTATCTTTGCTGCCATTTGTCGATTAGATTATTAAAAGCGGTTGTCTCTTTGGAGATAACCGCTTTAACTATTTTTTTGTGATTTTTGCTAATAAAGTGTGATTAAAACACAAAAAGTTGCATATATTGGGGTAATTATAAAAAAGTTAACGGTTAAACGATCATTTAAGTAATATATTCAAAAAAAAATAATAAGAATGTAGCATGAATACCATCAGCTAATGTGCGAAAGTAAACTTATTATAGAGCGTGTTCAAAAAGGGGTAAATTTTTCATGAAAAACAAAAATACACCTCAGCGATAAATGGTAAAATGGGAGTACCAAACAACCAAAAATACCAATTTACGAGGTGCATTTTCATGGATATGCAGCTAGAACTGCTTCCCTACCACTACTATAACACACTCGGTTTTGATGTGGAATTGATAGATTATATTGATCATGTTGATGATTCCATTGTCTTGGAAAAAATTAAACCATTATATAAAGATGGTGGTCGACCACCTATTGATGCTAGAACGTATTTTCGTATGCATTATTTGTACTTTACACGTCCTGAGATCACGTCTTTTAGAGAGCTGTGTAGACAGCTGAAGGATCCTAAGAATCAGGCATGGCGTAACTTCATCGGCACTCCTAACATAAAGGATGTTCCTGTTCATTCGAGCTTGACTCATTTTCGTAATACCGTGACACCTGAGCACTTTTATAAAATCTTATTTAATCTGATTGGTCAAGCTCTAAAACTGGATGATTTTTTAGAACCAACTCTAGCAGGAATTGATTCTAGACCCGTCTATGCTCATGTGAACGGCTATAAAAAGAAACGGTGTTCTTGTGAAAACAAAGAGATTTGTGAATGCGAGAAAACGTATTCAGATCCTGATGCCAAAGTCGGTGTTCAAAGGAATAAGGCCAATCAGAATAAATTTTTTATCGGCTATCGAAAACATTCGATCGTTTGCCCCTCCCCCTCGGGACCTGTTGTTCTCTTGTCTATTGTTCTTCCTCCAGATACTCACGATGTCGATGTTCTTCTTCCGCTGGTAGAAAAACTTAAGCAAATCGGTGATCTGAAAGTAGACTATCTCGTAGCTGATTTAGGCTATTTCAGTGAGGAAGATCAGGCAGAGTCATTTCTCAAACACGATGTAGCTGTCGTCACGGAATTTAAGAAAAATACGATTATCCCGGAGACGTGTTCCACAGAAGGGAAGCCCGAATGTGAAGCTGGTCATCCACTACTTTGGGATGGGTTCGATAAGGAAACAAATACTTCTTGGTTTCAGGCAGATGAAGAGAAATGTTTCTCCTGCCCCCTAGAAGCAACTTGTGAAAAGCAATTTGGTTTCTCTTTTGAAGAAAGTCCTTTCTTCTATGGTCCTGTTCCACAAGGGTCGGAGCTACAGAAAAAGATGGTAAAATTCCGTAAACAAGTGGAACTTTCCTTCGCTCATGAATCAAACCAACTCGATTCCGTTATGCGACATAAAAAAGTACCAGTGAAGACAACGGAGAGAGTACAATCTTTTTTCATCATGAGAGATCTATTCAGGCTCATTCAACGGATGATCAAGCATGTTCGAGAGACAGTCTTGCCTAAAGATCATGTTGAAACTTTACAGAAATTACAGGAAATGCAGGTGGAGCAGCTATCCTTACCGATAGCCAGCTAATATAAGTCTCATCAAACATTTTTTTAAAATTTGTTTATGTCCAAGGGGGGAGTCCGCTCTTTTTTAAATGTGATTTTTAGTAAGTATACACATTATTTTTTTTGCTTGAAATAACTTACTTTCATTTCCAATAATGGAAGTGCAGCTGCGTGATTTATGAAATATGGTTTGCTAAATTAGATACTTTTTGAACAGACTCTTATAGTGTCGCACATTTGCAGTAAATAGACGAAAAAAAATACGCTAATTATCGATTATTTTAATTTAATCACTAGTATGCTCTATAGTTTTTTTAGAATTATTTAAAGACCAAATCATTCTCTCTTTAGGGATCAATTTATCTTTTAATTTGTTAATTTCTCTGATATTACAATCCTCTAGTTCTTCAATTATTCTTTTAATCTGTATTTCCTCTCTACTTTTTAGTATTCCTTCGTTTATTATCCATATTTGATACATCATCTCTTTTAAAGGTATTTTCTCAAACGTCATTTCGTTCATTTTTAAACAGTATGTAATTAGTTCATTAATATCATTTTCGTTTTTTGCAGAGTGAAACAATTTCCAATATATTTTCAATATGTCATTTAGTACCATTTAATCACTCCTTTGGTTGCATTATAACAAAATTATAAAATTTTAACTAATAATTTATTTACTGTTGTAATTACTAGTAATTGTTGACAATCGGTAATCTTTGGATTTATAATGTCCTCAAAAGTGATTAAAATTTTAATCAATTATAATTCCTAGAATGGATGTGATCCAATATGATCGGACTATATGGTGTCGCTGTCTATAATGAAATCGAACAAGAAAATAACTTCCATACAATATTTGCAAATCATCCAATTGAAGCTGTTATACTAGCTTGTGAAAATAATGAAGTTGACAAGAAAGAAATGTTACAAAACTATCAAGATTTAGGTGAGCTTTTAACTTATTATGCAGATCGTAATATCTATGTCACTGAACCTTTTTTTCTAAGTGACTTAAATGAGGTTGTTGGCAAGGTGTTAACAGCAAGAGAAATAGAAGTTTTATATAGTTTGCCTACAAATACAGTTGGTAGAGATATTCAAAGAGGAAAGTTGGATAACTATAAAAAAGAGGGATTTATTCGCCAATCGGGAAGTACTTGGCTAATACATGAAATGGTAGCCGATAAAGAATATAACTTACGCCCAAAAGCGAAAATTAACACTATATTGCCTCGTACTTTAGTTACAAAGGCAGATATTGAAACATTCTTGCTGAATTTGGATCAATATTCTCAATCTATTATAGAAACTGGAGAAGATAAATTCCATGTGTTTGAGTTTAATGAATTGTTAGATATTGGTTATTCAAATCATTTAATTCTAAGTCATGATATTAAAGGTTTTTATTATGAACATGCTTCTAGTAAAAAAGATAGAGACAATAGAAGTGCCAAGTCAATCCCATATGACGAATTAATTGAAATTGTGTACAAAAACAGGGCTTCAGTTTCTGAAGTAATTAAAAAAGCAATTTTATAAATAATTTAAAAAGTCTATTACCTTTGTAGTAATAGACTTTTATTTTATCTTACATTTTAATTCTTTTTCTCTATTTCTTCGATTGACTTCAAGACTATATCATCTAAATGAGCTCCAGTGTGTATTTCGTTTTCTACCGTAGGTATATAACGATCTTTTGTAACTAAATCTTCGATATATAATAGTCTTTGCTTACCTACTGAACATGTGGCTACAATGTAACTCTTATCTTTAACTTCTACAATTGAAAAATTAATTTTATTATTATTTAACCAAGTGGAATTTGTCAAAAAAACACCTCCTTACCAAATATTAGTATCTAATATTAGAATATAGTCAAAGTTAGTCAAAGTCAAACTTTCTTTTTGGAATAACAAAAAAAGCCTAGCCACTCATAGAGTAATTAGGCTTGCTTATCATTAGAACAATGCTTGTTCTAATTCTTTTTGCTCTGGCATCATCATCTCTATGTAACGGTTAGCTAGATCATTTTCTGTAGGATAAAGTTTTCTGCCATCTAAGGTTTTAACTTCTATCGCTTTACCAAACTTAAAGAATGATATCATTCCACCACCACTACCAGAAGTACTGATCGTGTTTCGGATTAAACGACGCACCTCTTTTTTATCGCCTCTTTCAATAGCATCCTTTATAAATCCTCTATTACTGCACATGTGTACCCAATTTTTAATCGCGGTATTAAGTACAGCATCATCGGACATATCTTTTAATTTTACGATACTTTTAATATTATAGAACATCGAACCGAAACTGATTGTTATATCTCTTATAAAATAGGGATCATCTTTAATATATTCTTCGAAATTAAGCATGTTGCAATCCCCATTTTGATTGTTTTTACTTTCAACAAATGTTAGGTTATTCACTTTAAACTCCCCCTAAAGTTAGTTGTTTTTCGTAGTTATGTTCTAATCCTAGTAAAAAGCAAATGTTATGCTGCATAATCTCAAGCATAGATAAATCATTTGTAAATCGCCTTTTACCACTTTCATCATATATTTTCATCTCGTCATTTTTTCTTGGATTTAACCATGCGATTGAATCGCTAGAATAAAAAGCAAATTCGCATAACATCTCATTTGCCCCACCTAACCAGTGAAAAGGTTGTGTAGGGTGGGATTCAAAGACTTTTTTGAATATACTTCTAACTTCATTGACTCTATTGGTTTTTAATAAAGGTACAGTGCCACCTATTCCAATCAGTTCATGTTCTTCAGATACTAATTGTTCTAACGCTTCATAAGTATCTGAAATTTGCCAAACTGGATAGATTTTTGCTCCTTTTGTTATTTGGACCAACTTGTCATAGTTAATTTTAGTTGCTGCCGGATCTCCAATCACATCTAATGGAAAGAAACCTATTATTCTCGGATGATTTTTCAATTGATTAATTGCACGAGCATATTCTTCAATAGGATCTTCCTTAAATAAAGTTAGTTGTTCATTGGCTTTTTTCTTCTTTCCTTTTGTATATTCACTAAAGGCCCCACTATCTATGACAGCATATAAGTCTAAGCGTTCTAAATGTCCTAGCCAGTTTTCACGTCTTTGTTTCCGTAAATAATGATGTGAAAGTAACAAGAACTTACCGCCTTGCTTACTTACTAGTTCCATATCAGCAGGAGCTTGTTCGCACCCCCCAAAGAAGTACCTCAATCCTTTTAGAGTGATACGAAATCCTTTTTTTAGCTTTTGGAGTTTAGCTTTATCTCTGAAAATAGCAAACATCATCCCAAAAATCGCTGAATGAAATTTACTATACTTCTCCATATCTTTACGAATGATCGTCCGTTTAAAATAGGTAAAGCTAATCGCTTTTCTAAGTCGTTCTCTACTGATAGATAAAGGTTTTGTACTTTTGCTACTGTTTATCACGATATATTGCCCTGTGTAAGATACAATCGTGTTCGTTGTACCATTGGCAGTAGTAAACCAACCTTTTTTCTCCATTTGTCTTTTAAATGCTCTTTCGATTGAACGAGCATCAATATTTTTAGTGTTTATCATGGTATTACCACTAATGAAAAAGACAGAAGGGAAACCCCTTCTAGTCAACTTTCCACTAGTGGATTCCCCCTCTCATATTTTAGTCAGTTATTAAAATCATCTTTTCTTTTGCTCTCGTAATTGCAGTATAAAGTAGCTTTTGAGAATTGATTTTACTTCCCATTGGTTCATAGTAGACACATATATTGTCCCACTGTGATCCTTGAGATTTATGGACTGTAATCGAATTACCGAAGTCAAAGCGATCATAGTCATAATCTTGTTTAATCAATTTTTCACTCAAAAATTCCTTTGGAGTAACAATTAAATCTCTAAATACTCCATCACCGAATTCTGGCTTAAAATCCATTTTTAGAATACCATTGAGATTTTCAACGTGTTCAGTTGTACCAATTAACCCATTAATGAGGTTGATACCATCTGAAAGCTCATCCCAATTATTCTTTGTACAAATAATTTTGTCACCCTTTTGAGGAAGGCAATCGGTAAATCCTAAAGCCCTTCTCATTTTAGTGTTAATCGCTTTACGAGTTTTGTTAAGGCTACATAGAACCTGATCAGATCTTAGTAGTAAATCAATACTCATTCTTTTATCCTTTTTAGATAAAACATAACAAGTATCTCCATACTTCCCAGGATTAATAATCTCACCTTTTCTTGCTAGCATAGACAAATGGATAATTGGATTATCAGCTGCTTGTCTATGAATTTCTGTTAGCATTACGTCAGGTTTCTTTAATAATCCATGATCTTCACCGATAGGCTCTAATTGACCGCTATCTCCTAATGCGATAATAGGAACACCATAATATAAAAGGTCGTTTAAAATTTCTTTTGATACCATTGAAACCTCGTCAACGATGATAAGAGAAAACTCAGATAAAGCATCACGATCTTTTTTTAAAAAAGATATGTTGCCTTGCTTATCTTCATTAACACTGTAGATTAACTTATGGATTGTAGTGGCGTTATTGCCATTCCGAACTAGTTGTAATGCTGCTTTACCAGTTGGAGCTACATAAGTAATCTTGTTAGGTTTAATTCCTAATTCTTCAATCAAAGCTTTAACTATTGTGGTCTTACCAGTACCAGCGTAGCCACTAATTGTAAAAACCTTGCTCTCTTTTTTCTTGTTTTTAAACCAAGCTTTTGCTAATGCAATACCGTTCTTTTGCATCTCTGACAGAGTAACCGAAGCTACTGACATATGTGTGTCCTCCTATTAGTAGAAGAATAGAGGAAACCCCCTATTCTCCTATATGGTCTAGTAAATTTTCGTCAAAACCTCCAAACAAATCTTCTAATGCTTCCTCATTAAAATCAGCAAATAGATCATCTTGTTTAGAAACTTTTTTTATGATTGGCTCCGCATGATAACGTTTATAGCAACGGCAGTATTCTTTTGCTTCGCTATCAATCTCATTATCAGCATAGTAGCAATTCCCTTTCCCCATTTCGCAGTATTTCCAAAATGAGCAACAAGAAAATCCACTTTTACTGAAGCCTATTTTTGTGAAGCTACCTTTAATTTCAGCCATTTACTTTCACCTTCGACTGTTCTTGATACGCTTTTTCGCAGAAATAAAGAACAGCTCTATCAAGGTCTGAAATGTTAATGGTGAAGTCATTATCAGCAACTTGCTTTAAATGACGATATTTTGTTCTCATAAAATATCCATTTGCGTACATTACTTCATTTAACAAGGCCATTGGGCAGTATCCAGCTTCAACAATCTTCTCAATGAACAATTTAATCGTTTCTGTAGTAGCGATTGCTATGCTTAATTCGCCTCTACTATAGTATTCACGATTATAATGTTGTGCTTTAGTGTCACCAATGCAAAGTTTTTCAATGGTTAGTTCTAAATTGTCTTTTGTAACGACTGTTTCCATTGAAGAACTTTCATGATTTATAAACGCATCTGTCTTTTTCTTGATTTCACCTTGATATACCGCTTCGCAATAGCCTAAAACAGTAGATGGGAAATCAGAAATATCAATTAGAAAATCCTTATCAGCAACTTGTTTTAACTCTGCTTTAAAGGTTTTCATGTATTGTTCTGTTTTTTTCATAGTTTCGTTTAATAAAGCACCAGCGCAATATCCAGCATCAAAAATACGATCTATGAATATTCCAATTGCTCTTGTTGTGTTCATCGCTAAATTAAGGTCACTCATACCAAAGCATTCACGATTATAATTTTGCGCCTTAACTTCTCCGATACAAAGCTTTTCGATAGTTACTTCTAAGTTTTTCATTGTGATTTTAGTTTCCATTATTCTCCACTCACTTTCATTTTTTGGTTTATGACAAGTTTCAATAATACTTCTTTAGCCAGATCGCTATTCATGCTCTCTACTATTTCGTATTGCTGAAATGGTTCATTTGAAGTTACAAGTTTCTTGTAAAGTTTAGAAGCTTTTTTATCCTTCAACATTTTGGTTTCCCCCTAAATATAGGTTGCTACTTCAGTTTCAAATTCACTTGTAGGAATGATGAAGTGATTATCTGTAGGTGTTTTATCGAACTCTACAAAACAACCACAAGCGCCCCAATCGAATAAATCTAATTGCAAAGGCTTTTTCTCCAGTTCTTCAAGTGATAAGTTTTTCATAAAAGTGTAGGGTTTTTTGATTGATCTCCCTTTTCGGTCAACACCTAGTAAGAATTTTTTTCTATACATATGTGTATCAAGAAGGTGCTTGATCTTAGGTGATTTTTCACCAGTAGATACAAATTCATAGACATCCTTGTACATATAGTCAGGTCGTTTCCCACTTTTTATGGAAGGCTGCTTTGTGTAACGAATGTACTCGCTAATAATGATTTCTTGTTCCATTAGCTCATAAAACGTTTTAGGATCTGTTTTTAAGAGGTTTAAAAAATGAGCTTGGCCAGCTTTAACGCATCTTGATTTACAATTTGCGTGGGAAAAACCTTTGTCATATTGCCTTGGTTGTATCAGCCCATATTTTTTTAAAATTTCGTTCGGCTCTATGAAATGGTCAATCAAAGGCATGACTACTTCAAAAGGTTTCCAATTAGCTCGAATTGGTCCTTCCCTGTGCATTTCTTCAAAGCTAATCCCGAAATACAAGGTTATCTCACCATTCAAAAAATCTTCTTCCTTTAAAAAGTGTCGATTATGCCAGTATTCAACTTCTGGCTTAGTACCTTCTTTGAAATAATCCATTGCGACCTTCATTTTTAGTTCTTTAGAACATAGGCCTACTCGGTTATTTGCTAAGAAACGCTTATTAACCATTAATTGAGCAGGTGTTATTCCTCTGCTTTGTACAAGCATTGGTAACTTTAGTACGTCAGCACCTTCATAGAGAAAACGAATAACATCTTCGTCCTCCCAAAGTGTGTCAGTAAAATAAAGTAATACTTGTTCATCTTCTTTACAGACATTTTCGACTACATATTCAGCAACAGCGAAAGATGATTTTCCACCACTGTAAAAAATAACATGTGTTTTCATAAGCTAATCGCCCCTTTTCATTAATAGAAAAAGCCTAGAATAAATGAATTGTCATTTAAACTAGGCTTTTCGTTTTTATCGAGCAAACTCAAATAATGAAATTTGCTCAACGTGCTTAAATACTACTTTTTCTGCTTCTTCAGAAGGTTTTTTCTTAGGCTTAAACTCAACAACGTTGGTTTTGTCCTTTTCCTTCTTAGTTTCAGTTTCAGTAGTTTTTTCGGTATCAAATAGATTGTCTAAAGCCCCCTCGTCAAACTCAGCGAATAAGTTGTCTAATGCAGAAATATCAAAGTCAGCAAATAGATCATCTAATTCGTTGTTTTGGACTGGTGGGACATAACCACTTAAACGAATTGTTTCAGCAGTTAATTTTTCAAACGCATCTTTTAATTTTTGCTTAAACTCAGTTTCTGAAACAAGTTCAAGATTATCTAAATCCTTAGACGCTGCTTTTTGCCAATCAGCTACTAGATCACTTTCGGAAAGCATCTTAGAAAGATCATTCGTTAAGTTACCTGCAGATAAATCAGCATACTTAGCAAGATCGTCAGAACGTTCAATACGTCCTTCAGTTATCATTGCTGCAATTCGTCTACTCATTAGTCTCTTGAATTGGACCATCTGTTGAGTATCGCTGTTAACGAGGTATATTACCTTGCAAAGTTTTTGTTGGCCAAGTCTAAAGGCTCTGCGACTTGATTGACGTAATCGTGATACTTCATCGCATAGTTGGAAGTAGATTAAAGTCGGAAAATTCATCAAATCTAAACCGACCTCAACCAAAGCCATATTGCATACTATCACCTTCGTACCCTTTTCTACTCGACTATTTAACCAATCAAAACGTGCATCAGGTTTTACCTTATCGTTTAAAATCTCGCAATCAATTCCATGATCTGCTAATACCTTCTGGATACGTTCGTTCGTTTTGTTCTTACCGGTAAAGTTAGTGTAAATGATACAAGGTCTATCAGCACCTAACTCAGTTTGAACAATATTAACCAATTTACGTTCCTTTGCTGGATAGTAATCAACTGGAAAAGCTGGAGCAGTTACTTGGTCAATTGGATTAAGTTTTGCCTTATCTTCATACTCAAACCATTCAACATTAATACCTAATGATGGTTGGTCAGCGTAATTAAGAGTTGAAGGATTAAACTTCGCCCAAGCGCCAGTTCCTACTTCCTTTGATAATTCTTGTGCCTTACGGTACAAGGAGTTGTGTAACTTCTTATATTCCTCTTTGTGATCTTCATCTAAAGACACAATAATTGGAGTTTCTTCCAATTTTACGAGAGGAATTTGGAGGTCTGTCAAATCGCCAAAAACGCACTTATCGAGCAAGTGGTTAGCTATTAACTGTGGCGCAATACCTGGCTTTTCTTTAACTCTTACTTCTTCACTTCGACGATTAGTAGTTTTACCTACATTTTTGTCACCATCATCTAGTGTAATTGTCTTTTCAATAACACCGTAGCGACTAGCCCAAGCTTCAGTAGAAGTTTTATGAGAAAAACCAAACTTTTTAAGTTCTCTAGGAAAAGCTCTCCATAACATCGCAAAGATCGATGAGCTTTCACCATTCGTTAATGTACCAGTTAAGAACATAGATTGTTGACACGCTTTAAGTAGTTTATGAGAAGCAGAACCTCTCCCACTACCCATAGCTTTCATGTGCTGAATTTCATCAAAAATCCCAACTTGAAAGTGATTT
The DNA here is from genome assembly GCF_001866075.3 of Anaerobacillus isosaccharinicus. GTDB lineage: Bacteria > Bacillota > Bacilli > Bacillales > Anaerobacillaceae > Anaerobacillus > Anaerobacillus isosaccharinicus. The sequence goes on along the minus strand of NZ_CP063356.1, from coordinate 1,792,350 downwards.
TTCAACTTTCTTTGGAAGATTTGTGCGATCATCCATCTATGCTTTTTATTCACTTCTCCCCATTTCTTTTGAGCTGGACGAGCAAGTGAACAATCTTTCTTCCCTTCTTTTTCGTAACGGTCTTGAAAAGCACGAATGTCATTTGACCATGTTTTAACATAACCTAGTGGCAATCCATTTGTTCCAAGAGTCCCGTTCTTACGAGCAAGGGCAATTTCTTGTGTAGTTGGTGGTAACGATGGACTTTCTACGACATCTTTCCAACCAGCTATTACGTCAGCTTCATCTTCTTTAGTTTTTTTATTTTTCTTAGGTGGTGATTGTAATGGTAGACCAGAGTTTGGACTAATCCAACATTTCTGATTGTCATTCCATTTAGCACCTAATACAAATTTTTCAGCAGATAGCTTCATTCTGTCTGTAGAGACAAGAACAAAGTGGATCATACCTCTAGGAATGGTCCAACCGCTTTTAATCAGACGACAATAAGCTAAAGCATCATCTGTACCCTCAATAATTGTACAAATATTCTTTATGCCCTTTTTAAACGGACGTTTATTCTCTACCATTTTAAGTAGATCATAAATTTTAATCGTAACCGTTTTGTCGTAGCCTAATACTGTTGGAATTTCTGAACTTGCCCATTTAGGTACAACGTTAGACGGTGCAATAATTAGACAGTTCATACCATCTTTTGCTCCACTATCTTCACGTTGACGAGCTTTCGTGTAGACAGTAGTTAGTGACGTACCAGTTTTTCCAAACCCCATATCACCTACTAAAAATCCTGCTCCTTTATTCTTTAGAATATGAAACATTCCCATTGCCGCTTTCGCTTGGGCAGGTACACATATACGAGCAGTTTCACCAACATAAGGGAAAAATGTTTTTCCATCATACAGAACTTCTACCGCAGTTTTAAACTTGTTTGCGATAATTTCTGCATTTTTCTTAATGTATTGTTCAGCTGTCATACCTTGCTCAAACTTTGCTTGTACAGATTGTAAAGCTAATGGAATGTTTTGCTTTTTTACTTGAAGAATACCTTGCTTCATAGCACTATCAATAATCTTGTCAGCTTCTTCCTCTTTCATAGCAGAAATTCTAGCTGATTTAAGGTTTTGATAATGCTTACCACAAGCGACTGTTTTTTCACATTCGATTTCCTCTACTTTGCCAGCATCGGAAAAGATCTTCATGTAAAGGTTAGACCAACTAGCAGTTTTCGGTAAGCCATAAGTTTTAGCTAAGAATAATCCTACTACTTCCTCGATGTTTCCATCTTTGGCCATTACAATTCTCTCAGGTAATGGAGGTTTATCATTCTTACGTGCTTCAACTAAACTTTCCTCATAATCTGCATTAACAGAAGTTCTAGGGATAGCAAACATGTGACATACCTTGCCATCTACCTTTTCTTTTCTTCTGTAATTTAACGTTGTTTTAAGGTATTCTGTTTTGCCAGTAGCTTCATCATAAATTTCAACTTTAGATGAAGTATAAAGTGCTGCATGAACAGCTCTAGTTGCTACTGGAGAACCAGCAAAAGCTACACCTACTAATCTTCTTTCGTTATTGGCTTCTTTAACAGTCATAGCAATCTGTAGAAATGCTTCAAATTGCTTGCCATCTTCCATTACTCTAATTTTTTTGCTCATAGAATTACGCCCCTTCATGTTGCACTGGCATATCTATAAGCAATAAGGGAGCTTACGCCACCTTTGCAAATAGAAACACCAATGCAAAGGGACTATTCCCTCCCTCTATAAATATTGATATATCAACGGTTTGAGCCGTCGTTGAAGTGCCAAAAAAATATTTTTCGACACGACCACTAACATTATTTTTATAATATGTGAAACTATACCAATTGGTGGGTGCGCTACGCGGTCACTACTGGATTTTAATGGTAAGTAGTGCTAAGAATTATATGATGCACAATGGATCTCTGCGTAGCTTATGATGACGTACCCTCCCATGTCTCTGGGCATCTATGTGCCTACATTCCTTCGTTCGGTCTAGTCATAAGGCAGAGGCTAGCGAAGCTCCTTTAGGGACTCTAGGTCGAATGGTGAAAATAGTGCCAGCTTCTCCGTGTCATCCTGTTATCTAGGTCTATTAAAAGGGTGTAGGGTTTTATACAGCCTCTACGAGACTAGGGATATCCCTCATCATTCGCTGTGCATCGAATGCTTTGTGCTTTGTACTAATTCCATGTAAAACTTTTAGTAGTTTTCCGCAAAGGACCACAATTGACTGCTTCTTACGTAACGGATTGATCGAGCGATTCGTGTAATATTCATGTAGTTTACGAAATGCTTCATTGTGACGGAGCATCGGCATCATGACACGAAATAGGAGTGCTCGTAACTTCCTTCTTCCTCGTTTAGAAATACGTTTTTGGCCTTTGTGCTGCCCCGATGAATTTTCACGTAATGTAAGTCCCGCTAGTTTGATAAGTTGGCGTGGATCTTCATAGTGTGAAAAGCTACCGATTTCAGCTAGAAGGTCAACGATTGTCGAGTCTCCAAGACCCGGAACCGTCTTGAGCGATTCGTATTCTACAGAAGTTTGTACGAGTTCTACTAATTGTTGTGTGATGTCATCGATTTTTTTTTCTAATTGGTGATAACGTTGAACGAGTGTGGTGATTTCATAACGGGCCATCTGACGTCCTTCAGTTATTCCAATTGAATTTGCAGCGACTTCAATTAGGCGCATAGCTTTCGGTTTCTGAGGAGATTTTATCCCATCAACCTCTCGATAAAGAGTCATTACCTCTTCAAGTTGTCTCTCATGAAGATCACTTGGAAATGGTGTACATTCCAGTACTGCTAACGCCATTTTCCCAAACGAGGGAAACACTTGTGTAAACTCAGGAAAATAACGATCTAACCAGCGAATCATCATATTTTTGACAGCACCCAACTCCTCTGTCAATTTACTTCTAAAAGTCGAACCTGCACGAAGCTCAGCTTCCATATCTTTTAATATTCTTGGGTAGCTGAAACGGCCATCTTTGACCAAGCGGGCAATCACTAACGCATCTTTACGATCATGCTTTGTTGGAAGGTTGTCATCCAACTCTTTTGATCGTTTCACATGCATCGGATTGGTCATGACAAGAGAAATACCAAGATCCTCTAGAAAGTAGGCTAGATTAAGCCAATAATGCCCTGTAGGCTCAATACCGACGATGACTTCCGATTTATCATGTTCTCTTAGTGCCGCTAAAATTTTCTGATAAAATTGTTCAAAGCCATCATGTGATTGAGAAACAGGAAATGATTTTTGGAGCACGCGTCCACGATCATCGGTAAAACAAGCGAAATGAGTTCGTTTCGCAATGTCCATTCCAACAACGAGTGTCTTTTCAGTGACTTGATTTATTTTTTCGTTTTGTTTAAAATTCATTATGGAGTCCTCCTTGGTTAACTAAGTTAGGGGTCATCTCGGCAGACGATTTGACACCCCGTATCATACCAAGAAGGCTCTTTTTTGTTCAAGTCCCCGAAAATACTTCTAACAGGAATGCTCCTTATTATTTTTTAGTTGAAGTACATTTTATTCGTACTGCGAAACAACTAATCAGTTTCAATCGGCAAAGTTAGCTTTGTAAAGTGTGTAACGTAATCAGGAAAATCACAATCTAAAGGTGAGCCACAATATGGAGGTTCTTCAATAGGGAAAGTCCACCACAAGCAATCTCCATCATCTTCATGCCATTCATCAATAGACTTAGGCGTGTTTGTATCTTCTAATTCTCCAAGCCTTTTAATTCCCATGCTGTAATTAAAAAACGTATCATAGTTATTAAATTCGCCAGTTATAGGATTATGGTCTTTCAATGTGTATTGAAAGCAACCTATGGTTCTTTTTGTTAATCGTTCCATTTAATCAACTCCTAATCATCGAACTACGCACGAATTTTATCTCCACAAAACATGCAGAAATTTGCTTTTATGGGTAATGTGTAGCCTGTCGAACCTAACTCCATTCTTAGTTTATAAAGTTTACTTTCTTCATCAATTCTAAGAGAAACACCAGTATGTTTACCTTCTCGTAAATCTGGCTCTCTGGAGATTACTTCTTTACCTTCGCAAAAATCACACACATAAATTTCTCCTTTCTTTAATGAACTTTTTCTCTCAAATATACAACTGTATATTTGAGGTTATTTTTTGTAGATAATATAAGCTATTACATCAACTACAACAGCAACAAAAGTCATTTTTAAACCATAATCCAAAATGAAAGCTTTGAATGAAACGATCCAGTTCCAATCAGGTAGATTATGATTATTATTAATGCCGATTGCTAAAAACAAGCTTAAAAAAGCTATAATGTTGAAGATGATTATTAAAGCTAATAAAATTTTCTTCATAATTAAATCCTCCTTTAGTTATTCAAGAATGAAAATACCTTCTTCTGTATACGCTTTTAATTGCGTTTTACTACTGAAAGTACTAACCTTCTCACTTTTTTCGGTTTTGTCGTTTGTTTTTACAGTTTCGGACATCTTGATAAAAGTCTTAGGAACAATCAAGTGATCACCACTCATTTGTTCGGGAAGAACTCCTGCTTCAAGTGCTGCTGCTGTATGTGCCACTTTTAAATCCATAGCAACCTTTAACTTTTCTGTTTTTTGAATATTAATCGTTGTAACCTCATCTATCATTTGGTAAAAATCATTATCATCACTGTTAATAGAAGCGATAATGTCATGAATTTCTACTCTAGTAGACATAAAGGTTTCAACTTTCTTTTTTGCCTTTGTGACTTGATATTGAACGCTATTCCAATCTTCTACATCCAAGCTAGGAAGTGCATCTTTACCAAGACTAGACAACTTAACAATTTCATCTTTTAGGAACAATTCATATTCTCTTTCTTCTTTTGTTTTCATTCCAATTCGACGTCGATACCCATAAACAATTACTTGCTTGTAGGCATCATAGTTAGCATCGGTAAAACGATAAATTCGTACATCTTCAAATCTACTAGCAATTAAACTAGCACAATCGGCTAATACGTATTGAGGTAGATTAAAGATAAACAAACCATTACCAGAAGAAAGACGATCAGAGGTTAAATTTCTAAGAAATGTGAGCTCCATTCTTTCACCATCCATTTGCATAAACGGAGGGTTTAGATACATGGCACTAAAACATTCACTAGACATTCTCATTTCGTCATACGAACAGTTTTCAACATGATTGAGTATTTTCTTAGCTTCAAGTGCTCTACTTCTTTCTAATTCAATCCCATAGGACTGAACGATTGCCCCTTGCTGTTCCAGTTGTTGTTGAAAATCTTTCAACGCTTTCCCTTTTCCAGCACAAGGATCAAAGATAGTAACACTTTCACCTTGATTTACCCTTACACGATTTAAGATGTATTGCATTTCTTGGTCAGGGGTTGGATAATAACCGCCTTTTCCTTCACTTTCGATACGAGCCATTATAGACTACCTCCTAAAATTTTTTAGTTAGATAAAGAATAAATTAGTCGTAATAAATTCTTTCTCTTAAATCGAGTTTTTGAACATCTTCTAAACTGCTACATTTTTCAATATCCTCAGTTAAAGCTAAATGACATTGATCGTCCCAACGAGTTAAACTTGTTGATACTAGTCCAGTTGGGGTTTTTATGTCCAATGCCCATTTGCTATCATAAAATGTTCTTCTTCTCGTTCTTTCTAGTTTTATTAACGTAATTCCACTAGTTGTAGGGATTGGATTACTAACTACACTAGATACATTTCTTCTAGTGATAGCGTTTAGAAATCCTATAATTTGCTTTTTCATATAAAAATCCTCGCTTCTTTTGGTTTTTTAAACGGACATTTAAACATTCGTTAATTTGCTAGTTTCTATTGCATTAACACCTAATTGAATAGCGCCTGATACTCCAAAACCGTTCTTATTAAAGACAATTGGCTTTTTAACCTCTTTTGCAAGAGACTTAATTAACCACATGGCTTTATGAGAACACGCTCCGGTCATAACAACTATTACGTCAGCATTTTCAACAATAGATTTATATTTAGTTTCTTTTGCACGATGTGAATTCGCATCATCAAAGATAAGTTCATAACCTACCCTACCAGCGATCTTTCGCATCGTTCTCTCTTGAGTTCCACCAATAATAGCCATCGTTTTTCGACTACTCATGTTGTGTACCTCCCTTCTTATTGATGTATTTACAACAAGCTACATAGCTTTCACTATGTTCCACTGGATAGCGGTACTTGCATGTATAAACACCTTCACTTTTGAAGAAACAAGCACAAGATTTACACTTAGCTTTTTTCCCTCTTTTTTTACCGTAGGCACGAACCATAGGATTTCTATTAGCTTCGCCCCAATCTTTGCTAGATAGTGGTAGAGCAATTACGAGCATCCTACTCCCTCCAATTCTTGAACAAATAAATTGTCTAAGATCGTTTCATCGAACATAGAAAAAAGACTTTCTGCTTCAACTGAATTTTCCTCAGATATAATTGCATCTAAGTCATACAGCTCCTCAAAAGTCTTTTCGTTATCACGATCTCTTTTATAACGTTTTCTAACGTTTTTTTCGTTGATGAGAATTAATTCCTCATTACCAAATGGTCCATATGTTTTGCCCATATAATCCATAATCATCATGATCTCTTTTATATCTTTGCTCTCAGCAATCGATTGACAACAAAAAGCGGAAGGTAATGCAATGTGCATTTCTATCTTTTTTTGATTACTGCTAATTCCATGCGGATCATAACTTTTTTGATACTTTGGGCCACTAACCGCACCATGACGTTTAAAGTAGTCTTTCACCGATTGATAATCTGTGTATTCGACTAATTCTTCAGCCATAATTCTTTTTATGGCTTTTAATTCCCCATCAATAAAACAATTCATTTTCATTCCTCTACTTTTGGGTACTTCTATAAAGTGCTTTAATCCAAGGTTTTTGCTGTAGCTAGTAATTTCATTTCGGATTGCTGTTCCGAGCCCCATATTAATCTCATGGTTAGATAAATCTACGTTGTAATGAAGTCCGAAAGTAGTTGAAATTGAATACAGTCCGTATAAGTCACCGCCATTTTCAAAGTAATCATCAGCGATCTGTCTAAAACGTTCTACGAGTTCATCAATTGTATGATAATCCCTATATTCATGTTTTAGAAAGAATACTCCATCTCTTTCAAACTTAATGTAACCTTCGTCTTTAAGGAATGGGATCATCTTTTCAATGCTGTTAGGTAAATACTTTTTTTCGTTAACTTGTCCACATTCATTAGGTCTACAATGCAAACCACTGACTGATAAAACCCTGGGGTTTCCATTTTCTTTTAGAAATTGAGCCAAGTCTTTTGCTGCTTGTTCGATTTCTTCTTTCGTGATTGTTCTTGCTTTTTCAAAATCATAACTAAATAGATCCATTTTGTTTGTTCCTCCCTTTTGGTTTATAAATAAACGCAAAAAGGCGCACCGAAAGCACTTATAATAAGTGAATTTTCGATGCGCCTATATATAGCGATTATTATAATTTAGAATAAAGACGTTTAAATGACCATTTAAAAATAAATAGCCTACCATGCCTAACTTCTTTCTGCTCGTTAAATAACGGAAAAGTACAAAGGCGTTGCTCGTAATAACTATTGGTTCGTTTATTGACGAATTCAAGTCGTTGTTACTACGGTTTTAGTTCGGTGTTATCCATTGCCGAACGGCCCAATTTCTTTCTGCTCACTGGTTAAAGTGGGAAAGTATGAGGGAAATAAAAAAGGATAATAGATATAAGGAAATTATAGCATATTACTATCAATTTGTGGAAAGGAAAAATGCCATTATTTTTAAAAAACTCCTTTTGTATCATTAACATATCTATTTTAAGTGATATAATAGATTGGTATTAAAAGAAACATATACCAATAGTAGAAGGTGATGGAATGACGACCAATATTTCAAATACTAAGGAAAAATATTCTCTAGTTGATTTCTTAGATAAGGAATTGCGTGTAACTCTAAATAACGGAGAGGTTATTACTAGAGGTTTAATAACATTAGATGATAGCAAAGAAGTGCTTTTATTGAAGATTAATGGTTTTCCAAACATCATCGATGTTCCTATTTCTATGATTGATGTGTTTGATATTAGACAAAGTAAAACTTCTATATTTTTGTTCCTACAGCCGAACTTCCTACATGTTGAAAGAGATAATGATGGGCAAACAAAACAAACGTGTTTGAATTACAGCTTTCATATATAGATAAATAAAACAAAACAAACGGAGGTTTAAAAAGAAATGATACGTTCAATGTATTCTGGTATTGGTGGTATGAAAAATTTTCAAACAAAACTAGATGTTATTGGTAATAACATCGCTAATGTAAACACATTCGGTTTTAAAAAAGGCAGAACTACATTTAAAGATTTAGTAAGTCAACAGTTAACTGGAGCATCTAACCCTACTGATAATCGTGGTGGAACAAACCCTCGTCAAATTGGTTTAGGTGGTACTATTGCGACTGTTGATACTATACACACGCAAGGAAGTTTACAAACGACTGGTCGTGCTTTAGATTTAGGGATTTCTGGCGATGGATTTTTTATCGTTAATGATGGACCTCTTTCTTACTATACTCGTGCTGGGAATTTTTATTTAGACAGCCAAGGAACACTTGTAACTTCGGATGGTTTAAAAGTTCAAGGTTTTAGACCAAACGCTGATGGCCAAATAGATCAAAATAATATTGGTGAATTAAAAGTTGAAGCTGGGGATATATTTGAACCGCAAGCTACTACACAAATGAGTTTTAAAGGAAATTTAAGGTCGGAAACTCCAGTAGGAATTGCGTTTGATGGTAATCTTACAAACTATTTGCCGGATAATACAGTGTTAAATAAATTCACAATCACTGATTCACTAGGTAGTTTGCATGACTTAGAAATAGCTTATCATAAAAGTAATAATGTTCCAGCAACGTGGACAGCTACACTTTTAAATCCCATTTATAATGCTGATGGTGAAATAACTGGTTACAACACTCCACCTTTAGGTAATATTGTATTTGATGCTAACGGTCGTGTAGATACAACTACAATTGGAAACTTTACTATTAACCCTACAAACGGATCTGCCCCAATTAATGTTAATTTAGACGTTTCCAAATTAACTCAATTTGGTAATAGTTCTAATACTGCTGATGTTTCTTATATTAATGGTAATACAGAGGGTACTCTTGAAAGCTTTAATATCTCACAGACTGGTGAAATTAATGGTATCTATTCGAATGGTGAAGTTCGTATACTAGGACAAATTGCGATGGCTACTTTTAATAATACTGGCGGTTTATCGAAATCAGGTGATAACCTATTCCAAGTATCGAATAACTCTGGAATACCTAATATTGGTTTTGCTGGTCAAGGACGTGGGGTTATTGCTGGTAGTTCATTAGAAATGTCAAACGTTGACTTATCTGAAGAATTTACTGAAATGATCGTTGCTCAACGTGGTTTCCAAGCAAATACTCGAATGATTACAACGTCTGATGAAATTCTTCAAGAGCTAGTTAACTTAAAACGTTAAAATAATAAACCACTATCTTATGCTAGTAGCATTAGATAGTGGTTTTTTAATCATGTATTCACAAGTAAATTGTCCCAATTGACATTGCTTAGAACATTCTTTCGATACTTTTCTTTTTCATGATTATCTTCTGATTTTTGATAGTAATGATTTACTAAGCTTACAAAAAACTTTTCCATTTCAGCAGAAACATCGTAATTGTCTGTATGTTCTACTTTATTGGATTCTCTATTAAAATAAAGATATTGAAGCCTTTTGGCCAACTTTTTCACTTCTGGACGATTAAAATCATTACGACTAGCTTTCCATAAACTTTTATAAAGGTCACTTCTCAATCTTTTTACATATAACTTTTTTTCAGATAAAAGAAAGAACCGATTAGCAAATTCTTTGTTTGACAGTGCATAAAAGACAAAACCATTACGAACACGACGATCATTCATGCTTAATCTCAAATATTCTTCAAAGGAATAAGATCCATCTGCTAAATATTCTAGTTCACATTGAACTGTGTTAAAAAATTCATTTAATTTCATCTTTTATTCACCTCATTTCTTTTTCATTTTTACTTTTTCCCTAGCTATCAATATTTCTTCTAAGTCGTTATAACGATAGTCTGGGAAAATTACGTATTTTTTATAATCATAATACATTTTTTTTAGTTTGTCCAAGTCACACTGATCAATCAAATCTGAATTAATCAAGTCTTGTCCATCTTTATCTATTCCTCGACTAGAAAATAACTTCGATAGAATTAAGTCCTCTATAGAGGGTAATAAAACCCTTAAATTATTAAAAGGTATATTTAACAATTGGCATCTTGGGTAAAATTCCTCAAAAGGTGGTACTTCCATTACACTTCTCATACTTTCGTTAACGTTATACTTATAAAGTAGCGCTCGTATACGTTTGTCAGCTTGAAAATTAAATATAGCATCAATATCTAGAGTTGCCCGAAATTCAGCGTGTAACATAAAAGCAGTACCACCAAATATTATAAACTCTAGCTTGTACGGTAAATTATATTCGTTAAGTTCTTGATCTAGGTCAATTAATTTTGAAATTACGTCCTTTTTATCATAGAATTTCTCCATTTTTCCTCTCCCTCTCCGATAAAAGATTAAAAGAGGATACAGTAGTACCCTCTAAATAATCAGTCTTTAGTGTTCTCCTAAACTAGACATATAGAGATCTTGTTAAATACGCTCCTTTAATAACTTCCATAATCGCTTTACCCAAAGTGTACGGTACACCATTTGCAACTTGCTGCTGTCTACTAGATAATCCACCAACAAATTGATAATGGTCTGGAAAGTCGAAAAGCCTTGCACACTCCCTAACTGATAAAATCCTATTTTCAGTAGGATGAAGGATATTCGATTTTCGTACATTTGGTAAACTTATTGAAGGCTTATCCCACTCTAAACGTCTGAATAGATTACTTTGCTGTCCATTCGGTCTAATTTCCTTCGGTATATCAAGAAAATTTCCACCTTGAGGAACATGTATCATTCGTTCAATCGTTTCATCTTTAGGTATTGTGAAGTCTAATTGATTAGCGATACTATCGTGTAAACTTACGAAAGCATCACGAACCGTTTTAAAAGCTTGTTTAATTGGTTTAGGAAGTCTAATCTTACCGAATGCACTACCTATTTTTGCACCAATAAAAAAGGCTCTTTTTCTTTTTTGAGCACCACCAAATTGCGAGTTATCTAAAACCCCTGCTTCGATATGAAAGTCACTTAGTTGGTCCTTTATTTCATGTTCATACCTTGTTCCGAGTATTTGAGGAACATTTTCTAATACAAATACCTCAATACTTGGAATAGACTTTACAGCAAGAATAAATTCTCTCACTAATTTTGAGTTTTCGTTATCTTCCCCACCATTCTTTCGGTTGGAATTTGAAAATCCTTGGCATGGAGATCCACAAATTAAGACCTTCACATCTAGTTTAGAAATATATTGAATGACCTGTCGAACATCTAAGTTAAGCACATGATCCCCAATATTTAAACGATAAGTGTCACAAGCTTCTTTACTTAGCTCATTTGCTATGACAATTTCAAAGGTATCATCTTGATGAAATGGATAATCAAACATTCCAGCTCCGCTAAATAATGAAGCGACTCTCAACGGAATATCTAAATGTTCCAGTCCTTCTTTTACTAGATTAAAAGCACTTTCAATTTGATATAAATCACTTTTCGGTAGGACAATCTTTGCTTTCGTTTCTTTATCATAAGCATTGTGTCCAGTAACGATAATTTGATCTTCATATATTTCTACATGTAAATACTGACACCCTTCAAAAGCTTTTAAAACACCTTTCTTACGTATATCAATAACTGGCTTACATTCACCCTCATTATTGATTTTACGCTTAGAAACAGTACTTCCAGTGCCTTTTATAATGTAGATTTTATTATTCTTTGTGTCAATAATAGATTTGTAGTTAGAGCCTACTTTAAACTTGGTTTTAAGTAACTCTACATCTTGTAGGTACACGCCACGCTTTGATACTTTTGCTTTTCTCTTTTTAATTAATGCAGAGAATTTTTTTAGTGTATTCATTAACCCTATTGATTTTTTCAATGGTAACACCCTTTCGATATTAAATTAGGAAAGCTCATGTACAAATAAATACATGAGCTAAGATTTTTTGAGTACACGTTATTCTTTTAACTCTTTTAGAGAAAACCAAATATTTTTCATAAATTCTTTTTCTTTTTCTGAAGCGTTATTTAATTCAAGTATCCAATCTTCGAGTTCATCTAGTTTCAATTGTTGTTCACTATTGAAACTAGGATCAATTCGATAAGGCTCTACTTTGAAAATTAACGATAGATATTTTACATTTTTGTGGTGTATTAGCGACTTACAATTTAAATAGTCACTTATAGTACTAGTTGGAATACCGGACATCATACTAAGTTCTGATTGTGTCCATTTACGCTCTTTTAGTAGTTGTTTAAGATTATTTGAAATTTCTCTTTTTAAATTTAAATTACGATCAACCATTTGATTATCCTCCTTTAACTTGCACTTTCATTTAGTGCTGCAGTTATTTTTTTTGATAACGATTTTGAGTTATGGACCCATTCATTAAGAAACTGATACTCTGGACTGTTCGGCGTATCCTGATATTTTGTAAGTACATCCTCACAAACATCTAAGAATATTTGACCACTTCGTACAATTTCATTTTCGAACATGATGTCTATTTCTTCACTAATCGGAAATAGATAATTACACAATGCTTCCAATGCTTCTTCTTTCGTATCAATAAATAGATCACTAACAATAAACGTTAAAACATTGTTAACGTAATTGAAATTCTCGTATTCTTGATAGTTAAGAAAACAATAGTAGCTTTTTTGAGTGATCGCTTGTCGTTTCTTTAAGTAATCGGCTATATCATCTAGTGGCATTTCAAACTTAATATCTATTGAAAATACTCTTTGATGAATAGTCGTTTCTTTTAGATTAATTTCACCATTAGGCTTTAAGCATAGGACACCATCTGTTTGATGATCTACTGGAATGAAATCATCTTCAAGATCAATGGTATATCCTTCTTCATCCCAAGTCTGAATAATGGCATTTAGTTCTTCATCTGATACCAACTCGTAGCCACAACCTTCTTGCGCCCATAGTAGCTTTTGTAGCAACTTTAAGCGTAGTTCAAAGGTTAACCCTCCAGGTACATAATGAGACTTGTCAGCACGTTTATAATGCTTAAAACTAAGCTCACTTTCACTAGCGAATGCATCTTCAAACAAGTTTAATTGGAAGGTGTTATCCTCTTTGATTATTGCTTTTATTTCTTTTCGACTGATAGGTTCACGATAGCGGACATCATTTCTAGTGTCATAAAGGAAACGTTTGAAGTCTGCTAAATACTCGACTTCATCATGTCCTTTACTAATTAGAGTTTGAAGCATTTTATCTTCCCTACCAGCATAAAGGCAAGTCCAACACCCATTACGACTGTTTGATTTCCCACAAGCATCTGCTTTCTCTTTTTCAGATGTAAAAATAGGACATTCTTTCCCATCTGAATACATTTCAAATAGTTCATCATATGGTAATCCCCATGCTAATTCGCAATGTTGAGATAAAAACGCCCATAAATCAGAAGTTTGAATGTATTTGACTGGATGATATACCCTTACATCTTCATAAGTAGTATGCTTTGCAAAAAAATCATTGTCTTTATCAGCAAAGGCATTAATTGAAGCTTCCCTTCGCTTACTTTCATCTAAACGAACACCTAATAACATTGTTAACTTGTGGTTGTTTTTGCTATTAGTCTGTAATTTTAGAAGTTCGTTTATTTTTTTATCCATTGGCTTGATTTTATGTTTTGAGGTACACCATTGGAAAGGTGATTTTGCTTCTGGATACGGATAACCTTTTCCTATGACATTCCAAGCAAAACTATTTTTTATGTCAGGCTGCACCAAATGTACATGTATGTTAAGACCAACAGAATTTTTCTTGATAAGGTCAAGATTTTTTAACAAGAAATCTGTCATGACTTTTGTTTCTACTCTTGTATCAGCAGAAACTACATGTACCTTCTTAGTTCGTTGGAAAGGACTTAATCGCTTTAACATAGTCATTACTAAATGTAAGACTAGTGCGCTATCCTTACCAGCACTGGACATAATGCTCCAATCGTTACTATCTTGCATATAGACTTCTTCCATATACTCAATAATATTTTCAAACTTCTTTTCAAACTCACCATTAGACATTTCTTCCATAATTCGAAGTGTGTCAAAAAGTTCCTCGTCTTTTTTTGATAGGATTGCACTCATTTTTATCGGCTCCTTTTTAGATCAGAAAAGCCCACATCAAGATGACGTAGGCTTTTGATAATTTTAGTTATTACCTTGAATATAAATATTTTTGTAGTCATTTCTTACTTAAAAACTAAAACATTTAGTTCTTCAAGCTCTGTTTTAATTTTGTATTTGCAACAAGTAGAACGTACTTCTTTGCAACAATCAATAATTAACGCATTGAGCCTTTTTTTGTTTAATCCCATCTTATCTAAGTTTTCTTGAGTGAAATATTCTTTAACTGTCATTTTAAATTCCTCCAGTATTGTTATTTTTTTAGAATGGTAAAATATCGCTATTTTCAAAGTCTATCAATGCTGCATTAAAAATCGGTTGTGATGCTTGATAGTTATTAGAGAAAATAAATTCATCTAATTCCTGGTCAAACTCACGTTTAACAAAATTAGTTAACCAATCAGCATTAACTTTGAAAAAGCTTTTTTCGCTAATATAAACCTCAACCATTAAATTACAATTTAAATCGTCGTTTAACGGGATTGGCATATATTTCTCAATTTCTTCTCCTTGAACTTCACTATAAAACTCAGGTGCTAATCCACTTTCAACAACACATGGATAGCAAACTTCAGCAAAAGTCTCTTGTACTGGTTCTAGGCAATTTTGGCATGTATTCATAGGTTATATCTCCTTTTTAATAGAAAAGCCCACGTCAAAATAAAGACGTAGACTTTAGTAATTTTAGATTTTTCCTAGGTGGAATATTAGACACCTAAAAATTTAGTTATTTTAGTTATGAAGACTTTTTAAGTCATATCAATAATCATCTTCGAGGTCATCATTTTTCATTTTTTTAATGTCAATCCATTCCTCGATATCTTTATCACATAGTAACAATGTCACTTCTTCAAACTCACTATCACTAGCATTTTTAATTAGATCTTTACTAGTTACAACAGATCTAACAATCCCATCTTGCTTAAATAAATAAGCTTTTTGATACAAGGCCATTATTTCACTACCTTTCTATTTTTGGAGAACTTCATTTATTTCTCTTATTTTTTTAGATTTTAAAAGCATCTGTAACAGCATCATTCATGAAGTCTTTACCATGAACAACCTTGTCACTAAATACCTTAACTGCCTGTTCTCTAGTCCCACCAAGAAGAACAGACATTATACTTACATCATGCTTTTCTTTAAATGGTTGAAGAACATCTTTAGAATAATTAACTACACGACTATAGTCGCTTGGCTCACCATCGGTTACAAACAAAATATCTGCTTTTTTAAAGCGTTTATTCTGCTTGATAACTCTTACAGCTTCTTTTAATGGGTTACAAAAATCTGTTCCACCATCAAGAAAAGTGGTCGCTAATTCGACTAGTTTTTCTGAATTAATCTTTCCTTTTGGATAAACGAATGTTCTGAAATTGGCCCCGCTTGAAAAGAGAACAACTGCAAAATCACGACGTTCCTTTTTGGCGATCATTGCTAGTGCCAGTAGGAAACCCTTTGATTGTTCATCTAAGTTCCACATAGAGCCGGATTGATCTAAACAAACAACAATTGGCCCCTTACCAACTTCCTCTTTTCCTTCTGGAGCATAAACCATCGTTTGCCCTTCGGAATAACGTCTTAGAAAGTCTGTTTTCGTAACTTCATGACTAAAGAATGCTAATTCTTGGGGTAACAATCGTTCAACATCTGTTCCAATCGTTACACCACTTCGTTCAGAGCTTTCCTCAGTTTTAGATTTTCGTTTTTGACGAGCTATTGACTTAAATTTGCCAGCCCATTCAGCAATTCGTTTCAACTTTTTATTTTTTCTTAATACTTCAGCCAATACTATTTTGTCTCGTAATGGTACTTTTTGAAGATCATCATTACTACCAGTACCAGCACCAATGCCCATAAGGTTATCTAAAGCCTCTTTTCCTTCATTCGTTTCTTGCTGTGCTTGACGAAACTTTGATTGAAGGGAGTTTTGACTTTTACCATTTTCCTTAGATAATGCGTTAGACATCATTTGTTGTGCCTGTTGCATCGATTGGTTCATAGATTGACTAGCTTGTTGCATTTGCTCTTGTGCTTGTTGAGCTTGTTTTTGAGCTTTATTTGCACGTTTTTGAGCTTGTTTTTGTTGTTGGTCATCACCATTCTGATTAGCATTATCAACATCATTTTGAGCTTGTTCCTGCTCTTTTTGAGCTTGTTGCATTTGCTCTTGTGCTTGTTGCATTTCTTGTTGCTGCTTCATTGCATCTTCAAGAGCCTTATTTAATTGGTCGTTACGATCTCTCTGTTCAGTTACCCAATCGTTAACTTTTTCAGAATAACGTAATGTACCTATAGCACTAGACAAATCATCAAGCATAGTGGATTTTCTGAATTCATCAAAACCATCTAACTCCATGACTTGTTTCATAAAGTTTCTATTAGCATGGTAACTACCATCAAGATTTTCTAACTCCTTTAATTTTGGTTTAGTCTTATAAAGACTTGCCCATATATCATTCATCAAGGGTTGAAAAGTTGGTAATTCAGCACTTCCATCTTGTGAAAGTTGAGCCATATTCTTCGATTTAGAAAGGAGATCCGCAAATCTTCGTCTATCAAAGCTATCAGTATTTAAAACCGATTGAGTTTCCTCAATCGGATCAAATATTTTAGACATTTTAAATTCCTCCTTAGATACCCATGACAGCTTCAGCAAGCTTCATTCGACTTGTATTTACCATGTCGATTAACTTATCAATTTCAACTGTTCTTTTTGGGTTTTGAGATTTTAACTTGGTTAATTCAGTAACATGTTGCTTGTATTTAGCAGTTACTTCGGCACCAACATCATAGGATTGTTCTTGTACAGCATAATCCCATAATTCTTTACACTCTTTTTCAATTTGTAAAAGAGCAGTTTTCACTTTATCTTGAGCATGTTTGATTACGATCTTATCAACTGTAATCTTTTGCTCGACTTCTTCCCATAGACCATTTTTTAAGATTAAAATATCGTCAATCTCAACAACGTCACGACCATCTAAAACAGCCTTTGCTCTAAGTAAGCTAAGTGATTGTTTAAAACGTCGATCTGATGGTTGGATACCTTCATCTTTTAGGTCTGTA
This sequence comes from Anaerobacillus isosaccharinicus, assembly GCF_001866075.3. Classification (GTDB taxonomy): domain Bacteria; phylum Bacillota; class Bacilli; order Bacillales; family Anaerobacillaceae; genus Anaerobacillus; species Anaerobacillus isosaccharinicus. The sequence goes on along the minus strand of NZ_CP063356.1, from coordinate 1,774,839 downwards.
CGAATTTTTAGTAGTGTATCAAAAACCTCGTCTGGAATAGTTACAAGATCTGCATTGAATTGCAACTGATCTAATTCCTCTAAGGTTAACGCTGCAGGTTTTTTAATCACCGGATTTCCCTTTAACATGGATATGAAGTTATTATCTTGCTTTACATATTCCATTTCAAAACGCATTAAGAAACGGTCAAATAGTGCTGCAAGACTTTCTTCTTCTGGATATTCGTTTGAAGCTCCAATCATACTAATTAAAGGAGAATTTACGATACCGCCATTGTTATAAAAAATACGTTCATTGATAAGTGTAAGTAGCGAGTTCAGAATAGCACTATTAGCTTTAAAGATTTCATCAATAAAGGCAATATTTGCTTCTGGAAGTTTATTAGTTGTATTACGCTTATACACATCATTTTCTAATGCTTTAAGCGAAACTGGACCAAATAGTTCCTCTGGTGTACTAAAACGAGTTAATAACCATTGGAAGTAGTTCGTACCTTCAATAAACTTTTCTACTGATGTGATAAGATTAGATTTTGCAGTACCAGGAGGTCCGATTAACAATAAATGTTGTTTGGCCACCAGTGAAACAAAAATAGCATCTACAATTTCCTCTCTCTCAACAAACTGACTACATACATATGCTTTAATATCATTAATTTTATTTACTAACATTTTGGTTTCCCCTCTCGGATTATAAGTTTTTTGGTTTAGTACAGAGAAAGCTAGAATAAATTCGCAATATCCTAGCTTTCGTTTACAAGCTTTTTGCTTGTTTCTCTATTAATCTTTTGATTTTTTAAATAAACGTTTAATTATTTAAAATTCTTCGCATTTTCGCTTTCTTCTTGTTCAGATTGCTTTTCTAATGCAGTAGCAATACGGTCAAGATTTCTATTTAAGAGTTTCATTTCCTTGGTAAGCTCAGGTACATCATGCTCATAGAATTTACTTCCCATTCTCGTTTGAAAGAATTTTACTATTATTTTTCAGCTCCTTTCTCTAGTAATAATTGAACTTGTTGACGTATTAAATCAATATGATTTTCCATATCGTCTACAGCTCCAGTTACAATTTCTCGGTACTCTTTAAAATCTTTTACAATTCTTCTAGCATCATCAATCATTGATCGCACTTGCACCTTTTGAACATTAGGGTTTTTCAGTATTTCACCGCAATCCTCTAATGTCTTACGCAAATGATCAGCTAATTTTTCTTTCACCATATCTCTATTTTCTGTACTGTCTATGAGTGGGATCATAAAACCTTCTCCACGCTTCAACGACTGTAAGAAATTGACCATACATCTTAGAGCTTTCTCATTCTTTGCAGGAACGAAATATACTCCACCGCTTGGTCTTACTGGTGTTGGTGATAAAGACTTTAATATTCCTAATACTGATGAACGTACTGTATTTGCATTATGGTTTTGTAAGTAAACTTGGAATAATCTTTCAGCTTCCTCTACTAATTCATCTGCAATACTTCCATCATTAGGACGTTTCCTAACTTGAAACTGATCTGCTTTTCTGTCAAAAACAAGTTCTGCAACAGATGGCACATAGTCAAGTCGTTGGCCTTTCGTGTCTCTTACTTCTTTAACTAGATTACGTTGAGTAATTTCATTGTTAGAAGTAACGTTTCGGATGAGGTAGTTTTCTAAAACTCCATTACCAGCATCAATTTTTGTTCTTTCAATTGCTTTTGTTGCTCGTCTGAAAGCATCTGAAGGTCTAATTTGGTTGGGTAAGAATTCTTCTTTAAGTCCTGCATTAAGAATTTTTACTCTTAAATCATCACGACTATAAAGATCTTCCCCTACCGAGTACCAACATAGGAAACCTATAACATTAGACTTTCCGTTTGGATTTTCAATTGCTGATAAATTATCAACTTTTACTGACATTTTTACCATCTCCCTATTGTTTTTTAGTACACAAAAAAGGCGTACCTAAAACACAAGGATTATTCCTCGAATTTTAGATACGCCTATATGTGCGTTTAATATATTTGACACACTTAAATTGTGTGAACAAAACTTTTTAAAAGATCAACTAAAACTATCTCTTGATAGCAACCATGCCTAACTTCTTTCTGCTCAATAAAAATATTGGGAAAGTACAAAGGCGCTTAACTATCACAACTGGCGGGTGTTTATTAAACAGTGACCGTTTTGAACGTTGTGAAGATTTAGAACGGTGTTTCCATTGCCGCTCGAACCAGCTTCTTTCTGCTCACTTTTGACAGTGGGAAAGTACAAGGTAAAAAAGAAAAAGGATAATAGAATATGTCTCTATTATAAACTTATTCCCTAACTCCTTTCAACCTAATTTAGTAATATTTATAAACTGTTTCTACAATTTATAAATATATTTATAAAAGAATATAAGAAACGTAGCAAATAACCAATATACACATAAAAATACAAAATTTTGCAATAAATAGCTTATTTTGTAAGTTTTTGTTATTTCTATTATTACTGTATTCTTTGTTGTAATAATCAACTTTAAGGCTTTGGTTTTTCTATAAAAATTATTTCGCTAGTCCTATATAATGTATTTCTTTATACCAAGTAATAGGATTTTCGCCTAATTGTTCTTTGATAGTTAATAGGGACTTATGGAATGTTTTGCCTCTAGAAATGATATTTTCCAAGTCATTAGGTTCTGGATTAGATAGGTAATTATTTATATCTATAATCTGATCGTAAAAAAATTGAGAAGCATACACCTCTATGTTATCTGGAAAAAAACGAAATGACTTCATCATAGTTAAAAGTGTGGTTTTGTGTGAGTCTAACATCTCAGCGAATTCATGTTCCTCTATATCCATATAAAGTTCGGTTTTGAAGGCGGTAGTGTTTACTACATACATATAATTAGTTCCTATACCTTCCTTTAATTCTTTATTTTCATTAGAGAGATGAACGATAAATACCACTAATAAGATAATTATTACGCCACCTGTGATTATGAATTTTTTCATGGTTATTCTCACCTTTTTTATTTTTTATTTTATACCAACTTTTTACATTAATAGATTTATTAATTAGATTATCATGGTTTGGAGGTGTTGTCATGCCCTAATGGATAGTTTTTTATTTAAAATAATTTATCACTAGTGTTGCATTAATTAAATTCCACTATTAAAAATACTCAAAATGTTCAATTATTTACTTCCGTGCATAAAAAAAGTCCTTTATAATGGATAAGTCAGGTGGTAATCCCGTCCAAATCCAATAATAAAGGAACAATCACATGGATAAGATTACACGAAAAACTTCATTTGGACAATGGTTTTCACCAATAAATCTCGAATTATTTGATGATCAGGTGAAAACATTGAAATTAGATTTCTACACGAAAAAACTTACGACGGAATCATTTTTAAAATTATTACTCTACGCCCAGCTCGAAGAAGTAGAAAGTCTTCATGCGCTGAGTGACTGTCTTTTTGATGACCAGCTTCAAAAAGGTGTCAACCTTGATTCGATCAGTATCTCTCAGCTCTCACGGCGTTTGAATGGCATGAATCCAGATCTATTTCAAAGGCTTTTTCTGGATTTAGTCTCGAAAATCCATGCGAAAACACACTACACCAAGCTAATCATGCCGCTAAAGATCATTGATTCAAGCACATTGCCACTTAATTTAACCAATCACAAATGGGCAAAGTTCCGCAAAACAAAAGCGGGGGTAAAGCTACATTTGCGCCTTGTTTTTATGGAAAAAGGGATTTCCTACCCTGAAAAGGCTGTGATAACAACGGCAAAGGAACATGATCGTGGTCAACTAGAAATCATGGTAGATGACAGAGAATGCATGTATGTATTTGACCGCGGTTATCTTGATTATGAGCGCTTTGATCGCATGACTGATGAAGGCTACTTTTTTCTTTCTAGACTACGTAAAAACGCAGTTATACGGGAAGTTTACGAATTTAAACTCCCAGAAAGTTCGGCTGTTTTATCGGATCAAATGATCTTAATTGGAACACCACAAAAACGTGCTGAAAACTACTTTCGCCTTTTAAAAGTAATTGATTCAAAAGGAAATGAACTTCATTTAATCACAAATCGGTTTGATTTAAGTGCTGAAGAAATTTCTGAGATGTATAAGTCACGTTGGGCGATTGAGTTGTTTTTCAAATGGATCAAACAGCATCTCAGCATCAAAAAGTTCTACGGTCAAAGCGAATGGGCAATCCACAATCAAGTGTTTATCGCATTAATTGTTTTTTGCCTACATGTTCTAGCTCAGCACGAAACGAAAAGCAAGCGAAAAACCTTACAAATTAGTCGCTACTTAAAAGCGGCCTTGTGGAAGCCAGCACATATCTGGCTTCGAAAAATTGAAGGAAAAGCCGTTCCATAATAAACAAACTGTCGTCGTCCCTAATGTCTAATTGTAAATAAATGCCAAATGGATGGAGCCACCTTTGCTTAGGTATTTACTTTTTTGGCTCTAAACAGGAAAAACCTTAAGACTGAAAATTCAGTCAAATTTTATGCAACACTAGTGATAATTTATTTAAAAATTTAATTGGAGGTAATATTTATGCGAAAGAAAATTCTTTTTGTAGCACTTTCTATTTTAATGTTTTTTAGTATTGCTTTTCCTATGGCTCTAGCAGATAACAATTCCAATAGTCCTAACATCAAGATCGATCAAGTAGAGACTAAGGGGATTAAGCATGTAATTTCTTATGATGATTCAAGGAGGGTTGCAACATTCGGCTCCGATTACAAGCTAAATGTCATTCGAGTGAAAGACAACATTCATGTTGTACTAAGAGATAAGGGTGAAAAGGAACAATATGTCCTTAAAGGGGAATTAGAAGATCACCTTGATGACTACGAAAAAGCATTATACAAAGGTGATGTAATCAATAAAAAGAATCATTTTTTTACATTAGAATTAGAAAATAACGGTGACAAATATGATGTGTATATAACTATTGAAGAAATAGATGAAAATGGGGACATTTTAGGTGGTTCAACCTTTTCAATCAATGGTCAGGAAGAAACTTCTATTGAAGATGAACCTATGTTTTCGGTCTTAAATACCCAATTTAATACAAGAAGAACATTTACAGACAGCAACTTTAAAAAGGTAAGAGTTCAAGGACCCGATACAATTAGAAGAGGTGGAGATGCATACCACTATATTAGAACTGTGACCGATACACCTGCAGTAAATGAGTATTGGCGAGATAGAGATTCGGGAACTGTCATGTGGAGTGAAGTCTCAAGGCATGAAATTAAGTTAGGGAGTGGTAGTCACCAGTCTTATATAGCGCAAAATCCAACGGGAACAACTTCTAATACTTTCGATTTCAAATTCTGGGTTCCTAGAATTGGAGAAGTCGATATTAGAGTTCCAACAAGCAAAATATCTGCTCCTGCAGCTGGAACTCCAGGAACAACTTATAGTTATGTAGCAACTTGGAATACTGGTGCGGGGCATTCTGATAATTCTACTTTTGATCAATCCCCTACGAGTGGTACAGGATTCGGTGTACATTATGAAGTTAATATGAGCGGATCAGAATCTCTGGGAACATATACCATTCCTTTAGAGCATAATCTGCAATATAGAACTAGAGTAGCTAAATGGTACGGTAATGTATCTAACTATTTAGATATCCCAAGAACAAATTACTCGTATACTTTTACAATAGATTAACATTCGTTATCAAATAGCCTAGTTTATTAGGAGCTAGGCTATTTTTTCATGTCCTTTGGTTCATTTATAAGGTATTAAAGTTATACATATATATAAGCTATTGAGTAAAAAATGCCTGCCCTTATCTAAAAAAAGCCTTCCATTTCAACGTAAATAACGAAGAAAGGAAGGTTTTTATGAATTTTTATTTAGTAGCTTTAACAACCACTTTTATCTTTTTAGTATGAGTATCCTTTCCATCGAAATACAACATGCCTATTTCTGTTTCTCCTTCAGATATTGCTTCATAAGTCCTGTTTCCAGTTAATTTAATAACTTCGGGATTGAATGAAGCACTAATGAATGTTCCATAGTAAAGTTCATTTCTTCCAAAAAACATATTAAGATCAACGGTATCATTTTCTGTTAGTCTTAATTTATTAAACTTCATCTCTTTGTTTTTGACTTTGAGTTTACGTTTAAACAAACTTTTTGATGTATCATAAGTTGTAGTAACTATACCTAATTCATCAGGTATAAACCTTCCGTAATTTGCAACGAAAAGATCTGATACCCCATTCCCAACGTCTTTAGCAAATGCATATCCGAAAGGTGTGCCATCAGGAAATGTAAAAGCTTGATAAAATAGTGATTTACTTACACTAGGTATAAACCCATAATCATTTTTGATTTTAACAACTTCTTCATCATCTGTTTGCTCTACATATAAATTAATAATTTTTTCGGCATCACCAGTAATATAGTCAAACATTCCGTTAAGCGCTAATATTACCGTTATTGCAAATATAAGACTAGCAATTAGGCTAATCACAAATCTGTAATGATCTTTAATAAATTCCATCATCATTTTTATTCCTCCCTAGTTTAGTTCAACTACTTGTAATAGTAGTTCTAATCGTTTATTTTTCGTTAACTTCTCATTACCAATCAATGAATATGGTCTTAAATCAACTGGTAATTTATTTTCTACCATTCTTATAATCCGTTCATCTTCTTTAGGATAACGAGATGGCATTTGTTTTAGCATATTTACTGTAAATCTTGTTACATATGGATATTTTTCATCTTTTATTTTCTGTTTTTCTAGATCTTCGATTATTCTTGCTTGCCAATCAGGTATAGGTAACTCTGACTTTTTTTTGAACTGTACCTTTTCTAGCACATCTTTTAATTTTATTCTTTTAACTGCTATACCTAGATAACCATAATGAATGACCAATTCATCATCGTCATTGATGGAATACATTCCATATTGCATGTTACCATCATTATCATAGAATACAGCAGAATGAGTATGAAATTCATACCCTTTGATGATTTTTCTTATGCGATCTATCATTTTGAAAACCCTCACTTTCTTATTTGCTTTGAAATAATTTCTTCAAAGTAAATGAAATATTTTGGTGGAAAAGTGTCTCCCTTTGCTTGCTTCTTTTTAGCTACTTCTATGAAGTCCTTTTCTAACTCTGTCAGATAACTGTAATTGATTTTATTGAGATCAATTTGGTCATTATCTTTATTCTTTAAGATAAATTCGCTTATACCTAAAGCAATAGCTTTCGCCATCCTTGGAGGTACAGCATTTCCTACTTGTTTTTGGACTGAGATATATTCCCTTCGAACTTATACCAGTCTGGAAAGGTCTGGACTCTTGCACACTCACGAACACTTAACCCACGATCAAACTCAGGATGAATTAACGAGCCATGAGCTTTTGTTGTGGAAACTGTGGTGATCGTATAGCAAGGTTTATCATAGGATAATCTTCTATAATAACTAGTAACTCCATAGCCATTACGAATATTTTTAGATTTACATTTAGGGCAATGGCCTTTTCCTTCAAACGAAGTTTTGCAATCGTTGCAAATGCCTCTATATTTTTCCCCCATTGCTTTAAAAGCTACTTGAGGATCTAGTACATTCCAACATTGACCAGCACCAATGTTTTTCATTATTTCTAAGTCTTTTAGATTTAATTTAAAGTGTTCAGATGGTGGGCAACTTTTTAAAGCGTCTTTTAAAGAGACTTTTCGAATGGATTTTTTTATTAAAGAAAATACTTCTCCTTTTTTTGTTCCAATCATGATTACTCTATCTCTTAGTTGTGGTACAAGATAATCAACTGAATTTAGTATTTCATATTGCAGTTGAAGTCCTGTTTTAGAAGCCAATTTTTGTTTGAAGTCCTTGAAAGTAGCAAGGTGACGTTCACTTACCATATGTGCTACATTCTCAAAAACTAGTAAATCTGGCTTTAGTTGTTCTGCAATTCGGAGATACTGGAATATTAACTTCCCACGATCACAAGCTAATCCTTTTTTACTGTTTTTGTACTCATTTTGAAAATCACTCCAACTTTGGCAAGGTGGCCCCCTAAAAGTACAATCTTTTTATCGCCAACGATCTTACGTATTTCTTTGCCATCTACGTCAGCTATATCTTTGTTCCATACAATTGTATTAGGATTGTTTAATTGATAGGTTTTACTGGCATCCTCGTCAATTTCAACAGCAAGTTTAACTTCAAATCCTGCTTGTTTAAAACCTAAATCTAAACCACCAGCACCAGCAAATAATCCAACACAAACATATTCTTTTAAATTGTCATTTGACATCATCCCAATTACTCTCCTTTTTCATCTCGAATTTTTATATTCAAGTGAAAAAGGGAGATAATTATCCATGCGACTAGGCGGTTAACTCCTAGCGATAAGCGCATTGCTTACATACCTGACAAATCGTTTTACGGAAGTAATGTTACTTGAATAGAACCGATCACTATTCTACTTCTGTGGCAGTACCAACCCTATTAAAAGGGATAACGATTGGAATGAATGTTTTTGGTTTATATTCATTTTACTCACCAATCTTTCGATATGGATTTTTAATAAAAACAAGAAAGTCGCTACTGAAAATTATCAGCAACGACTTGTTTGTTTTTAGATCACCAGTTAGCAATATGATAACCTTGTGCTTTCATTGTATTAACGAAATCCTCATAAGCATGTAGGCTTGTAAAGGTAAATTCATCAATTCTTTCATTAAAAATGCTTATTCATAAGCTAGGTATTTCCTACCTTTTCTTCTAACAAGAAAGTAAGTCTCTAACTTATAGCCATAATCATATAGTTTTTTTCCAGTAAGTAGCATAGTATTTTCCCCTAACGTGCAAAGTTCTGCGCTGCAGTCATTCTCTTACTTTGCAAGAACTCCATCATATTATTTTCACTATCCAAGTCCATAATGATAAAATCCATCCGGTAATCGACCACTGTTTTAAATTGGTCAATATCACCTTTTGTAATTGTACCTTGTAAAATGAACTTGTCTAGCAATTCACCGTTAGGCTTACCCATATTAATTAAGAAGTCCAACCCTAAATCGTCTACAATCGCTTGATTGTCATACTTAGGTGGTAATTCCTTTAGGTAAACGGAGCCATATTTATGCTTCATTTTTTTAACTTCTGCTAGTTGAGGACAACTAATCATTTGTTTTTTTAGCTTTTCATAGCTTTCTGATACTTCTTTATTTATTTTGTTGAAATGGACATATCGATCAACTAAAGGCTTTAATTTTAAACCTTCTACATTCGGTACATCAATATCAACTTTTCCATTTCCATTAACAGCAATTCCTAAAGTGTGTTCTCTAGGTAATTGATACAAGTCTAGCAATTCATTTCCTTTTGCTTTCTTTGCATCTATTTCAGCCACTAAAGGGAATATTCCAACGTCAACCAAATATTCATTTAAGCCTATTTGATCTATCGTTGAAACCGATTTTTTCATATACTTCAAGACTATGTTTTGGTGCGGTAATTCTAATCTTTTACGAGTACCACTATCCATAATCCTACGAATATGTTTCTTATAACTATCTGCTTTCTTTTCAGCTGCTTTCATATCTGCATAGTGGCCATTTTGAAAAAATATTTCCATTAATTGACCAGCATTTAATTTTTCCATTTTGGATAACCTCCTAGTTAAGTAATCCATCTGCAATTAATTCGCAGACAAATTCTTTTGGGTTGTTTATATTTTTAGCCATTCCTAAAGTCATTTGTGAAACATCTAATCTGACTATTTGGTTTAGGGTATGATTTGTTACTGTTACAGTTAACCCATCTACACATACTGAATAAGTATCTCTTAAAAACACATACTTCGTTGGTCTCGTTAATATTGCTTCCATTTTTTTCGCTCCTTTTAATGTAAAAGTTTTTCTTCTTTTTCGTTAATATCAATTAAAGTGGCTGTACCTTTACTTAGTGCGAATGTTCCTTGAAGGACAATATCACCTAATAAAATCGCTAAATCTAAGCGATATAAAAAGCCACTTTTTTCGCAAAAACCCATGTACGTGCCATGCTTCTTAATTGAAGCGACGATACGAGCTTGCTTTTCACCATTCGAAAACATAAATTGAAGTTTTTCACAAAGGCTACTCTTTTTTAGTTGTGACGAAAATAACTGGTTCACTAGAATGTTTTCATAAGATACCAACATACTTTCCATCTCCTTATCATTTTTAAATTGTCTTCTAAGTTGAATTTGATTACAAAATTAACTAGTAGAAATAGAAAAAGAGACTAGGAAAGTACACTAGTCTCTTGGTTTTGGATAGCTTCATTAATTTGCTTCAAACGTCTTTGTCGCATAATGCTACGGATTGTTTGAACATCAAATTTCTGTAAAAGCTTTTTATTATTATGCTCCATTGCACCTAAAATAAGGAGTGCAACGATAGCTGTTTCGTTTGACTGGATAGACTTGGATTGTAGGAACTTTTGAATTGGAGTGTTCATTAGATATACCCCATATCTTTAAGAGATACCCAGCGACCATCGCCAATTATTACATGGTCCAACAACTTGATTCCTATTAGCTCACCTGCTTTTTTTAATCTTTTAGTTATTTCCAAATCTTCTTTTGATGGATTCGGGTCGCCTGATGGGTGAGAATGTGCGCATATTATGGTTGCTGCACTTCTTTTTATAGCATCTTTGTAGACTTCTCTTGGATGCACGAGAGCAGCATCTATTAAACCGATGGATATGGTCTTTTTCCCAATCACATGGAGTTTAGTATCAAGATAAGCCACCACAAAATGTTCTTGTTGATTGTGTCTTAAATCATCAAAAATTTTTGCAGTATCTTCTGGATTTCTTGCGGTATGCATTGATGGTAAGCTTTCGTTTGCTAATTTTTTAGCTAATGCAATACTAGCCACCAACTGTTCAGCAGTACGTTTACCTATTCCATCAAATTCCATGAAATCAGATATTGTCATATCCATTAGCTCACGTACAGATAAACTAGCGATTTGGCTACATAGGATAGGATTATCTTTCCCGATGATAATAGCCAAAAGATCATTAATGCTAGCATATTCAGTTCCATAGAATGCTATTTTTTCACGTACAATTTCGGTATATGACTTTTCAGATATATTTTTATTAAATAATGATGTTTGCATAATTTTCTCCTTCACACACTTCTACCACAAAGTGGCGTTATGAAGCATGAGCCACCTTGTTTTTAGCCGAAGGGGAAGGCAATTTTTTTTAATTAATAAACATTGTAATGTTCTTCTGCAACACCGTAGCAATCTAAATCGCTAATGTAAAAAATCCAACAATGGTATGCTTGAGCACCACATTGTGTACCGTTTACGTCAGCATTGCTGTCAAAACAATTACCATTAACACTTTCGGTAGAACTTAACCAGTCAGGTGTATTACATCTTTTTAACTGGAAATCTTTTTCGAAAGTTTCTTTGTTGTACTTTTGAAAATTAATGTTAGTAATTTCATCAAGTCGATCATATTCTTCAGCTTGATCATTTTGATATAACTCCCATTGTTTCAAAGCGTTCCATTCGTTTTCAGTGATATGGAATATCTGTAATGTTTCTTTATATTCTTCATCTTCATCCTCATATGAGATTGACATTTCATTAAACTCATGTGTTTTTGGACTGCTCAATAGCTGATAGATACACTTAGAATTAGTAATCTTAAACCGAGTGCCTTCTAATATTTCTTTTTCAATCATTTTTTCATCTTTATAAAAAATTTCTTCTTTTAATTCAATGTTTGCTATTTCAAGTAGAAGAATATCATTTTTAAGTAGATGAATATCATTGTGCAATTTGGAGATTTCGCTATCTCTGGTTGTTAATCCACCAGTAATAGCAACAAAAAATTCTTTCAACTCTCTAAATATAGAATTTATTTTTATTTTCATAATATTCTCCTTCACACACGTGTACACCATGAAGGTGACGTAAAATGTGTGTCACCTTTTTTAGTGCCAAAGGGAAGGCATATTTTTTTTAAAATAGTCGTTTAAGGAAATGATTAATATGTCATCAGTACATGGCGAATACCTTCTACGATAACAACAAACTTCCAACAGTTTTCATAAACTTCACGAAATGCTGCGCCAGTTCTACCATAAAATTCACATTCTCCTAAAAATACTTTTTGAGACATAATTAACATCCTCTCTCGTCTATAATTTTTAGTTCTGGAAATGCTTTCTGTACCTTAAAAGTAAATTGATCGACTTTCTTTGCTACTTTAAGTTGTACAGCAAAAACTTGCTCTGCATTACCATAGAAATTTTTAAATTCTTGTCGTTGAATTTCTTCTCTTTTCAGCTTAATAAGCTCATTAAGAAGTCTTTCTTGCTCTAATTTTTCTTTTTTTATTGGTGTAGAAAACAATCTAGTTTGTAAATACATTGTCCCATGCATCAATATTCCACCTTTCCACGTCCTTTCAAGAGGGAACGTGAAGTTTTAAGTCCCCTCTTTGGACTAGAAAAAGTTACTTTTGATTTTTTAAATAAACACTTCCGAACTCATCAATTGCATACTCCATGAAGTCGAAAAATTTAGCTCCATTTGGCACAAAACCATTCTCTATTTTTTTAATGGTTTCCATATTTTCAACGCATCCAACGATATATTTTCTATAATCAAGTTGAATTAAAAATAATAAACCATCTTTAATTGGCTTTACTATTCGTATCATGACTACAACCTCTTAAAATGGTAATCCATCGTCATCTGGTAAGTTATCAGCAAATGGATCACTGCCAGCAAACGGATCATTGTTATCATAAGAAGTGTTGTTATTTGAATTGTTGTTGTTACTTGAGTTGTTCCCCTTACCTTTTGTATCTAGGTAATGAATTTTATCGGCTACAATCTCCGTAACAAAAACTTTTTTCCCTTCGTTATTTTCATAACTCCTAGTCTGAATTCTAGCTTCGACAGATATTAAACTACCTTTATCAAGGTGAGTTGCTGCATTCTCAATAAGTTTTTTCCAAGCAATAACTTGAATGAAATCAGCTTCTCTTTTTCCTTCTTGATTTAAATAGGCTCTGTTAACCGCGAGATTGACATTACCTACAGCAATTCCGTTAGGTGTGTATTTCATCTCCGGTTTACGAGTTAAGCGACCAATTAAGTTTACTGAATTTAACATTTTTGTTTTCCCCTTTCGGATTTCCGATGAATTTTTTTATAGTGCTTGAGCATATCCTTGTTCGTGTAAAAACAACGTTTCGTGTCTTAACATCACAAGGTAAATTAACTCATTATGGTCATTAGCGTTTTTTGCTACATCAATAGCAGAATTTGCTAAATATTCTCCTTCATATGCCCATTCTTCACTCCAAACATTAGACGAGTACATTTGCATTACATCATCTAATAAAGTGGAAATATAAGCCATTTCTGATTGATCTTGAATAAGATTAACGATCATTGAATAATCTTTTCCAACTTCAACTAGTAACAACTTCGCAAATGCTAGTTTACGTTGCTCGTAAACGTGTTGTTGCCAATCTCGTATGATTTGATTAAAAGACCGTTTAAATTTTTCTTGATCGTTCCGTTTCACTTCAAGCCAACCTATTACGTCTAGTTGTCTAGGTGATAGTTTTTCGGCAAGATGTAGCGGATTTTTTCTTTTGTTACCAAAATATTTAAGTTTGACCTCAACAAAGCTTTTACCAGTTATTTCAGCTTCTAATTGAAGAACACCACCACTTGCTTTACAATGCCAACACTTGTATACGTTTAAATCTGGATTAAGACTTAAATGATACTTGTGTGATTGGCCACAAAATGGACAGACCGCACGCAATTCCTTACGATTTGTTTTGTTCTTCGGATCAAACGCAATATTTAATTCTTCTGCTACTTTAACAATGCTTGGCAATGCCATGAAAACTACCTCCTTAATACTTTACTTATCAAACCAGTTACAATCTCCATTACTTCGTTTTCCACTTTCTCTTGAAAAACAATGTCTAGGCCATTGATCTTCTGTTCTAATGTTGATAAAGCATAAGGATCTTTTCCTTCGGCAATGCGGTCACGTTGTATCTTTGATTTTGCTCTTTCTACCCTTGCCGGAATATCTAAGCCATACTTCGATTTAACGATGGAATATACTTCACCCCATGCTAAATTGATATTACGTTGGCCGATATGACGAGCATATAAGAGCACTTGTTTATAAAGTTTTTCTCTTGTTGGTGTTTCAGTTAGGAATTTTGTGATATGCGTTACCTTTTGCTCAGTAACAGCAGTGCGGTGGTCTAGTTCTTTCACTTTACGTTCGTGATGAACTAATTGAGTAGCCAATTGTAAAATCATTTCGGCTGGTGAGGTCGTTTGGGAGGAAGTTTGAGTTATTTGACCATCTCTAAAATCGAAATATTCATCTAAGAGATTATCGTATAGTTCCCAAGCTTTATCATCTTCAAAGAGCTTAATAAGTTTCGCATAGCCCCTTTCAGAGACTAAGTAAATACTATTAGCTTTTGCAATTTGCATTTTACTGAAAATATTGTGGTCGGTCAGAACGACTACAAAATCTTTCTTCTGCTTAACATCAATAATATCAACGTTTTCACGAAAGCGATGTTTGTTACTGTTAATTAATTCGTTCACATGCTTTAATTGCTTATTGTGTATATCAGCTATGTGCTTTACTAACATAGCCTTTTTATTTGGACCAAAACCACCAGTGATATTAGGTATGTTCATACCACATACTGATGTAGGTTGTTTTATTTGAATAGCACAGTTCATATTGATCGGCTCCTTTTATTTCACTTGCTCCCAGGTAGGTTGCAATGTGATGTTTTTCGTTTCATAAATGACATTTTCAAAGGTTACGTTAGGTTGAATACTTAGAAACGCATCTACTGCTGTTTTTGTACAGCGACAAGACAAGTTTCTATCTGATTTAGTAACTCCACATTCATGAGTTACAAATAAATCATTTCCTAACATTTCGCATTTGACTAATGTTCGTCCATATCCTTTAAGAGAATGAGAGGGCAATGCGAAAATAATCGCATCGCCATCTATCCACGTAGTTAATACGTTTTTCATTAAGCAGTTGCTCCTTCCAGTAAAACTTCTTCTAATAAGAAGTAAGGACTGTTTTCCATTGGAGTGATAGACATTCTAAAATTGCTTTGATCTACTTCATCAAGAAGATTGATTTTTTCTTGACCAAACGCAATGACTCCAACAACTTTACCATCTGCAGTTTTTACACCCATTTGACCGAATGGTGTTTCTTCTCCAGTCTTAGGATGTTTACGCATTTTAATATCGAATTTAACTAATTCCCCTTCAATTACTGTTACATCTGAAGGTGTTTCAGTTTTAACTTCTTCGTTCTTCGTTTCAGTGATAACTTTAGTAGCTTCTTCTTGTTTAACTTCCTCTTTCTTAGCAGGTGTTTCAACTTTAGTAGCTTCTACTTTAGGTTGTTCAACTGGTTTTACTTCTTCTTTCTTAGTCTCAACTGGCTTTTCTGCTTTAGGAGTTTCCTTTTTAGGTTCTTCCTTTTTAGCAGTAGCTTCAGTTTTAGGCTTGTCAACTTGCTTAACTTCTTCTTTTTTAGGAAGAGCTTCAGCTTTTGCTTTGTTTAACCAACCGACAAGAGCACTTCGAATTTCTCCAAATTGATTAACTGTCACCTTCTCAAAAGATTTAACTTTTAAAGCTGATTTATAGTTGTCAGCTGGAGTACCTCGTAATGCTGCTAATTCATCTGCAATTGCAGTAAGCTCAGTTGCTTGTGCAGTTGTAATGTAATTAGGTTTTGATTGGTCAGATTTCTGTTGGAAGCTATCTGGATCATCCGAATCGGTAGCAATATTGAACTGTTTTAAAAGGAAGTATTTTTCAGCGTATGTTAATGCTTTTCCTACCCCTTTTTCTCCACCAATGTCAATTCCTTGAGCATAGAACGGAACAGCTATTTGCTCACCAGTTTCAGCATCTACCCACAAAAATTCTAACGTTAACTCTGTGAAGTAAGTTGTGCTTATTCTTTTGTTTCCTTTTTGATCTGTGTTCTCTACTGATGTTGGAGTTACTTTAGAGCCTAAAACCTTTGGAAATAGCATTAAGCCAACCTCGTCTAGTTTTTCTCTTAAAGCACCTAACACAGTTGATGAACCTACATAAGCGTATTGATGACCACTTGATGATTTTTGTAAGTACGGTACAGATTTTCTTACCTCGATTAATTTTTGGAAAATGTTCTTTTTAGTTGCTGCCATGATAAATTCCTCCTAATAGTTTTTAGTTTTTTTGTTAAACAAAATTAAATGACCGCTTAAATTAACGATATTTTGGATAAAATTCTTTTGACGATCTAATAGAAAGTAAAGCTTTGTAATCATCAATTGTTGAATACATTGCATTTAAGCTTTCAGATATTGTTCGTCTTTCTCTTGAAGATCCACCAGTTAGTAGCATAATTTCATTTACATGAAGTTCTTGCTCCATCTGTTCTAATTCTTCTCGAAATTCAATTTCCGACTGAATACACATTTTCGTTTCCTCCTAATCAATAAATTTTGATTTTAATTGTTTTTAATACTCGAAACCGAAGTATAAACAACAACCAAAGATAATAACGATTAAGGCTAATAGCATCATTTTCGTTTCCTCCTTTTTTGTACGCAAAAAAGACGTATTCAAAAACAAGTTTCCTTGATTTTCGAATACGTCTTATGACGTTTAATATATATAAACATACAAAAGTATGCTTAAAACAATTTGAGAAAAATCCATAACAATCAACACTAAATAGTTGATGAACTTGCTCGATTTCTTTCTGCTCAATAAAAATATTGGGAAAGTATAAGAGCGTTAAGCCAAAATGCTCACGAGTGTTTATTTGACACTAATCGTTCTACGCAAAATGGTTTTTGGTTCGGTGTTTCCATTGCCGAACAGCCCAATTTCTTTCTGCTCACTGGTTAAAGTGGGAAAGTATGAGGGAAATAAAAAAAGGATAATAGAATATATCCTTATTTTACCCCTATTGGTTATCTTTTTCAAGTAGATTTATAATTTTATGTCTTTCAAATCTATTTTTTATTAATAATGTCGTAATTTCATTTACTGGTAATGGCTTACTAAAATAATAGCCTTGTATTTCATTACATCCTATATTTTTTAAGTAGTTTAATGCGGTAGCGTTCTCTACCCCTTCAGCTATAACTTTAATTCCTAAATTTGTAGTCATATCCATTATCGCTGATACAATCGCACAATCGACTTTGTTAGGTAGTTCGAATATAAACGTCTGATCAATTTTCAGCTTTGCAATTGGATAGTTCCTTAGATAACTTAACGATGAATAGCCAGTACCAAAATCATCAATTGCTATACTAACACCTAACTTAGTTAACTTATCGAATGTTTCAAGTATAGCTTCACACGATTGAAGTAATCCAGTTTCCGTTATTTCTAGTTCTAATGATTGTGGCTCCAAGGAGGTTTCCTTTAATATCGTCACTATATCATCATAAAAACCTATGTTACGAAAGTGGTCTGTTGCAATATTAACGCTTACTTTTAAGTCTTGATAACCTTCCTCGTGCCACTGGCTTAACTGGTTACAAGCCTTTGTTAAAACCCATTTTCCAAGGGGAACAATCAAGCCTGTTTCTTCAGCTATCGGTATAAATTCTAGGGGAGGTATTAGTCCTTTTTCGGGGTGAAACCACCGTATTAATGCTTCAATACCAATAATTTTATTTGTAGTTAAATCTACTTGTGGTTGATAAAAAAGTGCTAATTGATCCCCTAATAGTAACGCTTTTTCCAGATCATCTATGATATTAATTTGAGTTACACTAACAGTTTCAATAATCAAACTCCCCTTTACCTTGACCATAAGGGCTATAAGGTGCAATTTCTTTTGAAGTTAGGTACTTGCTATTGTACCGAGATTTTCAACTTCTTTTTTTGACTTTCCTTTTTCCATTCCCCTTGTTCAAATACATAAAAAGTATCTTGTAATGCACTTTCTCTAATGTCTTTATCAGTTGTAAGCCTTACAGATAAGTGCTTAATTTTGTCGTTTAATTCTTTCATATAAACGATGTGTTCACATACACAGATAATCTTTTCAGAAGGTGCTACTTTTTCTAAATGCTTCAATATTTCACTGGTATTCTCCCTCACCACTAACACTAAAAAAGAATTACCTTTAATGATCATTCTTCCAGCAAATGGATAAGGCGCTTTTTCTATCTCGATATTAACGTTTAATTCATTTTGCATTTTTTCGTAAAGTTGAAAATAAACCATTCTTTGCAATACGTCCGTTTCGCTATACCCAAACCACCGATTACCTTGATTACTTTTTAAGAAATCTAAGCTTGTCTTACCTAGTGTATATACCTCGATTTCATTTTTCCCTTTATGCAAAATGTGCTTTTTTAACACTCTAGTTCGGTATAATTCTTTTAAACGCTTTTTATCACCTTTTAAAAACATTCGGGAGAGTTGTACTCCCCCGATTAGTCCAATTTTGCTGATAGAGTTAATCATTTCACGATCTTTTCGGGAACGACTTAATCTATATAGTGCTAGGTTATGAGCATGTTCAACACTCGAAACGGTACGCCATTGCATTTTCCATTTGTGATAAGCAGAAAATGGGCTTAATTCTTGCATTTGCTTATATCTTTCTTACGATTTTCGCATTAATCTTTTGATCTTTAACGTTAATATCTCGAATTTTTACTAACACTTTATCGCCAGTACTCAATTTTGTAAATCTCATATGTTGTGTTAAAGCATCAATACCAGGAGCTAGATTGATAAAGTTACCATAGTTCACTACTCCAGAAACTGTTCCAACATACTCACCATCTACTGAAAAACGGTTAGAAATGTTATCCCAAGGATTTGGTAATGTTGCTTTTCGGCTAATTTTTACCGTTTTCTTGTCTTTATCAACAGATAATAGTTTAACTTTTAAGTGGTCCCCTTCTTTTACCTCTTTGCGAAGATCATCATTCCAACCATAACCATATTCATCAATCTCTAACTTTGCAGATACACCGCCAATATCAACGTGAATTAAGTTTCTAGCCACTCTACGAACTACTCCTAGCACAACCAGTCCCGTTTCGATTTTCTTCCATGTAGCGCCAGCCATGTGTTCTATTGCTGCTGTTCTATTAGCAATGAATAGGTTTGCTTTCTTATCTAAGCCTACTACTTTAAACGCAATTTTTTGACCTGTCATTCTACGTAAATCACGATAGTTTTCTACATTCATAAATTCTAGTGGAACGATCCCTTTGACGTTACCGATATAAACTACAGCACAAGGAAATGTCTTTTCACCTAAACTATTTTCTTCAATACCGATAACCTCTGACTGCATAATTGTGTTTGTTTGGCGGGAGCGATAAACTTCTTCCCAATCTTTATCATGTTCTTGATGGTTTCCTGCTACTACCTCTTGATTAATGTCATAACCCTCTACTAAAACTTGTAATGTTTGATCCATTTAAATACCTCCAGTTAGTTTTTTATTAGAATAATTCTTCCCAAAAGACATCTTCATTTTGTTCTTCTTTTGAAATTGGTTGTTTTTTAGGTTCAACCTTTTTCTCTTTTTTAGTTGGTGGCGGTTCTTTTATCGCTTCAACTTCCTCTGATACTTGTGTTAAGTCTAAGAAGGGATCTTCTTCAGCCAATGTTTCTTTTTCTACTATTTCATCTGAAACCGCTACTTCATCTTTTATTGCTTCTAACTTTTCATCTTCTTCAATTAGGCTCTCTGTAGTGATTTCTTCTTTTTCTATTTCCGACACATTAACAGCTTCATTTTCTTTTCGTTCTACTTGCTGCTCATTGATAATTTGTTCGCTAGGCTCAGCTACATCTTCTTTAACTTCAATCTTCGTCCTCTTTTTGAATACAATCTTAGGTATTTCTTTAGGGCTCTCTGAATTATCTTCTAGTTGAATAGGTATTTTCATGTTATCCTCCACTGTTTTTTCAAATGGATTGAAGGTTAAAAGATCATTTAACTTCTGTTGCTTTTCTAGTTGCTTTCTAACGACTACTCTCAAGTATGCTTTTCGTTTCATGTTTTCAAATGAGCGTTTAATGTTCCATTTAGGGACATTTTCTCTTTCGAGCATTTCTAACTCTTGTATTAGCGAAACTTCCTCACTTACTTCCCCTTTAATTTCAAGAAAGTGTTTCCTTATTTCTTCTGGATCTCTAGGTATGAAATTACCAACTGCTACTCCAGGTTGTTGGGGAAATCCATCTTTTAGAAGTTTGTGGACATAATGTAGTCTAGGTAATCCATCCATTAGCAAAGTATAAGGAAAACGTGCTTTTTCTGTTTCAGTTTCTCTAAATTGTCTTTCCTTTAATTGCTTAGAGACACTTCCATCAAATGTTTTTTCCTTATCAATAATGGTATCTTCTCCTAGTTCTACAGATATTTCTTTTGCATCTACCCCTGATAATCCACCAAAGATAATTTTATTTCGACAGTTTGTTAGAATAGCTTGTTTCATTGCTGTAGCACTCGTCATTCCACTTTCTAACTCAATTTGTCCTAGTGACTGGATAGCACATATTAACGCTACTCGGTACTCTGCTGCTATGGATAAAAATCTTTCAACATCAGGGTTTATATACCGACTATACTCGTCAATAATAAGATAATGAGGAACACGAGTTTTTTCTGTTCCATCTCTACGGAATGTAGCCAGTTGTAAGTGCATAGCTAGGAATTGGCCAAAAGCATCGCCAGCTTTACCGAGTTTTCCAAGGGCAGTGTTTACACCGAGAATTCCACCGTTGCGAAAGTGTTCATCTAAATCGATTGTGCTTGGCTTAGTTATTATTGGTCTTAGAAACTCATTAGAAGTAATATTCTCTAATTGCGCTCTTAAACCAATGATTAACTGTCTATATTTATCAGCATCTTTACCGTTTAATAACTCATATTCAAAAAATCCAACTAAATCATCGTCTGTACCTTTTTGTTTGAGTTTCTGTACATTTTGACGTAAAATAGATTCGTCTCTTAAATTTGCTAATACGTCTGTAATGTACATTTGTTCTCCATACAATTCTTTTAGTAACAAGGTGATTTTTCTTGTAGATAGCTCTTGTACTGTAGCAAAGAAAGCTTCTTGTTTTCCGAATAAGGACTTTAATACAGCCACAGTTGCTTCAGCTACTGAACTTTTATCGCCTTGCATTACATTAATAGCATCACTATTTTTGTGGTCTAAAGGGTTAATGTACGTACATTTTTCACCGATTGTATCGCAAATTTCTTTTACAGCTGAAATTACGTCTCCCTTAGGTTCAATTATAGACAAGCCCACTTTTTTACCTCTAGCTCGTTCTTCTAATATTTGATATATCAAGGGTTTTAATAGAGTTGCGGTTTTACCACAACGTGTTGGCCCGATTACTAGAGTATGAGTAAACGGATCATCACCACCCCAATTAACCCTTTTCTGTAGTCCTTCTCTTATCAAGTTCTACCTCCCTTCCTAAGTTAAAGTACATAGCGTTTTCTTCTTCTTTTGGCGTGGGTTCTTCAATGAATAAACCTATCCATCCGTATACTGACACTTTCCTTTTTTTATCACTTACCATTTTGTCTAATTCATTCATCTTATCTGCTATACTTAAAGGATTTTGTTTCACTTCTGTCTTTAGCTTCGTACTAGAGTGAAAGAATTTTCTCTGTGCATAGAATGTAGCGTAACTGATAAATACACTTGAAACTAATGTGAAGACAATTAGCAAAAATTGATGTATAGGTAGTGGTGCAAATGAATTAACAATTGCTAACGCTGTTACCCAAATGGTTGCCACGTTAGGAACAAAACTAAAATCATGCTTGTTTTTGACTGTTGATTTAATTGAAAACCATAGGATAGGGACACCGATCAATAAGGCTGGTGTTGAGCCTTTAATAGCCAAAATACTAAAGAAAAGCGATAATAAAAATACGACTGACCATATTACCGTTTTCATGCGAACAACATCCTTATACGGTTAGATTGATATTAATCTTATCTACATTGTCTATTCCAGGAGCGAAGTTATTTTTCCCTACAGTGAATTGGCTTAGAATTAACACACTTGCTACTATCGTCAACGCTATACCGATAGCTAAAAAATGAGATAGGTATTTTGGTTTTTCTGCTGTTTCAGTTTTTTCAAAAGATGTTGTTTGAATAATACTTCTCATGTTACGTTCATTCCCCCTAAATTTGTGTTATTGATAGTTTTTGTTACTAGTTAGTATTTTTTTGCAATTGATACATCATCATGATCATAGCTAAATCGTCAATAATAACCTCCTTCAATGCTGCGAATATTTGCTTTTGTTCATCATCTGAAAATTGTTTCAAAGTACTTAAAATTTCTTGATTCGGTTTCACTAGTTCAGTTATCACATTCATTTCCTCTGTAAAATGCACTTGTTTTCCTCCTTTTATTTGTTGTAAACACAAAAAAGCACTCAGGGTTTTAATGGTAAAGGGGCAATCCCTCTAAAATTAAAACTCCGAGTGCTTCAGTAGTTTTATAAATTTAATTTAATTAACTTTGTTTTATTATAGGATATTATGAAAATGTTTACAATAGTTTTCGTGAAAAAAATAAGCATAATATACTACTTAGACTTTTGAAGGAAAAGAAACTCTAACTTTAATTGATCATTTAATGTTAGTTTAGCACTAAATGGTTTTTTACGCTTTGATATAAAGCCACTTAATTCATCCGTATTTCTAAACTTAATTAAATTTATAGCATCTTCTTCTGTTATCGCCCTACTTAATAGCGTTTTTGGTAAATGGAAGTCACACGTTGGATATGCACTACACCCATATAGCGTACCTTTATCTACTACTTTGGCTTTTTGACATTTAGGACACGTTTCTATTTCTTTATTGGTAGCATTTGATGGGGGTAAGGCTTTCTTTTCTTTGAAAGTAAATTCTGTTTCACCAGTTTCTTTATTTTTCAGTTTAATCTTAGCTTCATAAGGCTTACCGCCCTTTGACTTAAACTTTAAATAATCAGTTTCTCCAGTTACTAATAGTTTCTCAATTTGCTTATCTGAAATGGCTTTACCGCTATATTTATTTTTCCATAAGGTAAACTTACATTCCTTATCAATCTCATTTGTGCAATTATAAGCTTTCTTGCTATCCGTTAGATCAGAGCCACAATTAGGACATTTTAATCCGGTAACCTCTTTAAACTGAACTTGGATCGTTGAGTTTTGAATGTCTTTCACCATCATTTGAGAATAACTAATCATACTCTTTAAAAAGGCATCTGGATTATCTAACCCTTTCGCAATTTTATTTAGTCGTAATTCCCACTGTCCTGTTAACTCTGGCGATGTTAATGTTGTTAGTCCCATTTGTCTTAAAAGCTCAATCAACTTTCTACCTTTATCGGTAATAAGTATATTTTTTCCTTTTAGATCAATGTAACCTACCTTCTTAATTCGTTCGATAATAGAAGCTCTTGTGGCTACAGTACCAATACCACTTTCTTTTAAAGCATCTTTCAAATCATCATCATCGAGTGATTTTCCGCATGTTTCCATAGCTGCTAACAACGTACTCTCTGTATAGGGTTTAGGTGGTTGAGTTTCTTTATCTAATGTTTCGCTATTTAAGCAAATCACAGCTTGTTGTTCGTTGATTGAGAAGGAAGGGACATCATCATTATCATCTTCTTCATCTTCGTTTTTCTGATTGTTATATACCACTTTCCAACCTAAATCTTTTAATTCTTTAATTCTAGTTTGGAAGTTTTCACCTTCTACTGTAGTTGTTAATTCGTGAACTGTATATCTAGCTGGCGAGAAAAATTGGGCCAGTAATCGTTTAGTAATGATTAAATAGAGATTTCTTTCATCATCACTAATTCCTTTAGGTAATTTTTCTGTTGGTATAATGGCATGATGGTCAGTTATTTTTTCTGGCCGGCAAATACGCTTGTTCTTCTCGTTTACCAGCTCTTCTTTAGCGTAAATGAAAAAAGGTGCTTTCATGCGCTGTGTTATTTGTTTAAAGACTTCTAACATCATTGGGATAACATCTTCAGATACATAGTTGCAATTTGTTCGCGGATAGGTAATAAAGCCTTTGTCGTATAGACCTTGCGCCACATCTAAAGTCTTTTGAGCTGTCCAACCTAGTTGATTATTAGCTTCACGCTGCAACAAGGTTAAATCGTGTAATTTAGGAGCAGATTCGTTTTTATCACCACTCTGGTAACTGGTGATTTTACCTACTTTAGATAATACTTTTTGAGTTATTTGATCGGCTAATGATTGTGCTTTTAATTCTTCACCAACCCACTTACCTTTATATTCCGTATCTCCTTGAGTAAACGTAGCAACGACTTCATAAAACTTTTGCTTTTGATGATTTTCAATTGCGATTGTTCGGTCATATATAAATGCAGTTGTTGGGATCTGCACTCGACCTACACTTAAAAGTTCCCCTTGAAATTTAGTAGTTAACCCCCTAGTACCATTCATCCCTATCAGCCAGTCGCTTTCGGAACGCACTTTTGCGGACTGATGTAAGTTGTCATAATCTTGATTGTTTTTTAAGTTTTGAAAGGCTTTCTTAATCGCACTTTCAGTTAAAGAAGAAGTCCATAACCTTCTTACTGGATGAAGTAGCTTTAAGTGATTGTAGATCAACTGGAATATATGTTGCCCTTCGGCTCCAGCATCGCAAGCATTTACGATTACATTCGTTTCGTCAGCTAAATTTCGAATTATTTTTAGTTGTTTCTTCTTACTAGGATCTGCAATTAATATAAACGGATCTGGAATAATTGGTAGATCGTTTAAATTCCAAGTCTTATATTTCGGATCATAAATCTCAGGAGGTGCAAGTCCGATTAAATGCCCAATTCCCCAAGTTATGAAACAATTATTTCCTTCAATATAACCATCCTTTTTAATACCACCATTAGGGAGTAACGCTTTTGCGATAGTCTCCCCAGCTTGCGGCTTTTCAGCTATAATAAGCATTGTTTGTGTCAAACAAAATTCCCCTTTCTTGTTTAAAAATCAAAAAAGGCTAAATAGTAGCCTTTTTTTAGGTTTAACACTTAATAGATGAATTCATCTGTAATAAAAAGCTTATTAATTCATTACGTCATAGCAAAAATTAGCTTTAAAACTGCCTCTTCTTATTTCTCTTGATTGGTAAAAAAGACTTTTTTCTTTCAAACCGGTCTGTTAGAAATATTGTTAGCATTAATGGAATAACGAAAAAGAAGACTGTACTTAAAACTAGAGATATTATTTTCATACCTCAACCACCTATGACTGAAATGGCTTATAAAGATATTCTCGACCCACCTTAGTCATTTGCCCTTCTGAAGCTTTTGCTAGTCCATCAATCATACCGTTAGCTCTACTATCAATCATATCAACTAAGTGGAATAATTGAGCTTCTAGTGACTTAGGAAGGATATTACTTCCCCATTCAAGCTTTCCATGATGTGAAACAATGATGTGAAGCAAGTGAGTAATCGTTTCTTCACTGTACGTTCTATTCGTCTCGTTGAAATAAATCTCTGCTTTTTCCCTACGTAATGTTTCTGCTTCTTTTTCAATTTCCATGATGATCATGTTGATATGGCCTAGTAGATTACCTCTTACTGTGTATGTTGTAGCTATTGGTCCTGATAACTCGAAAACTTTCCCTAAGTCATGTAAAACGCATGATGAAATCATTAAGTCACGATTTAATTGTGGATATAAAGAGCATAGATTATCAGCTATTTTAATCATTCCAAGAGAATGATAGCTTAATCCAGAAGCGTAATTATGGTGATGTGTCATAGCTGCAGGGAACTCGAAAAATGGCTTTTCATATTTTGATAGCAATGTTTCTGTAATTTCTTTTATCAATGGATCTGTAATACTAGAAAGATAATCTTCAATTTGAGCTTTTATTTCAGCAGTTGGAATTACTGCACTCTTTACAAAGTCGTTAACATTTACGTTATCTTCTTCGTTAATACTTCTAAAGCTAGTAATCTTTAATTGGATTACTTCTTTATAGACGTTAGATACACCAGCAACAGATATAACTACTCCTTCTTTGATGATCTCCTTTATGTCATTAGGTGTAACGTTAAAACCGAAGTCTGAAGCCCATAATTTGGCATCAACTTCTTTTTCTTTTTGCCCTAATACAACTGAAAAGAATGGTTCATTTCTTGCAGAATTTCCAAGTTCTGATTTCTTCACCAATGCAAAGCCTTGAAATTGTTGTCCTGCTTCAGTTAATTCCGATAATGTTTGAATGACCATTTAAACGCCTCCAATAATTTATATTTTGTATGTTAATAACAATCTTTTTTCATAAGAAGATAGACAATATTTGATGGTGTTCGTCTTGATTTCGTAATGATTGTACATCAATGCTTTAAATTACCCTTTCATAAGTCGAAATATTCATCAATTAGTTTGAACATTATCTCGATAATCGGCTATCACATTACCATCCTTATCAAAATACCTTGTTTCCCAATGCGGATGACAATTTCCGTTGTATCGCTTGTTTTGAGGATCATCAAATCTCACATTGATATTAAGGTTTGAGTTAGCACCAGTAACCTTACCCATTTTCCCATTGACTTCAACTGTCATAAGATACTTTAACCAAGGCATATTACGCCACTTTTTTACATTTTCTAACGAACGAATATAGTAGCCCAATCTAATTCCTCCTATGATCGTGTTATGCACCAAAACATTCTTTTATAAGTTCTTCTTCTTGTCGTTCTTGTTCTCTATAGTAGTCGGTATCCCTACCTTTTTCAGTTAAATGATAACCCCAATAAGGAGGATATAATTCTTCATCTGTTGATAAATTAAAACATTTCAATTCAACAAAACCCTTGTTTTTCAATTCATCAATATACTTTTTAACTTGATAACGACTAGTCCCTAATAGACTAGCAAGGTTAGAAATATTAATTGCATGAAAAGAATTCATAACGTTAACAGATATTGCAACTATTTTTCTATAAACATCATCTTGTGTAATTTTTTTGTACTTCACTTTATCACCACCAAATTTATTAGAAAACAAAATCAATAACAAACAATCTTCTTATCCATTAAATATTAGCCGTTTTGCTCTAATGCTGAACATCATACTCGTACTGCGTAACATATTACTTTCCAATATTTCTTGGCACGATTTTAGCTATTAATCGGTCAACCTTTGGGTCAATCCAATATAAAAACGTTTCTGACCAAGCTCCAAGATAAGTTAGAACATAAAGAGGTAGCCATATCGGACTTAAAACTACTAATAAAAACACTTTAAGAAAGGTAAACAATACATTAGACCACTTTGTAAAAAGAAGAATTTCTCCATTTTTACCTCTTACACGACCATATAATGTTTTCTTCATACGATTCTCCTTTTCCTTTGCTTCTCGTTTTTCCTCTATTCTTCTCTAGCATACTCGTACTGTTCACTACTCTGTTTCGGTAAACCTTGGTATATAAAACACATTAACAAGTTTGTTTTCTTCTCTTAACTCTTTGCACTTATCTTCGCACTCTTCCTCTGAGTTAAATTCTCCTAGATTTTTCAGTATTCCATAACTGCTCCATATCGCCCAATTTCCCATCTAATCACTCCTCATACTGATGAACAGTTTCGCTCTGACTTGTAATCATCGTTATTTCTCAACTTCAAGTGGAATATACTTATCAATTCTTGTATTTAAAGTTGTTTCAGCAGATATAATATCGTTGTTTTTTACTTTATTCATTGCTTCTTCATCTGAATTAGCTTCAACTGCAACTAATACTTTTTTTGTTATTTTTTGTTCTGCTACAACTCTATAAATAGCCATTCGAACACTCCTTACTAGTTTCGTATAATTCCTCAAATCTAGATCGTGGTTGAATGTTCATCAGATTAAATTCATTTCTTTTGCTTCCTTTAAGTTAAAGTAGCACCAACAATCTTGACATTTATACTGAACTTCATCCTCATCGACAATTCCCATTTCAACCTCGATTGGTGAATAATTAACCAATTCTAAGTTTGAATGATTGCAATTATGCTCCATTAAATCTCGCATTTTTCGTTGTTCAGCATACAATTCAGAGATTTCTTTTTCGATTTCATTATATCGATTTCGATATTCCCAATACTTTTCGTTTTGGCTCATACGCTACACCCTTTCTTAATGAACATATTAGTTCTCTAACGTTGCTGGTAATATCGTACTATGTAACTACTTACATATACATTTCCCTAAGACAATTCCGCATTTTAAGCAAATATACATCAATCAATTTCATCAAATAATTTCTATTAAATCATTTAACCTTTCTTGCGCTCTGTCATAATCCATATCAATATGAGTAAGAAAGTACAGAGTATTGTCTTTGTTAGCAACTCCTTTGATCGTTCTAAAGATCGTTGGCCTTTCATACTTAATGACCGCCATTATTTCAGAAGTAGGTAGTGTAACTTTATCTGTTTTCACCCTCAAAAATTTCCGTATAAAAGATTGAAAGTGAAAAAAATTATCATTACTATCAGGGTATTTCGTCAGTAAATCTCTAAAATGTTTAAGAGCTTCACTTAATTCTTGTTCTTTGTATGACATTCTGGACCTTCCCTTTCAACTGTTTTCGTCTATTTAACGCATACTACAATGTAAATATCTAAATGGTTAAATGCTTGTTTAATCATGTTTTCTACTCGGTTCCATTCAAGTCCATCTATGCCACAACCTATTTGGGGTAGGGCTAACCTTTCCACTTTATAGAACCTGCATACTTCTGCTGCTGATTGTAATGCATTCCACATCGTTTGATAGTTTGGCTTATCCCAATAGTTATTTTTAGTAACTAGATTAAGAATTTGATCTATGCACACGCAAGAGCCAACCTTTTGTCGTTCCACTCGTAGCATTTTTAATGTTGGAAATCTCTTAACAAATTCAACTGCTATTCCAGCTCCCATTGCTGCATCACCAGAAATGCAATGAGCTAAATACCAACCCTTATCCAATGGTGCTTCGAATAAGTCCCTTGTTATGATTTGATACTTCATGAGCAACCCACCTATTCAACTGATCTTTAAAAGTATTGATCCCTTTTCCATTGACGAAATGAAACGGTACACTATACTTTTCCGAAGCTTTAACAGCAATCTTAAAATGAGCATGAGTAACTAAATCTGTTAAGTAAAACACCACATCTGAACGCTTTATTGCCCCTTCTACTAGCGATAAGTCACTTCCTGCTACAAATACCATCTTCGCTTCCAAATCCTCAATAACAGTACGATAATGACGTTCTCGCTCGCCACCTATTATGCAGATCTTCTTTCCTTTCAGCCAATTTGTTTCTTCAGTTGATTTTGGTTTATCTTCAGTTACTTGTTTCTCTAGTAACAACTGGTTTTCATCCGTTAAACGCTTAATCATTTCCATGTATGCTTGTCTTTCTTCCGAAAAAGCTTCTTGTTGGTCTTGTAATTCTTTATTCAAACGGTCAATTTCCGATAAACTGTCTGAATATAGATCGTGTAAATCTCCTTTTAGTGCTTTCTTTTCTTTTTGAGTTTCATATAATTCTTGTTGAATAGTTGTTTTATTTTGCTCAACTTTGGCCATTTTTCTTTTTAGTTGTTTATTTTCATTAAGTAAATCCTCAGTATTGTAGTTTGGAACTTCAACTAATTTCTCCGGTTCGAATAACACTGAATGAAGATCAAAAATAAGGGAAAAGAAGTATAAATCAATTAATCCATCAACGTAAAATTCTTCATTTTCGTCAATATATTTTTTAATCACTTCTTTTGTTTCTTTGCTAACGCCACTTAGTTCTCCTTGCAATAATTCATCAAACCATATGATCTCGTTCCAACTGACAAAACCGCATTCAACTAATTCATCAAGACTTTGGTTTCCTTCAAGAACTTCTCCAAAAACATGACCTAACTTATATGTGTAGGTACTGGCATAAAATGATTGTGTTTTAGGTTTATGGAAATTTCTAGTGATTTTATCAACTAGATACATCCGATCATTCTTCTTAGCTTTTTTCGAGGGTATAATAATTCCTATCTGTTTTCTTAACGTTGCTACATGTTCTTTGTATGGTGCGATATGGCAATATTGTAAAGACATCATATATAAAGCTATTTCCATAAGACTGTATTTTGTCTGATTTAAGCGCTTTTTTATTAGTTTTTTTGCTTTTTTAAGTTGTGTTTTTTTAACTTTATCTTCGCTTAGACTAATAACGAAATTTTGATATACTGTCAATTCTTCTAAAGGTGTTACTCCTTCTATTGGCTCCATTTGGTCAGAAATAAGTTTTTCTAAATCATCTACCTGATTTGTAAATATTAATAAACTGTTCATCTTAGTTCCCCCTTATTATTTCTACAGTAGCTTTACATTTTGAGCAATACTTCATATCAGAATTCGACTGATCTAAACTTGAACCACAATTCGGGCAATAGAATGGTTTTAACACTTCTACTTGATTTGTCTTTATGTACACGTTTATATGAATTTTTTTTTAACGAACGTCTTTGTTTGATACGCCCTCTTTTTTTCACTCATTTTATAAGTACCTCCTTGTATTTAATCAAAGGTTAATCTTGTTATGTATAATAATAATATATCAATTTTAATTAGTCAATGAGGATAAACTTTAAAAATAGATTATATTGACTAACTAAATGTGGTATAGTTATAATAGATACAAATAGTTTTATGTAAGGTAGGTGAAATCATGCTAACAATTAACCTTGAAAATATCTTAGATCACTTTGAAACGAATACTAATCGTTTATCTGAAGAATTAAATGAAAGTGCTGAAACATTGCGTAGATTCCGTTTGAATATGGTCACTCGATATTCAAAATCAATTATTGAAAAGATCTGCACTCATTTTAAAGTGAATGTAGATGATTTAATTGTTATTGAAGGACAAACTAAAAATACGTTTGCAACTTTGTCGTTAGAGGAAGATGAAAAATTTATCCTTCGTTGCAAGTTGAAATCTTTATTAGCTGGTCGAGATCTTTCTATCCAGCAAACTGCTTCTGATATTGATGAGAGTTTTGAAACAGTTCGACGTATGGCCAACAACATGACTGAACGTATTCCAGTTCAGATGATTGAAAAGCTTCTCAAGTATTTCGATATTCCTTTAAATGAATTGTACTATTTGCAAAAAGTTAAAATAAAACCTAATACGGTACGTGAAATTCCGACTGCCTATACGACTAAAACAAGAATTTTTACTAATTTAAATGTTCTTTTAAACAAAAAGAAACTCACTCTTAAACAAGTAAGTTTGGATACCGATATTAGTTACCAAATGCTGCTGAAGTTTCAAAATAATCAAATGCGACGACTTCCGCTAGATATGCTGGAAACGTTATGCGATTATCTTGATGTACCAATTGATCATCTTCTAATAACCGAAAAAAGCAATAAAAAATAAGGGTGCTCAGGTTCCCTTATTTTTTATTGCAGTTTGAATTGTCAAAAACGTGCAAAATTGGCACTTCTTTATTGTCAATATATTATACTTTTTCTGTAAATTCAATAAAAATATACAACTAAGCGAGAATATCTTTACATCATTCAAGATCCGCTTAAATATTAGCTCATTTCTACCATGTTAAGTGCAATTTGCATCGCTTCACTCACTTGTTTCATTATTTCATGATCGAATGTCGTAATTTTTTCTGTTAATCTATTTTTATCGATAGTCCTTATTTGTTCACATAAGATAACTGATGCACGATCAAAACCATACTTTTCAGCATTTATTTCTACATGTGTAGGAAGTTTAGCTTTTTGGATTTGTGCAGTTACTGCACATACAATAACACTAGGAGAAAAGCGGTTCCCAATGTCATTTTGCACAACTACAACTGGTCGAACCCCACCTTGTTCCACTCCTTGAACTGGACTTAAATCTGCAAAAAATACATCCCCATATTTTAATATCATTTTCAATTTCCCTCTCTCTTTGAAATGCTCTAACTTGCTTAGTTTATTCTAAGGAAGTAACTCTCTAATAGGAGACTCGTTACACAGCCAGTAAGTATAATCTGTACTATCTATATTTACTATTAGAAATCTATCATTAACAATGTTATCTTCCCCATTATGGGGTAGCGTCAGGAAAATGCGGATTTACAACGCTAAGGAAATTCTCATACTAAAAAGCCAAATTTCTCAACATCAATTGAGAAATTTGGCTTTTTTCGTTGCTCAGTTAAAGCGTCCTTTAGTTGTATAATTAAAATATATATGATGAAAGGAGTAGCCTACTCCTTTTTTGATGGCATTTGTCAGCCACCTTCTATACATGTTGCCGTTGAACTTCCAACAATAGCATTGAGTTCTTGAAGTAGGGAAGTCAATGCATCGGCTTCAACCAATGTAACTAAAGTTTTTTCAGTCAGTGGAATATTGTGTTCTTTAAAAACATCCGTTGTACTTTCCCAAACTTCAGCAATAGCTTTGGGTGACATATTTGATTGTATGACCATTTTGACAACCTCCTTTTAATCAGTTATTTCCCTTTTAATTTTACCCTACTAATACAGCAACTGTAATTCCATGATTATTCCTGTTAATATCCCTATTGAAGCATAACATTGTTTTCAATTATCACACCTGATTGTTGAAGCCCATTTTAGAACCTATTCTTTGATTTTCAATAAGCGTAAACTGTTTAATGTTACAAGTAAAGTTGCTCCCATATCAGCAAATATCGCTATCCATAGTGTTAACCAACCGGGCATGACCAACAGTAATGCCACTAATTTAATCGCCAAAGAGAAGGTAATGTTTTGCTTGATGATTGCTAAAGCCTTACGGCTTAATTTTATTGTATATGGTAATCTACTCAAATCATCAGACATTAATGCGATGTCAGCCGTTTCTAAAGCTGTATCAGTTCCAGCACCACCCATCGCTACACCAACGGTAGATGCTGCAAGTGCTGGAGCATCGTTCACGCCATCTCCGACCATTCCCACACTTTGATGTTTTTCTCGAAGTTCTTTAATGAAATTCAACTTATCCTCTGGAAGTAAATCAGCTCTAATATCAGAAACACCAATTTGTTTTCCAATTGCAGTTGCAGTTCTCTGATTATCACCTGTAAGCATTACTGTTTCTATTCCAATATTATTCAATTTTCCGATAACTTCTTTTGATGTTTCCCTAATTTCATCAGCTACAGCAATTAACGAAAGAATCTCTTTTTTCGTTCCTAGCACCATCACGGTTTTTCCTTGGATCTGCATTTCTGTAATCTTTTGTTTTCTATCACTTTCAATGCTTCCATGTAATTCTTCAAAAAGTGCTGGGCTTCCGACATAATACATTTCGTTATTTACTTTGGCTTTTACACCTTTGCCCGTAATGGATTGGAAGTCTTCAACCATTACATCATTAAAGTCTGATCCATTTTCTTCTGCTTTTCTCATAATTGCTGAAGCAAGTGGATGCTGCGATCCTTTTTCAATGGCTGCTGTTATGGTCATTAATTCATTTTCATTTCCACCATATGTCACAATGTCTGTTACAGCAGGAATCCCTTTTGTTAATGTTCCTGTTTTATCAAAAGCAATCGCTTTTAAGTGTCCTGCTTCTTCTAAATGGATACCACCTTTAATTAAAACACCATTTTTCGCTGCATTTCCTATTGCTGTAACAACAGCAACTGGAGTTGAGACTACTAAGGCACAAGGACAACCAACCACTAATACAGCTAATCCTTGATAAATCCATTGGCTCCAGTCTCCCCCAAATAATGGTGGAACTACCGCAATTAAAAGAGCTAGTATCACAATAGCTGGTGTATAGTATTTAGCAAATTTATCGACAAACGCTTGAGAAGGGGCCCGTTCTGCTTGAGCTTCTTCTACCAAGTGAATGATTTTTGAAAGAGTAGTATCTTCAACTCGTTTTGTTACTTTAACCTCAAGTAACCCTTCTTCATTCAAGGTTCCTGCAAATACTTCATCATCTGTGTTTTTCATTACTGGAACACTTTCACCTGTAATCGCAGCCTGATTTAATGTCGATGTACCTTTAACCACTACTCCATCCATTGCTAACTTTTGACCGGGCTTAACAATCATGATGTCTCCAACTTGAATATCATCAACATGAATCATCATTTCTTCATTGCCTCGTCGAATTAACGCTTCTTTTGGGGCAATATCCATTAAAGATTCAATAGATTGACGTGCTTTATCCATTGAATAACGCTCTAATGCTTCACTAATCGCAAATAGGATAACAACGGTTGCCCCTTCACCCCATTCACCAATGATTGCAGCTCCTATAATGGCAATAGTCATAAGCGTATTCATATCGAAATTTAATCTACTTAGATTTTTGAGACCTTTAATGAATAACGAATATCCACCGATTAAAATGGACGCTGCATAACCAATTGTCGGTAGAACATGCTCCTCACCATACTGTTCTCCTAAGAACCAGCTAACTACAAGTAAAAGGGCTGATATATATACCTTAGCGTTTTCTTTCTGCTTCCAAAAAGGTTCTCGTTCTACCCTTTGTTCTTTTTCATCTCGAATTTTTAAATTTTCAAATGCTCCTGCTTTTTCTAATTCTTCAATGGTTGTCGTCCCTTTAACATAAACTTTGGATGCTCCGAAGTTTACTTTCGCATCCTGAACACCGGGAAGTTCTTTAACATTATTTTCAAAAATGGCTGCACAGTTAGTACAAGTAAATCCTTGAACACGATAGGCTTTCATTTCTTCTTCAGATAGTTTTGCTTTCTCACTAGACATTGCTCTTCACCTCTTTCTTATGTGCTAATGCAATCATCATAATTTGTCTGATATGCTCATCATCTAATGAATAAAATGCCAGTTTGCCTTCTTTTCTAAATTTCACAATCCCCTGTTTATGAAGGGAGCGTAAATGATGAGAAGCATTTGCAACCGTAACACCTATAATATTTGCTATATCACACACACACAGTTCGTCATCTTGACACAAAGCATAGGTAATTTTTGCTCTATTTTCATCTGCAATAGCTTTTAACATTTGGGCAACACTAGAAATATCTACTGTCTGTAAATTACCTTGTATTCGATTGACCTTTTCTTCGTCATAACAATAAATTTGACAAGTATCTTTCTTAATCATATTCTCACCTCAATCTCATTCAAGTGTTTGCTTGAATATAGTATAACCATTTTTAATAATTCATTCAAGTGTTTATTTGAATGAATAAAAAAATTCATAAAAAAAGAATTGGAGTACCCAATTCTAATAACAAAATAACCAAACTGCATAAGACTTTAAGTACATAATTCATAATCTCCTTTAAAACATAGGATAAGGATCTGATTTTCTTTAAAGGGGTTACTTCATAATCTGGCCCTTTAATGGAATAGGACTGAACTATTTGTTCTCTTCCGATAGCTTTCTATATAATGAAGCCCTAGACACATTTGTAATTTCACAAATTTGATTTACAGTCATATTTCCTTCTTTATATAGCTTTACTGCATAATTCATTCCCGCATGATTTTTATGATATTTCTTTATCCGACCTTTAAACTTTCCTTCTTTCTTAGCCAGCTCAATCCCTTCACGTTGACGCATACGGATAAGATCTCTCTCTAACTGATTAACTCCAGCCATTACTGTAATTAAGAATTGGCTGTATGGATTATCTTCTGATAAATCTAACCACGTATCCTTTAGGGACTTTAAACTGGCCTTTTTACTTCGTATTAAATCAATTAATTCAAACAAGTCCTGCGTACTTCGAGTGATTCGAGTTAAATCTGTAACATAAATAATGTCACCTTCCTGTAAATCCTCTAACATTTTTTGAAGTTCCTCACGTTTCTTTGTTGCCCCAGAAACTTTTTCTTCGTATATAATATCCATTCCGATTTCGTTCAGCTGCTGAAATTGCCTTGAAGGGTTTTGGCTAGTCGAACTGACACGTATATAACCGATTTTTCGCAAAATATCACCTCGTTTTTGAGACAAGTCTTATGAGACGCTCTTAACTATGATTTTATCAGTCTACTACACTTGTATCAATAGAGTACACTCTATTGATATATAATTGAACTAATAAATTGAAAAATACAGAAATGGGATGATACTGAATGAAAATTGCGAGAGGTAGAGAATTGCTTACACCGGAACAGAGACAGTCTTTTATGCAAATCCCTGAAGATGAATGGATATTGGGGACCTACTTCACTTTTTCCAAACGTGATTTAGAAATAGTTAATAAGCGAAGGAGGGAAGAAAACCGTTTAGGGTTTGCCGTTCAATTAGCTGTTCTTCGGTATCCCGGTTGGCCATACACTCATATCAAAAGCATCCCAGATTCGGTCATACAATATATATCGAAACAGATTGGTGCTAGTCCATCCTCGCTTGGTCATTATCCTCAAAGGGAAAATACACTTTGGGATCATTTGAAAGAAATTCGAAGTGAATACGACTTTGTAACTTTTACCCTGAGTGAATATCGAATGACATTTAAGTACCTTCATCAATTAGCTTTGGAAAATGGTGATCCCATTCATCTACTGCATGAATGCATAGATTTTCTAAGAAAAAACAAAATTATACTGCCTGCTATCACTACACTTGAAAGAATGGTGTGGGAAGCAAGGGCGATGGCTGAAAAGAAGCTATTTAATACAGTTAGTAAATCTCTTACAAATGAGCAAAAAGAAAAGCTTGAAGAGATTATTACTTCGCAGCATCCATCTGAATCTAATAAAACGATATTGGGTTGGTTAAAGGAACCACCGGGTCATCCTTCACCCGAAACATTTCTAAAAGTAATAGAACGACTCGAATATATACGAGGAATGGAATTGGAAACGGTACAAATTAGTCATTTGCACCGCAACCGCCTGTTGCAGCTGTCTCGCTTAGGTTCAAGATACGAGCCGTATGCATTCCGTGACTTTCAAGAAAATAAACGTTATTCGATATTAACCGTCTATTTATTACAACTTACTCAGGAGCTAACGGATAAAGCGTTTGAAATTCATGATAGGCAAATACTTAGTTTGTTATCAAAAGGTCGTAAGGCTCAAGAGGAAATCCAGAAACAAAATGGTAAAAAGCTAAATGAGAAAGTTATACACTTTACGAACATCGGACAAGCATTAATTAAAGCAAAAGAGGAAAAATTAGATGTTTTTAAGGTTTTAGAATCGGTTATTGAATGGAATACCTTTGTCTCTTCAGTAGAAGAGGCTCAGGAGCTTGCACGTCCTGCCGACTATGATTATTTGGACTTACTGCAAAAACGGTTTTATTCACTAAGAAAATATACGCCAACGCTATTAAGAGTATTGGAATTTCATTCTACAAAAGCAAATGAGCCACTTTTACAGGCTGTTGAGATTATCCGAGGAATGAACGAATCCGGAAAGCGAAAAGTGCCTGACGACTCACCTGTGGATTTTATTTCAAAACGATGGAAAAAGCATTTATACGAGGATGATGGTACAACAATTAATCGTCATTACTATGAAATGGCTGTTTTAACAGAACTTCGGGAGCATGTTCGGGCAGGAGATGTTTCCATTGTGGGCAGCAGACAATATAGGGATTTTGAGGAATATTTGTTTTCGGAAGATACATGGAATCAATCGAAGGGGAATACGAGATTATCAGTTAGTTTATCATTTGAAGATTATATAACAGAGAGAACTAGAAGCCTTAATGAAAGGTTAAAGTGGTTAGCTGCCAATTTCAACAAGCTAGATGGAGTTTCTCTTGAAAAAGGAAAACTGTCACTTGCACGCTTAGAAAAAGATGTTCCAGAAGAAGCAAAAAAATTTAGCGCAAGCCTCTATCAGATACTACCAAGAATAAAATTAACTGATTTACTCATGGATGTGGCTCATATAACAGGATTTCATGAGCAATTCACTCATGCTTCCAATAATCGAAAACCAGATAAGGAAGAAACAATCATTATCATGGCTGCCCTTTTAGGAATGGGTATGAATATTGGCTTGAGCAAGATGGCCGAGGCCACACCCGGACTTACATATAAGCAACTAGCCAATGTATCTCAATGGCGTATGTATGAAGATGCAATGAATAAAGCCCAAGCCATATTAGTAAATTTCCATCATAAATTACAGTTGTCCTCCAATTGGGGCGACGGTACAACATCCTCGTCAGATGGTATGAGAATGCAGCTAGGTGTTTCATCACTTCATGCAGATGCAAACCCACATTACGGGACTGGAAAAGGAGCCACCATCTACCGTTTTACTAGTGATCAATTCTCTTCTTACTACACAAAGATTATTCATACAAATTCAAGGGATGCGATTCATGTTTTGGATGGATTGTTGCACCATGAGACGGATCTAAATATAGAAGAGCATTATACAGACACGGCCGGTTACACAGACCAAATATTCGGACTGACTCATTTATTAGGATTTAAATTTGCTCCTAGAATAAGAGATTTATCAGACTCAAAATTATTTACAATAGATAAAGCAAGTGAATATCCAAAATTAGAAGCCATTTTACGTGGACAAATAAATACAAAGGTCATTAAAGAAAATTATGAGGATGTTTTGCGATTAGCTCATTCTATAAGAGAGGGAACAGTTTCAGCATCCCTTATTATGGGGAAACTAGGTTCCTATTCAAGACAAAACAGCTTGGCTTCGGCCTTACGTGAGATGGGCCGAATAGAAAAAACGATCTTTATTTTGAATTATATATCGGATGAATCATTAAGAAGAAAAATACAAAGAGGATTGAATAAAGGAGAAGCCATGAATGGATTAGCAAGAGCTATTTTCTTCGGAAAACAAGGTGAGCTTAGGGAACGGACTATACAACATCAATTGCAAAGGGCCAGTGCCTTAAACATAATCATTAATGCCATCAGTATATGGAATACCTTACACCTAACAAAAGCAGTTGAATATCAAAAACAGGCTAGTAGTTTTAATGAAGAATTATTGCACCATATGTCGCCTCTAGGTTGGGAACATATTAATTTGCTAGGAGAATACCATTTTAATTCCGAGAAAATGGTCTCGTTAGATTCTTTAAGACCATTGAAATTTTCTTAACGTTGTTAAAAATGGGGGAATCGTCTCGAAAATGTGCTTAGCGTTGTAAATCCGCATTTTCCTGACGCTACCCCATTATAAAAACCTTTAATCTTCTCAGAAATCTCTAAAGAATTAAAAGCCGAACTTACTACCCATACATCTAAATCACCATCATAATAACATGGACCAAGATTGCACTCTATTAAGTTAAACAAATCTTTATAGTCTCTTTTATCTTCCCTTTTTTGTTTAATGGGGTCTCGGCAGAAAAAAGCGGAAAATATACGCTAAGACAATATTTGGAAGTGAAAAGCCGATTTTCATTACTCTAAGGTTACGAAAACCGGCTTATTATCTAATATTAAGTACGTAATTCTCTTAATCCTTTCTTTGTGTTTAAGTTAAATTTGTATTCCCCTAAAAGGTTGATATGCTCCCATGCTAATGGTGATACATGAGGAATTAATTCTTCTTGAAAAGTACCGGTCATTTTTTGTACTTTAATAGCCTCTGTTAAATAAACTGTATTCCATATACTTACAGCATTTATTAAAATATTAAGGGCACTCGCTCGTTGTAATTGCTGGTGTATACCTTTTTCACGTAATTCTCCACGTTTGCCAAAAAATAAAGCCCTGGCTAGTCCATTCATAGCTTCCCCTTTGTTTAACCCTTTTTGTATACGATGACGCAATGCTTCACTAGAAATGTAATCTAATATAAAAATAGTTTTTTCTATTCTACCCATTTCTCTTAAAGCTGCTGCTAATTTATTTTGGCGAGCATATGAACCAAGTTTCCCCATTATAAGTGATCCTGAAACAGTACCTTCTCGAATGGAATGAGCTAATCTTAATACATCATCATAGTTATTTTCAATTAGTTTTAAGTTGATTCTTCCTCGAAGGATCTTTTCTAGGTTTGGAAACTCACTTGGTTGATTAATAGTAAAAAGTTTAACGTCGGATAAATCTCTGAGTCGCGGCGCAAATCTAAATCCTAACAAATGACTTAATCCAAATACTAAATCAGTATAACCGGCTGTATCTGTATAATGCTCATCAATATTTAAATCTGACTCATGGTTAAGTAAACCATCAATTACATGAACAGCATCTCTTGCATTTGTATTTATTATTTTTGTATAGAAGGATGAATATTGATCACTCGTAAATCTATAAATGGTGGTTCCTTTCCCAACTCCATAATGTGGATTTGAATCGGCATGTAAAGATGAGACTCCGACCTGTACACGCATCCCATCAGAAGATGATGTTGTTCCTTTTCCCCAATAGTCGCTTAACGAGAGTTTATTTTGATAATTAATAAGAGTAGCTTGAGCACGAATCATCGCTTCATCATGAAGTCTCCATTGAGCAGTATTGGCTATTTGGTAATAGGATATATCTGGGGTGGAGTCTGCCATTTTAGACAATCCTATATTTGAACCCATTGCCATAATAGCCGCCATCAAAACCCCCTTTTCTTCCCCTTTTGGTGGTTTATTAGTGGAAGCATGTATAAACTGTTCATCAAACTTGGTCCAGCTAGAAACCTCAATAAGTAAATCTGTTAGTTTAATTCGAGGAAGTAGTTGATACAACGATAAACTATATGTTCTAGCATCTTCAGGGGTATCCTTATCTAGACGATTCACACGAAGTTTGGCCTTTTCAATATTAATCCCATCAAGTGAGTCTATGTTTTCTGATACCCATTTTAATTTTTGATTTAAAGATTGTATTCGTTCGCTTATATATTCACCATAAGACATTTTCACACCTAAATTAGTCCCTTTTGCACGATCTATTTTCCAATTATCTTTTGAAACAAGGTACTCTTCAAAATCTTTATGTAAACGACTACCCACTACCCAAACATCACCAGAACGTATTTGATTTTTCAACTCTGTTAATGCAGCCATTTCATAATATTGACGATTAATATTTCCTTCTTCATCATAAACATGCTTTTTCCATCGTTTAGGAACAAAATCTAACGGTGCTCCTTTAGGGATTTTCCGCTTATTGCTTTTATTCATCTCTTTAATCGAATTTAAAGCACTCAATAATGGTTTAGAAGCTTGAGTAGATTTAAATTCCAAAGCCTCAAGCAATGTTGGGGTATACTTACGAAGATAAGAGTACCTTGTTTTTAACAAATCTAAGTAATCATAGTCCATTGGTCGTGCTAATCTTTTCGCTTCTTCTACAGATTCTAAAACATCTTCCCACTTCATTATCGATTCAATCACATTAAAAGGGTCTAAACCTTCATCTTTAGCTTTAATGAGAGCTTCGCCAATATTTGCATAATGATTTATCTTTTCATTAACCGATTTGCCGTTTTGTTTTTGGATTTCTTCCTGTGTTTTTCTTCCTTTTGATTGTAAGGTCATCATTTGTCGGTCATGGATTTCGATTGCTTGATCTATTAAACTCTGTTTCAAAGAATGTAGATGCGCTACTAAAATAGCAATTTTTTTATCATTGTTTGCAAATTTTTTGAAAGAGTTGCTGTCATAGCGAGATCCTACTCGCGCTAACTGTAAAAGTCGATTTGGGTGTACATTTTCCGTATTAACTTTAAGGTTTAGGTCATGTAAATATCTTAATCTTTCAACCACTTTTAAAAAGGCATCTGGGGATGATTGTCCTGGTATTTCCCTTAACCAAGCTAGGGGAGTTCGTTTACTCCTTTGATTAGGAACTGTAATAAGGTCTAATAAACTCCTTTTTTGCAAACCTGAAATTGAAGCTATTAATACTTTATAGGTTTTCTTTTCAGCACGCTTTCTAGTTTCCCAGACCATACGCTCTATAGTTGTGATACCAGGAAGTATGACTTTATTTTTACGAAGTTCATCTATTAACGTGGTTATCAAAAATGTTATATTATCGGATTGTAGAGCATATTTAAGAAGGAATTTAGAAAAAATTCTGTACACTGATGGATTGAAATTTGTATAACCATATAATTGTCTGATTTCTTCTAAATGTTCATATTTAGTTGAAATCCTCTTAGCATAAGAATCATATTCCTGAGAACGAACATGCAATTGCTTGGCTAAATGATCAATAATATATTTAGGAATAGGCTCTACATCTGTAAGCGACCAACCAGGATAACGTAAGACACATAGTTGAATAGCAAACCCTAATCGATTATGATCTCTCCTTCTTTTATTGACGATTTCTATGTCATATTCTGTAAGTGTGAAATAAGCACTTAATAAATCTTTATTTAATTGTGGTGGTATTTTCAAATATTCTTCTCTTTGTTCTGACGATAAAATCTCTCTTCCTCTAGATGGCATTTGTATTCTCCTCAGCTTTTAAGTATCGATAAAAGGTGGCCCTTGATACACCGAGGATTTGACATATATCATCAATTGAATGGTTCGGATCTTCTCTTAATTTTTTCGCCATTGCAACTTTCTTTTCATCCATTATTTTGGGGCGACCGCCTAAACGACCTCTTGCTTTTGCAGCAGATAAGCCAGCTTTAGTTCGTTCTTTGATTATTTCACGTTCAAACTCTGCTAATGCGCCAAACACATGAAATACAAGTTTCCCACCACTAGTAGAAGTATCAATACTCTCTTGTAAACTTTTAAAATGAATCCCTCGTTCATTTAAATCATTTACTAAATCAATTAAATGCTTTAGAGAACGTCCTAATCTA
Source organism: Anaerobacillus isosaccharinicus (assembly GCF_001866075.3). GTDB lineage: Bacteria > Bacillota > Bacilli > Bacillales > Anaerobacillaceae > Anaerobacillus > Anaerobacillus isosaccharinicus. Next base: position 1,731,958 of record NZ_CP063356.1, on the reverse strand, counting down.
TCCAATTTCCAGACAACAAGCGTATCTTCTTTTCGTAAAAACTGAAGAGCATCTTCCAAACCTGTTCTAGACGTTTTCCCACCACTAGCAACATCAGTAAATATCTTTTCACATCCAATTTGTAACAATGCATCTTTCTGTAAATCAAGATTTTGATCTTGAGTTGAAATACGAGCATAACCAACTAACATTCGAATCACCTCAAATAGTAAAATTATGCTTCTATTGTCTCATAACTCAATGAAAATTAGAGTAATAATATTTTGGTTTTTAGATAAGTTTTGACACTTAATTTGTTAAATTAAATAGATTATTTTTGTATCAATAAAATCAATCTCAAAAACGACCGTTAATGATATTGGTTTGTAATAAATATTTGTATTAATGTAAAGAAGAGGTTGTGAATATTTATTTATCTAACTGTGGGAGTGAAAAAGATTAATTTAATAGAACAACTAAAAAGAGCTCTGCTATCAATTGTGATGGCAAGGCTCCGAATTATAATAAGTAATGTAATTCTCATAAATTAATACTTTATTAAAAACAAGGTAATTTATCTATAAAATTAAAACAAAAGCAAGTACACTCACACCAAAAATAAACCAATAGATATATTTCTTTTTATTATTTTCCTCTTCGTAAATAATTTTATTAAGAATTTGATAAATGAATATAATTCCAACCATTATTAAAAGTACAGAGGACAAATTATTCAATCCCATTACAAAAAAATAATATGTGGTCCATAAAAATCCTAAAAAAATACTCATGAGTATTTTATATATCATATTATACCTCCACGTTAAACTTACTTATATTCCCAAAAATAAATATTGCTATTATTTTACTAATCTGTTAATATACCAATATATTAACATTGGAGGGATTTTATGTCAAAGAAAATTATATTGTTGTCTTTAGTTGCTGTGTTTCTTTTTACAGACTTATTAGCATTAGCAAGTACTGGTAGGGCTAGTTCATCACCAGAAATTTCAAAAGAAGAATTTGTAAATTTGCTAGTTGATACCTCTGAGTATAATGAATATAAACCTTATTTTGTTTATGACGATCCTGTAGTTATTAATCCTTTATTAGACGAGGATAAGGAACAATTTGGATGGATTGCACAGTATGAAGTTGATTTGAATATGGATCAATTACTAGATGATTATTTGCAATTCAATTCTCTTTTAACATTCTTGTATTCATTTGAAGAGCAAGCATTTGAAGTAGTTTATTTAGATTACTCTAACGTTCATAATAGCAAAGAATTAATATACACTAACTTGAGAACAGGAGAAAATGATATAATTGACGTTTCAGACATGGTTGGACTTAGTGATGCAATAGATGAAGCGAATAATACAGTTCTAGAAGAATTTGAAGACCAAAGTGGAGAAATATCATTAATGTCAAATCAAATATGTTGGGTTTGTTTTGAATACGAAACAATTTCTCATTCATTACATGGTACATGTGCTACAATTATTGGTTTAGCTTGTACAATCCCTAATTTCAGTATGTTTGGACGAGTTGTATGTGCAGGGGCAACCATCATTTCTTGTTGGGTTCCTGGTTATCGTAAGTGTGTAAGAGGACAGATGCAACCAGTTTGTCCATAAATATAAAATATAATTTTATAAAAAATATTGATATTTTCGGAAATATTACTATTAAAATGGTAGTTGTTGATTGTCAAGAATTATACTTAAATTATAGAGAACTCATTTGAATGAGCATAATTAGAAAAGTCGATTCCTTAGCGTATAGGAAATCGACTTTTTTATTTCGAAACTTGCTTAGCTAATAAAATTTTCGAAATGTTGGCGGTACCCCTTAGAGTAATGAAAATTAACTTTCCGCTTCCAAATATTGTCTTAACGTATATTTTCCGCTTTTTTCTGCCTAGACCCCTTAATGAGGTATAAACTCATTTTCAACAACTCCTTTATTTTGCTATTTTTTCATTGTATCTCATATACAGCGACTATTAAACAATACTTTAAACCTTGCAATTTACAATTTTATGTCGATTAAAACAGGTCGATTTCCCTTCAAAGCAAATTCCAACTGTTTTTCCCAAGTTGCCACTTTTGATGTTGTTTTAAGATTAACACCATATGTAGAGCCAACATATTCAAACTGTTTCGGATCACTATTTTTACAATTAGAGCAACCGCAAGTAAGTTCAGATAATAAGTGTCTACTATTGCAAACTTTGCAAATGTACCCTTTAATTTCACTATCCTTATTAGTGCTTATAGGAAAAAGCATTGCAAGACCAATTACAGAGGGCTAGTGCACTAAATATTATTATAAATGCTATTAGCGTATGGAATACCGTATACCTAGCCAAAGCAGTTGAATACCGAAAGAACCAGCTAACATTTAATGATGAATTTTTAAAGCATATTTCTCCACTAGGATGGGAGCATATCAACTTTTTAGGAGAATATAAGTTTGATAAGAATAATTTAACTACATTAAATTCTTTACGGCCATTAAATAGTAAAATTTATTGAAGAAAAAAGCCTAAATTTCTTAGAGTAAAATATTTAGGCTTTTTTCTGAAAAATAGGTCTTAGAGTATATTTTGGTTAAAATGTTGTCCCGACCCCTTATATAATTAATTGTTTCGTACATACTTTGTACTCCCTTACCCCATCTGACCTATTACGAAATAAACAATCGTTAATACTCCAACTAATGTAATTAAAGTTTTCAATGCTTTCTTTATTGCTGATCTTAAAATCATTAATATAATTGCACCATAAACAAATAACTGATAGTTATCTCCAATTCCACTTAGAAAATCCAATTGTCTCACTCCCTCTAAATAATTTCATAACCATTTATGCCAATTTTTTCATATGTCTTAATACGTTTTTGAGCCTGGTATTCCAACATGCCATTCTTCACATCTACAAAGTCATAGACAACTGCTTTCCCCTTTCCTTCATATGGGCGCATAATCCGACCAACCTCTTGTTGTATAGCTCCACTAGCCTTTTTAGGACATACTAGAAATAATTTGTTTAAATGTGGTAAGTCTAGTCCTTCTCTAGCTAATTGTGTAGCGAATAATACATCAACTTCTTTATTTTTCACTTGTAACATAATGTATTCTCTTTCCTTTTTCTTTAACTTCCCATGTAATAGAGCAACCCTCAGATTACGTTTAATTGCTTTTAAATAGGTTCTTAGGATCTGTAAATGTTCTAGGCGGTCTGATAGTACTAAGACGTAATCATCTTTCTCCAATTCACGTAGAATAGTCTCACAAATTAATTCATTTCTATTGGCATCTTGAACGATTTCTGTAATTAATTTACTGTAATTATCCTCATGCTTAGAAAAATCAGTTGTGACTAATTTAAGTTTCGGTATAATTGTTGGTACTTGTGATTGTGCAATCTCATGTACGATCATTCCGCCAACACCAGTAACAATTTTTGTTAATCCATCTGATCTTTCTGGTGTAGCTGATACCCAAAAACGATATAAGGCCGGAAATTCGTTAATCACTTCATAAAATGAACGTGCTGCCATCCGATGAGCTTCATCAATTACAACACAACCGAAATTATCTTTGATCTTGCTTATATCTACTTTCCCAAGAGTTTGAACAAGAGCTACCGTTAATTTTTTACCTAAACTCTTTTTGCCATCACCGATTATGCCAATATCACTTCGGTCTATAGTCAACACTTGTTCAGCTCTTTCTATTGCTTGATAGGCTAATTCTTTTGTATGAGTAATCCATAAGGCTGGTTGTTGTGTTTGAGCTATCGCTTCAAGTAATATAACAGTTTTTCCAGCACCACATGGCGCAGATATTCCACCTTGTTTATACTTTAGTAATTTTTCTACTGCTGCTGCTTGATAATTTCTTAATTGTACTTTAGAGCCATAATCTATTTGGCTCTTTAATAAGCGATTATCTTCTAACAGAAAAGGAAATCCAGTTTTTTTTACTAGTAAAGCTAATTCTAACGAAATACCTCTTGGTAAAGTTAATCCATTATCATCCTCACGATACAACTTTATTTCAAAGGGTATCCCATGAGTGGAATACCCTAATTTTTGAGCTTGAAAGTATTGAGGATTTAGAAATGTTGAATGTTTTTTTATCCATTCTGCAATCTCCGTATGAGGATTAACTAATCGTAGCATATGATCTAATATAATTTTCATAAGCTTGTATCCTCTCTTTATTTAAATAGCAACTTATTTCATTTTATTTGCTAGCTCAAATTCCTTATTTTCTAGAAAAGTCTCTATTCTACCAACTAAATTAAAATCTATTGAAAATTTGAACCCGAATTTATCATCTGCTGTTTCATTCAAATATCCGAGTAATTCATTTACCAAAGTATTTTCATTGACGAATACAATCCCTTTATACCCATCGAAACTTACCACAAAATAATGACCTCGTTCACACCTAAACAGAATATGAATGTTCCCTTGTGATCTGAAATTATATTCAAATTTTACAGGGATACTATATTTTTGGTTTACCAACACTTCTGAAACCCAATATTCATCAGTTATAAACTGAATTGTACCTAATATGTGTGTGTAATCGTAATCGCAAATTGGGCAAAATATATTCTCTCTCATAAAAATGTCCACCTAACTTTTTTTAAATTTTTTCTCAATTTACAATCTATTCACCATGTATGTTTTACTTATTTCCGAAGTTGAGTTTTCCTTACACTTATTTCTAACATGCCAATTTACCATGTTAGATTTATACTCCTTTTTGCAATAAGGACATTTTATATAGGCATATTGTCTACTTTTTGCCATTAGCTAACACCCTTTCTATCTAGTATTCTTTTGAGTTTTTAAATGAGCATTTGTTTTTTTATCTATTTACAATACGTTCATTATATAAATCTTCAATTTCATGGGCTGACATCTTTTCTATCATTTCTTTTGGGATACCAGTAATCACAATGAGCATTTCTTCCATAGACATTTGCATATCACTCACTCCTTCAAGAGATCTCTATTTACGCATTTTTTCTTTCTTGATCTTGGACTGGCATCATATCTGTATAGTGATAAAAGTGGAATTGCCTTACTTCCTTTTGCTGAATGTAATCTCTTAATTCAATAGCTAACGTTTCTAATTCAGCACCACTAAGTTTTATATAAAGTTTCTTCTTTGGTCCAGAAGTTGGCACGACAGCACCTTGACCATACTTTCTACCATCATGTAGCGACAACTGGAAGAAGTATTCTCCATTTGTTTCAACAAAGGTGAGTATCCTTGATTTAATCCCTTCGCTTGTTTGACCACCCTTCATATCCTTATAACAAGGCACATCATTACCTTGTTTTTTTTCACTAGCATTATATAGACCAGTTAAATTCTGCTTGTTTAACACATGGTGGATAAGTCTTTTCACTTCTGAAACGTCCATGTAATGAGCCATTATTTCTTCTTTTTTTGCCTTGTTATCCTTGTCCAGCGGAATAAACTTTAGTGCGATCTTATACATACTCTTATCTAACTTATTTGTCATAGCATCTTCTACCGCGAACTTTAGCTGCTTATCACGAAAAAATGCTGTTATTTCTCTACTCTTATAAATCGTACTCATGCTATATCCCACCTTTTAGAATAATAGAAGGTTTCACCCTCTTGCTTTATATTTATATTATAACTCATTTAATTAGTATTAACAATGTTTAATGTGGTTTTATTACAAAAAAAATAAACCATTTACATTTATAATGGTTAAATGAATGTTTAAATAACTAGAACTATTAGACAAAAATAAAAAGAGACCGAAGGCCCCTTTTACTTTAAATCGTAATATCTATTGATGATGTATGAACCAAACGCATTTTGAAGATTATTCAGAAATTCATCAATCACTTTCGTTTTTAATTCACTAAAAAGCTTGCTATCATTTTTTCTGACATACATGGCAATATCTACTGGTTGTAAGTTTGTAACACCTAATTTTGTTAGTTCTTCAGTGATCGTCAGCGCTTTATCTTGATCTATATAAAATAGGATAGATAAAACGTCTTCTGAATTCCCGACTACCTGTGGTGTCATTACAGTTCGGTGCTGAAATGCCGATACGCTACCAGTTCTATGATCTGATGAAAATGTCAGATGAAGATTATGTTTCACTTGAGTAAGAAACCATGAAAAACCTTCTTTTTCATTATCAAAACTTACGCAAGCTACTTCCCCATCTAACAACCGAAGGAAAAGTTCATTTTTTACTTTTCTTAACTCCTGACACCGATAGTCACTAATACATTTATTCGCAATCTTGCTAATTACATCACTTAAAAGGATCACTTCATCACCACCAGTTTTAATATCTCACTATGCTTTTATTATACATTAAATAATCTAAGAAGTCAATAATACCAAGGGTTTAAGCATAAATAAATTATTAAAACATTACTCAAATGAGCAATTCCCCAGCCGATCTTTTCCTTCTTTGAGTGGTCGTATTTAACACTCTGTTAAGTATAACTTATGTCGAAACTTGTCTTACTACACCAAATTTAGCCTAATTCACTTAAAAACAATACATTTTCGATTGTAATAATTAAATATCTCTTTTCAATATCCATATACGTATATTAAAACTAATTAATTCTTTTTCCCTATTTCTTTATTTCTTTTCTAATACATATTCAAACTTATCAATTAGCCATTCATTGTTAACTATATTAATTAAAAATACAAATTTTTCGTAGTAACTATCTATAAATGATCGCTTAAAAATTAATGTAATTTCTTTCTCTTGTTGGGTCATCGAAACCTGATCTTTCATTATGATAACTTGATCTAAGAAGTATTTTTGTTTTAATTTTTTCATATGCAATTTAACGATTTCATTGTTTAACGCTGCTTCTTCCAAATCTCCCCCTATATCTCCATCTATTCTATTTTCTTTATATTCTTTTACCACTTCTTCAATGTGCTTATTTGAGACTGAAGTTAGCCATAAGTTAATGTCCTCGTTTACAATTCCATTTATATATCGTTCCACGACAGATAAGAGTACGTCTTGTTCAATGTTTTCTTCCGATTGCTTTTCTTCTTGAACTTGTTCTACTTCATCTTCCCTCCCCCATGTTCCATCTTCATTGATTACGACTTGAGCTACTTGTTCAGCTTTCCAGTAATCTTTTTTAAACAAACCACCTAGTTCACACCCTACTAATAGTAGTGGTACTAATACTAGAATTAACAACTGTTTTGTCTTTTTCATTTCCTTCTCCTTTCTTATGGCTGCACACTTTGTTTTTGAAGAATTGATTTAATTTTTTGGATAAGGATCGTTTGGTCTTGTTTAATTTTCACATAATCGCTTCTTAATTTGTTGAGGTCTAATTGTTCATTCTCACTGTTTGCTTTCTTGATAGCTTCCAATAACAACTGGTGCTGGAAATTCACTAGGGTAATTAAGTCTTTATGAAACCCATAAAAATCGTCATTAATTATATATAGAGCTTCATCTAACTTTTTTAATAGATCATTACTTCTTGGTAGCATATCGTTAACTATTTGAGCAAATTGAGCTTCACTTGCTGTACTTGCATATAAACGATCAATTAGGCTATTAAATTGACTGAGAATGTCGTTAGATTCATCAAATATTTCTGTTACTAAATCAGCATAGAAGTCACTAGGATTAGATGGTGGAGCTACATGTTCTTGTTCACCATCTACGGTGTTTGCTTTGGTAAAGTTATCTAATACATCACAACCAGTTAAAATGATTAAACCTACTATAATCGCTATTACCTTTTTCATCTTTCATATCTCCCTTATTTCGCAAATTAAAAAGCCTTTAATTCTTTAAAACTATTTTTAAATTTCATTCAGCTGATTTCTATTTTCACAGATATATTTTTTCTTTTACTAGTTTAAATAATGTTCTAAATAGAAATAATCTTAAAAAGGAGGTTTTTTAAGATGGAAATATCTAATCTATTTGAACTAACACATTACTGTGAAATAAAACAAAATCTTATAAGTATTTTAATGAACTTGAACGACCCTTTGCATGAAATTGGTGTTAAATATGCTAAACAAGAGGTTATTTACTTAATTGATCAATTAAATAAATATGAGGTTGAATCCTTTGACAATTTTCTTGTTGATAACGAGATTGAGATTGAAGATACACAACCTCTACGCTTAGCCTTAACTACTGAATAAGAGAAAGCCACATTTTTTTGGCTTTCTCTTATTCTAAAAAAAATGAAATTAACTTCAGATTATAATTTTTTTATGTTAGTACAGCGAGGATAGCTGTCACAACCATAAAATCGACCATATTTCCCTTGTTTTACACTCATTGTACTATCGCATTTGCAACGGATCTTCTTTGCTTCTACTGTTTCTAACGTCTGCTTTGCAATTACATTAGCATTCGGGTTCATCTTTAACATCATCGTCACTAGTTCATCCCTGGCGATTAGCTTTACATTTGTTGAAGTTGCCATTTGTTCCGCTTGTTTGGTATAACCATTGTTGGTAATCACCCAACCTTGATCTGCAGAATAATAACTTACAGCTGCTGCAATTTCTTGAACTGCTTTTATTCCAACTGGCTTAGAATATCGTTTTGCTTGTATCGCGATTTTTTGACCATTTTTTTCAACGATAAGATCTGCTCCATAATCTCCAACAGAGGACGTTACTTTTGATTTATAACCATGACTCTTAAATAACTGGTCTAAATAATACTCGAATTGAAAACCGTCCATTTCATCAATTTGATTTATGCCGGACATACGTAATCTTTCTTTTGCTTTCATTGAGCTTAATATGCGATACCCTAAAATTAAGCCAAATATTAACCCACTAACTGCTAATCCCATTTGCCATGACTTCGTATAATATAACACTACTAAAAATGGGCCTACTATTAACAATCCTAATAATTGGTCTAAAGGATCACTTTTCTTTCTTCTCGCCATTCTTTTACCTCCTAAAATTTAATCATTTCCATCCCTTTGTAGTAAATAGCTTCACCTTTAATAAAACCTATGACTTGATTATTACTTAATCCAGCTGTATCTTCCTTTAACCGAAACAATCCTTGATCATCTGACACGACAGAACCATTACTTAAACAAATATCTGTATGGCTCTTATGACTTGAAATAATGACACCTTCGACAAGTTTGTCATCTTCTAAAAGGACAATAACTTCCATCCCAATATAATTAGACATGCACCTTCTCCTTTTTAAGCATTAGAAAAAGGGCGTTTTACTTACACACCCTTTTAAATGCTCACTTAAATTTAATTGTATTTGTTTATCTCATTTTCTATTTGCTTTAATAATTCTTCGACAGTAAATTCGTTTTCAGAGTAATCGCGATATGATGTACTACCATAGACTAAGTGATCTAACCATCCCTCTAGTAAACACTGGTACGTATGGTCTAAATGATTTAAACTTTTTTCTGTTCCTACATAGCCATTTTCTGCTCCAAAGGTTTCAAATCGGACAGCGTAACCAGTTAGTGAATTTGGCATTCTACCTTTTAGCGGTATTAAATGAGCTTTACCATCAAAATCAATAACTAAAGAATTATGTTCGCTATCGTTACCATTCAAAATTAAAGTAGCCAATTCTTCCTTCGTTGGATATGCCTGTTTTGGTTTTTCTAATCGATGAGCTTGGACATAAAAGGATATATCTTCGGGACCATAGATTAATTTATCTACTTCAACCATTTTTCCATTTACCAATAATTCTTCTTTTGTACTTAACCATTCTTGTGCTGCTTCTTCACTTGAAAACACATAATCATTTTCTTGATCTAAGTCATTTCTATCTTTTTCTTTAAATGTACCATCTTGTTGTAGCACCCAAGCGTTTGATAGTATTCGATCTGCATAAATTGTATATAACATAACCATTCCCCCTAATTTACTTAATTAACCAATTATAACCTATTATTCTACTGTTACCAGCTTACTTACAATTAAAATTAAAGTTTATCTAAAGAGCCAATCTAATATGATAATTGATACTGCTATTATTCCTAGAAGTATCATCACTACCCCAGGGAAAGGTGCTTGTTCATGTTTCATATGCATACCTCCTTTTTAGTGGGTTTTAATCTTTTATACTAATCCCAAACTATACTAACTTGAAAACTTCTCGATATTGTTTAACATGTTATTTGGTATCTTATTGCTACATATGACCCAAAACAAAAAGATACTATTAGTAGTACTGTAAGTATTACTAAACCTTTATCAAGATATATAAAGTCACTAAATTCACTTTGAGACTTAAGTTTGTATAATGTTACAATCATTATTAATGCAAATGGCATAAAACCTATCATATTTGGTTGTCCTCCACGTCTCATATACATCCCCCTTTTTAGCAACTTTATTTTTTTATATTCATCTTACTTTCTGCTAATTTAAAGAAACTCCCAATTAGAGTGGGAGTTTCACTTTTTATTTTAATATAGGTGTAATTTCCTCTGATAACAGCCGATAGAATTGGGTTTTTTTATTCCTTATTCACATAGAAAATACATTCTAACATTTGTTTAATACAAAATCTTTCGAAATTGGAAATAGGTTCATCTATTCCATCCCTGTAATTTAAAATAAAGTCCGCTAATTCATGGAAGGCTTTATTGATTTCCCCATCAACAGCATACAGTAACGATATTTCCATTTTATGCATCTGCCTTGATGTTAAAAAATATTCTTCGACCTTAATTCCGCAATGGTGCAATTTTTTCAACTCTAACGACTCATACATTTTATCCGCTTTTTCAATTATTTCCTTTTTAGGTATTTCATTATTCCAGAAAGGTCTATCCAAACCTAAGTTAGTTATCAGTTCGTTTTTTATTATAGGCTTTAATGTATTCTCATTAATCTTATCTTCTTCTTTTCTTTTAAATAATTTTAACATCATCCATCCTCCTAATATATAATACCAATACGAGAAAATTCCTCACACTAAATTTTCTCGTATTCTGGCAACTCAAATTTCTTTAGTCTATCTATCTTACCCTTTAGAAAACTTTCTAATTTAAAGATGGGTAAAAACACTCGTCAAACCCCTTGCCCTTGGTTTATATGGTTTTTGACGAAAATAACAATTTTTAACACCATTTCCGTACCGTTTTTTAAACAACTTTATTTAAGCTGCTGCTTCCATAAAATTCTTTGAATTAAACCTTACATGTTTGCTATTTTTTAATTTTGCATTTAAATTACCGTTTAAAAATAAGTCCATATATAACAAGAAGCCCCCATTGAAGGAAGCTCCATTTATCTTTAATATTAATCTCTATATTGTTTTACATATCATCGTCCTTACACCGTAATTCGATGTCCTTTTTAGGTTCAATCACCAATCCGAGTATCCATTTACCTATCCAAAAACAAATAATCGTGAAGAATAGAATATTTACCAAGAACGTTTTGTCTCCTTCGAAATAAAACAATTCTTGCACCTGGCCTAAGATCGAAACTAACTTAATCTCAGCTTTATTTGTCATATATAAGAACAAGACAATCAATACTGACCAAAAATACGCTAAGAATAACCGTTTTATATTTGTAAGAAGAAAATTTTTATAATTTTCCCAATAAGACATTACACCTTTTAATTTCGTATAATGTATTAGTGAAGTGTCTATATCTTCTTCTTTGCAAATATCTTTAGCTAGTTTCCATGCTTGATATTCATCATAAATTACAAAAGGAAAAGCAATTAATTTTAAATGTAACGTTTTATTTGCCCAGGAGAAAAATCGATTTTTCCATTTACTTCTCCTAACATGTAAATTATGGTGGCCTAATTCATGTGCTAAACAATGTGCCTGTCGATTTAATGAGCACTCAGGAAACATCGGTTCAATTATTACCCTATCTACTAATTCACCAGTAATAGAGTTAATCATTACTTTATACATATAATGAAAATCTTCATGAGAGTTCTTTTTTTGTAGTTTTATATTTTCCTGAATAATTCTTGCTACGATTTTCTCATAATCGTTTTTACCCATACAAACCCTCCCCCACACCAGTAAATTCACCTTTAGAGTAATCTTTATACGATGTACTACCATAGACTAAGTGACCTGCCTACACCTCTAGTACACATTGTTACTATAATCAATTAACTTACTTTAAAAAGGTAATACTCTGTGTGTTTTTATAACCATTTAAGTAGATCATAAGGTCAAAATGTTTTTTTAGATGTATAGCTATAAGTTCTAAATCACTTTCACTTCTAAGAAAAGCAGTTGCAATCGTACCTTCTTTCTTATTATCATGTAATTGCTTAATAATTGTTACTAGCTCTTCTCTAAATACATCATCTATTACTACAAAGTCTACACTTTCATTTATATTACATGGTTGAGATAACGTATCAACCGAATCGATTAACCTACTCCTATTCCGTTCTTCAACGATATAGCCTTGCTCCAAAAGGTTTTCGTTCCCTCTTGAATTATAGAAAAATTGATATTTCATGTTAGGGTTAGATAATGAAATTAATTCATTCATCATTTTTGTTTTCCCTGATGCTAAATCACCGACAATAAGAATGTTCTTCTTCTCTTTTATAGCAGAATTTACACTTTCTGCTATAAATTCATCACAACCCCATTCTTTTAAAGTTTTAGTTGACGTTACTGGATACATTTGCTGCTCAACTATTTTTTTCATAAATTTTCCTTCTTTCTTTAAATGATCTTTTATTTTTAGTTATATATAACAAGAAGCCCCCAACTAATGGGAGCTCCTCTATTATTAAAAATCTAGGTTGAATTCTTCTTCGATCTTGCCAGTTACCTTCAACTCGTCAGGTACATAGATCTGTTCTTGTTTTGCTTCTTCTTCTAACTCTTGCTTTTTAACTCTTTCAGTTGCAAAAGAACGTCTACTGAACTGTTCGCCTATATATTGCTTTAATAAGCCGAGTTCTTCTTTCATTTCTGCTGCAATCTCTTTTCTGATCTCGTCTTTTATTCTATTAAGCTCTAACCCTAGCTTATCATCCTTATCTTTTTGCAATAGATAGGCTATGGTTTCTTTATACGTTTTATGCTCAACGATCAAATGTTTAAGATGGATATATAGTTCCTCGTCAATGGAGCTACCTCTTAAATTAAATTGTTGTTTATCCATTTATAACCACACCTATTGTAAAAAATAATTTTCCAACTACTAAACTGTTACACTCGTATTCTCGGTTTCTTGAATACTTAAAATCTCTAATCCATACAGATTAAGCTTTCTTGCATTCTGAAGGAACACATGGTTATCTTCAAAAATCTGCTGATTATACTTTTCTTCAATTACCTTTTCCATCGCTTCTTCAATGATTGGAGCAACCCCACCAATATAAGCATATTTATACGCTTTATCTTTTGGTGCATCAAAAGCATCTTCTAACTTAGCATTAAGTACTTTCGCATACTCATACATAGATTTCAAAATTGGCTCTTTTAAATCAATCGACTTTCCACTATTTCCATCTTTACGTTCCATTTTAGATTTTCCAATATTTTTAACGATGAACGCTTCTAGTTCGCGGACATCATCAAAATGCTCAACTAACTTATCTTTACGTAACTTTTCCAAATGGTGAAGATACGGAATATCCTCGATATATTGTAAAGCATCTCTATTCTTAGGTGCTTGCATTCCTGCTGGTAACAATGATAAATCTACCGTACCGCCACCTAAGTCAACTAACACCGTATCGTGACTCTTAAATTGATCAGCTTCTGGATTATCTTCAAGAGAAAATGTTTTCTTGATCGCCCAACGAGCAACTTCCCCCTCAATTCGGCACTTACTTTGAAGAACTTCCACTGTGAATTCTTTAGCCATACCAGGAGTATGTACTTTGAATTGATGTGTACCTAAGAAACGCTTCGCCATCTTCTCTTGCATTTCACTAAATTTATTCGCTTTCACTAATAACCAAATCGGCAACATTGTTGAAAAGTACTCTATTGTCATTTTATTTTCTTCAGCAATCTCATACTCTGCTTTTTTAAGCTCATAGTAATAGGCACAAGCTCCAAGAAACATCATGTAAGGGATAGGCGACTCTGTTTTATCATGCAACTTCTTAATATGTCCATTTCCTAGAACTTCTTTTTCTGCTGCTTCACCAATTAAGAAGTATTTTTCCTCACCAGTAATCTCGGTAGAGATTAGTAAGCTATTATATAATTCTTCTGCTTTTTCTACTGAAGCCACAAAGTATCCTTCTGCTTTTTCTTTACTGATCTCTACTACATTCGTCACCATATCAAAGTAAAACCCATCAATTAAATTCATGTACGTAGAGTTTCCGAAATCCGCATTATAACGTTTGATTTTCATTCGCATTTTCCTCCTGATTTTTATATTTATTTTTCTGTAAATCGAACGTCAATTTACAACCCTAATTTTACCTCATTGATTTACAAAAATAAAGGTAAATTTTTCTTTTACTACCAAGGGTTTTAACGACCGTTTAACCGTTCTTGATATCACTCTTAAAATCTTGATATCAAGAATGGTTTTTTAAGGTGTTTTTTGATGCTTTTAACCTACAGTTTGTGAATAATTCACAATGAGAGAAGTTGTATCTAACCTCTACCATTATAACAAATTATTCTTTTTTGTTTTAATTGACCATTTAAACATAAAATTACGTAAAACACCGATATTAGTTTGTGATCATTTCACAAAAAGGAGTTTTATCTTCATGGTCTATCATGTTAACGGGCACATTAAATCTTCTAAAAGTCTATTGAATTTTTCAAATTCCTCCGGAATTGCCTATTCACTTCCCTGAAATAATATGCTAAGTTTTTTGCATATTGAGGGGGAGGTTTTTTTATGATTAAAATTCATGACTTCGGAATTGGGTTGGTTGAGTATGGGGAAAGAGGAAAGAAGAATGATTTTCCATTGTTTGATGAATGTCCTAATTGTAAATGTCTAGCTCATGGGAACCTACATCGAAATGGGTATTATTGGAGGTATGGAATAACTGAAGAAGAGACATCATATATTCCCATTTGCCGTCTTAGATGTCTAGGGTGCAAAGTGAATATTTCTATTCTACCAGATTTTCTAATACCGTATTTCCAGCATACCGTCAAAACCGTATTGGATCGCGTTAATCAGATTCTACAAAACAAGAGAGTAAATGGCAGCCGTCAATTGTTGAGATTTTATCTTTGTCGATATTTAAAATGCATTAATTGGATTCATACATTCTTTATTAGTTTGGGGGAGATTAGTGGAAAGTCGGGGGATATAAAAAAAGAGGCCATAAAATATATGAAAATGATCCATGATTTTGGCGAATCACCCTTCTTACGAAGGTCACAGGGTCACTTAGCAAAATACCTTATGGCAAATTAATTCTATCATATTTGAGTGAATTTAAAAATAATCTCATTCCCACATAACTTTTTCATAGTCACAAAATAGCAAAAAAAGTAGAATTATAACCATGGATGACCGGTCGTCCTTCGATTAAAAGGAGGAAGATTCCATGAATGAAAAAGAACGCGAACAAGTGGCTTTATTTCGATATGGCTTAATAGCCCCGCTCTTTAATGGGCAAGTAGATTCGAAAGAATACTTAAAGGGATTAGAAGGGAAAGTTCATTCTATTCCTTATTATGGTGAAAAGAAAATTGCGCAGAAAACAATGAAAGAATGGCTTCTTAATTATCGAAGGAATGGTTTTGAAGCTTTAAAACCAAAGAAACGTATAGATCGCGGGAACTCACGCAGGCTATCCCCTGATGACCAAGATCAAATTCTTGAAATACGAAAAAAAACTCCCCATATGCCAGTTAGTGTTTTCTACGAACAACTAATCGAACGAGGAGAGATACAAAAAACCCAAATATCTTACTCTACTATAATTCGATTATTAAAAAAACACAACCTTATTGGGAAACAAATGTTGGCCATACCGGAAAGAAAACGTTTCGCTCACGATAAGGTGAATGTGTTGTGGCAAGCTGATCTGTCACATGGGCCATATGTACCAATCAATGGAAAAAAGACAAAGACATTTTTAATAGCCTATATAGATGATTGTTCAAGGCTAGTTCCATATGCACAATTTTTCTCTTCGGAGAAATTTGATGGGTTAAGAGTGGTCACGAAGGAAGCTTTAATTCGGAGAGGAAAGCCAACTATCCTTTATGCGGACAACGGCAAGATTTATAGATCTGAAACGCTTCAATACGCCTGTGCCCAGCTGGGAATTACACTGGCCCATACCCAACCTTATGATCCACGTGCGAAAGGTAAGGTAGAAAGGCTGTTTAAAACGATTCAAACACGATTTTATCCGTTATTACAAACCGACCCAGTACACTCCCTAGAGGAGTTAAACGAACGGTTCTGGAACTGGTTAGAAAGGGATTATCATAGAAGAGCTCATGCCTCATTAGACAATAAAACACCGCTTGAGGTATTTGAATCTCAACTAAAGGATATAACATTTCTAGAGGATTTGTCTATACTAGAGACGATTTTCTTGAAACGAGAACAGCGAAAAGTGAAACCTGATGGCACAATTTCAATAGATAAAAAACTCTATGAGGTCCCATCCTGCTTTATTGGTCAATCTATCGATGTGAGATTTGACGAAAATGGGATCTATGTCTTTGAAGAAAACAAAGAAGTAGCTAAAGCCATACCTGTATCTATGAAGGATAATGCACATGTCAAACGAATTCGCTCCCCATTTGCATTGACTCAATCGGCTGATGTGAAGGGAGAACAAGATCATGTATAAATCATTTTACTCCCTAGCACGAGTACCATTCTCAAAGGATATACGACCTTCGGAGGCATATCTTTCTCCTGATTACCAAGGTGCTTTACAAGCATTAAATTATCTACAGAAATCAAAGGGAATGGGCCTTCTAATTGGCGATCCTGGTGCAGGAAAAACCTTTACCTTACGGTCCTTTAAGGAATCATTAAACCCGTCTTTATATCATGTAGTCTATTTCCCTCTTTCAACGGGCGGTGTTATGGATTTTTATCGAGGATTAGCCTATGGATTAGGAGAGGAACCGAAGTTCCGTAAAGTCGATCTATTCAGGCAAATTCAACAAGGGATTGAGCGCATGTCAGTGGAACGCAAGATTACCCCTGTTTTCATTTTGGATGAAATGCATATGGCAAAGGATGCGTTTTTGCAGGATATAGCGCTATTATTTAACTTTCAAATGGATTCAACCAATCCATTTATCCTAATTTTAGCTGGGTTACCTCACTTAAAAACTAGATTAGCACTAAACCATAATCGCCCACTCTCACAGAGAATGATTATGAAGTACGAGATCCAGTCATTATCTAAAGAGGAAGTATCAGACTATATAAATCACCATATGAAGTTAGCTGGAGCAAAAATGCCCATTTTTACGGAAACCGCTATAGAAGCAATTGCCACACGCTCTCAAGGTTGTCCAAGGGTTATAAATAAATTAACCATTAACAGTTTATTATTTGGGTCTCAATTAAAGAAAGAACAGATAGATGAGGAAATCGTCAGATTAGCTATTGAGGAAAATGGATTATCGTGAAACGCGGGATACTAGTATTTGACCACCATCAGGGGGAATGGCGAGTATGGATTGGGCAGCAACCTTACTGGATAGAACAAGGTTACACGTTTGAACTTCGGATTAAGAACAGGCATTTTCATGCTTATTTAGAAAAGGATTTTGATTGGTTCGTAACTCTAGATCAGGAGGTAAGGTTTGTCCTGCATACTTATGAGGTTTACAAAATACGGCTAATACTACAGGATTATATTCGCATCGATGCCTCTTTATAGAGGCTTCTTTTTTCCGAAAAAAGCCGGTATATTTTGAAAGGAAATTTGCATATACCGAAATAAAGTGAAAAAAATAGCACATTATTTCAGATTTTCTCCTGGATTAAAGTGAAAATGGGAGTCCGGAATAATGTGCCCGTTTACATCTATCAGTCTAAGTATCTACTCAACTGATTAAACTAAGACTAACTATGTGATTGTTTCACAATCTAGGTAGCTTTAGGCTTTCTTTGACCTCTATAAGCTAATCTTCTCTTTTCGTTTCTTTCTTCTATTTGTTCTTTTATTTCTGTTAGCCTACTGTTAAGCTCTGTAAATCCTGGCATTTCATTTGGATCAACGATAAAAAACTTAATATATGGTGAGTTTTCACTAATCATTTTAACCGCTTCTCTATGGCCAGTTTGAAACGTGAATACCGCTACCTTCCTATCAGCATTTTGACACCCTTTAACACGTTCTAAAACCGTTGCATCTTGGAATAGATAGTTACAAATATAGTATTCCTCCCCATCCTCTGTTCGTAAGATGTATTCAGCAAAATTGGTCATAGAGCTTGGGTTATCATTTACTAGCACCTCTCCATATTTACTATAAAAATCAATGTAACTTTGCTCACCACTGAACAAAGGAAGAACTTTTCTCAAGTGCAATTCACTAATCATCATAATTTCTAACTTTCCTCGTTCTACATTACTGATGTTTTGCAAGAACACAGAATATGAAGTAAGGCTCTTAAAGATAAAGATATATCTACCTATCGTTGTAGCTTCTTTGATCTCCCCTCGTATGTGTGAAATCTCTTTCTCTGATATATTTTTAGGCATAATGTAAACCGAGTAATCTTTTTTAACATCACTCGTCGTTACTCCTGCTGCCACCCAACTGTTTCGGTTCATCCTATATCTAGCTTTCCACTCTCGCACTTCTGTAACCTTAAAACCAAAAGGAGATAGATACACAAACACATCATTAGCTTGTATGATCCTCCATAATTCTGATGGATCAGGTCTATTATCTTTTGCTAACCTAGACTTTGTTAATCTACCGTTTTTCTCTAATTGTCTTATGCCCTTTGTAGTAATGACATAACAGGCTTTTCTTTCATATCGTAGACTATCTAGCAACCCTCTATCCCTTAAATTCTTCACCTTTTGCTCAGTGTAATTCTTCTTATCAGGGTAATATAAATACCTAATCTGATCTGTTGTCAGCGCTCTAAAATGGTACACGTCCTCCAGTATATCCAACGTCACCACTTCTCTTTTAATTCTTTTGTCCATTTAGAAACCTCCTAATTTTGTTTGGATAACAAAATCCTTGAAGGAAATATTCATTTTCCTTCAAGGATTTTATACCAAGTATCTGCTTTTAAACACGTACATTAAAGTTAGTAACCTCGATTTTTATTCGTGTTAATTTCATCTTCTTTTTTATATCTTTTCTCCATTTCACTCTTACATTCTCATTACCACTTTAAATGATCACCTTTCCCTCTTTATCCTTTTATTTATTTCAAGTTTCATATAGCTGCCATCAACTAAATTTTAACTGTTCCCTCCATCCCCCATACTTGAACTGTTATAGCCACTAAAGTAAACTGTTACAACTTATTTGCGCTATCTCCTATCACCGAATAATACATAGTTATTAACTTTATTTTTCACTCACCCATAAGACCATATAGGAGAGGCTTTCATCTTCCCTAAAGGAAAGCCTCTCCTATATTTCCCCCTTTTTCTAAACATTTTTTCAAAATAAAAGCTTTCCTATTTTCAGAAATAGAAGAATGTCTTTTTTCTTTATTTTAAAAGAAATTTCACCTATATATTTTTTGTTTATATCATCAAAACAATGGATTGTTTTGAGCATTGAAAAATTTTGTTTTGATCATCAAAACACCAGTGTTATCAACCCCCTCTGTTTTGAGGGTTTTTTAAGCTGTTTTTTTAGTTTGTTTTGATGATATAAACACTTTTATTCAAAAAAATATTTACTTACTTATTGGGCAATATCCTTAACACTTGATCCATGTTTTCCCACTCTGTTACATAGACTTCTGTTCGTCCTGTTTCATTGCCAATACTGTTATCAACTAATCCTATATCCATGTATTGTAGATAATGGAACGAATCGTCTTTAACTACTAGACTACTTCTTAAAGCATTAAAGATAAATCGCTTAAACTGATTATCAAGATCTCTAATCATGTTTCGTGGGAAGTATTGCACAATTGCTACAAATGCTTTTTTAAGTTTAAAGTTCGGATTTTCAGAAACAATAGCATTTGAAATAGTTGGACTGTAATGTTTTTTTAGTATTTGCGAGTAGCCTACCTTACTTTTTTCCGAACTATAAAATGGGAGTAAATGGTTAAACCGTATAACCATAATTTTCTCGTTGTACATTTCAACTTTTACATCTGACTTAACTGGATCATCTTCTTTTCCAACTCTTGATGAAACAACACCACCTAACTTACTAACAAGATTATTTCGAATTTCTAATGCATTAAAGTAGTCTTGAAATAACCTTTCTTTTTGCTTTTCTACCAGATCTATCATTCTTTCATATTCGTTTTCTGAAAAAGAAAGTTGTAAATATTCTTTACGTTTAAAAGGTAATCCAACTTCATCGCTTTCAGCCCAAAAATCATCCATTATCTTAGTATCTTCCATCTTCATCCCCCTCGGTATTTTAAATAAAGAAAGCTAAGTCATTGGATTGACCTAGCTTTCTTTATTAAAATGTATTTATGACCTACGTAATGAAGGCCTTTCAAAAAGATATAATCCGGCAATAGCAAATAATAAAGCCGTTCCTACATACACGCTACCTGATAGGCCTAGAGTTCCACCTAAAGAACCATCACCAGTTTTAGGTACAGCGGGATTTTCCTTGTCCTTTTCTTCCTCAGTCGTTGAAGTAGTTTCAGTTTCGGCTTTCGCTTCTTCTTTCTTATCTGTATTTAGAATTTTCTTTTGAGCTTCTTCTATAGCTGCTACTTCCTCTTTTGATAATTCTTTTTCTTCTACAACTGATTGTATTGTCGCAGTTGCTTGCGGTGCTTGATGAAGGAATGGTACATCAATAAAGAAGTTTTCTGTTTCCTCTTTACCACCTAATTCTGTAGTGTATGTGATTTTTGCTAATAGGTATAATTTTGCGTTTTTATCCATGATAAAAGATACTTTATTACCATTAACATTAAGGTATAAATCTTTTCTTTCTTCAGTTGGAATTAACTCAACTTTTTTAATTGCTCCAGTTTTAACACTTGCTATTAATTCTACAATTACATCTTTCTTCTCTACTTTAATTTCTTTGAAGTCATACGTATACATGCTTTTGTCGTAACTATATGGTTTAAAAGGTATGTTGTTTACATTTAGAACAAAGTCAATATTGCTATTGGCATCTTTATTAGTTTTATCTGCTAAACCAACAGTAGGAAATAGAGCTAACATCATTATTGCAATAATTAGTATTGAAAATTTCATTTTGTTTAGTAACATTTTATTCCTCCAAGTTTCATTTTTATACTTTAAATCTATGATATAGCTTTGAGTTTTTGGATAAACTAAATCATAGCATCACCTCTCTTTATAGTTTTATAGGAGTAACAATATATATTTAAATGACGTTTTAATTAGTCATTTTAAATACTGCTATCAATCTATCTTGATATTCACGATTTACAATCTCTCCAGTACATGTAATTAATGTCGTTCTTGGTATGTCATCTATCTTCATTACACTGGTTGGTACAAAATCCTTTGGATACCTTTCTTTGCTTTCAAGAATGAATTTATGACTGCTACCATCGTCGTAATATATGATTAGTTCATCACCCAAGTTGAGAGTTTCTAATTTAGATAGTGGTCCCGCTTTCCCTTTATAATCACGATGACTAGAAAGTAAAGCATTTCCATTTCCCCCAGGAGTTCTACCGTATCTGTACCAACCAACGTTAATCGCATCATCTATAACATCCATCTCACCTTTTTTATTCAAACCGACTGGTCTAATTGGAGCTTCCACTCCTTTGTTTGGAAAAATTAATTTAACTGGCTCTTTTTTCTGATTAAAAACAGCAGATGATTTTTTATCTGTTTGGTCCTCAACTTCAGAATTAATTTCAGTTATAGATAACACTTCAATTTGTTGATCCTTGTCTTTCTTCATTACTTGAGCTTCTTCTTTTTTCTCTAAACTTTTGCGACTAGGCAGTTTTATTATGGTATTACTTTTTTCAGACACTGGATTAAGAGTTACTTGAATACTTTTTTTCTCAATATCGCCAGTATCTTCATCCCATAAAGTATCATCTTCAAATTCGTTTGAAGTTGCTGCTACTTTTGTTGTAAATAAACTTTCTTGTTGTGGTGAGTTATTGTCTATAAATAGCAAATCAATTCCTATAAAAATTACTCCACCAGCTAGTAAAACACTGATCCCAATATTCCTCATGAATACCTCCTTACCTACTTTTAAAAGTGGCATAAAAACAGCCCTTAAATGTACCAAAAAGTAATTTTTAGCACATTTAAAAGCTCTTATTTGTAACCTATAAAAATAGTGTTTAAAGCTATGTATTTGCCATTAAAACGTGTTTTTATAGTTAAAGGGGTATTTGCCCCCTTAACTATAAAAATTCTTTATTTTAGCCATATATAAAGAAATCTAGTTACCATTAAAAAGAATTAGAAAGCCCTTCGTAAACTCTTGATAAGAGTAATAACGATTACGAAAATTCCTAATGCTATAACAATTATGTACCTTGAAATATCTGTTTTAGTTTCCGTTGTTATAAAAGGTGAATTTTCTTCTAGCGCTAATCCTAACCCTGCATGAATTATATTACCATTCGTATTTTCCTCATTTATTGTTACATTTGAAGTAGTTCGATTTATAAAATTAAAATTGTCTTTATAACCTAGAATGACAATAACCGTTAGCAAGAAAAGTAATGCTAAGATTAAAATTGTGCTATTCCAAATCTTAATCACCTACTTTTTAATAATTTTTAATGCAAATAAAACAGCCTATCTTGTAGATAGACTGTTTTATTCTTAATAATTACTAGTAAAGGTGATCATTAATGATGTGCTAATTCTTCCACCATTTGCTGCTCTTAACATATTCTTATCAATGAATATAGTGTATGTCTTTCCGTTCTCATATCTTTCTTTTGGTTGCATAGTAACTGTTCTTCCACCATTAGATTGAGATAAGGTTAACTCAATTTCATTTTGGTCCTCGTCAAAAACATAGAATGAATATTCATTTACTGTACTCATATCTAAAGCAGTAGAAAAAGAAATAGATATAGGTGTTCTTTCACCGATATTATGATTAAATGGTAATGATCTGAATTCACTTAAATCATTAGGATATTTATCGTTCACTGGTAATTCTTCATCTACTTCGTCAATCGGCTCTGTTGGTGTTGGTTCTTCTGGCTCGTGATTACAGCCACTCGAATTTACCACCCTCGCCATGTTTTTTACCACCGAATGCCAAGGATTTTACCATGTAACGCCAGTGTATTTACCATTGAATAAAAAAGTCCTACAGATTAATAGTTTTATAATCTTGTAGGACTTTTCTTTTGTGTTCAATTAGTTTATTTGTTTTTGAAGTACTCCATGATCATCTTTCTGGAACCCTCCCAAATATCATGTTCGGTCCAGGTATAAGGTAAAGGCTCCTTTCCATAAACACTCAAAAGCTTTCCTTTTAGTTCTTTAGGAAATGGATACCAGTCATTGTAACCACTCCAATAATAGTACTCTTCTAATTTACGTAGTTCCTTTCTCGTTAAAGTGGCCATATTAAACTTAGCTACCTAATCCATGACGCTCACGCATAGATACTTCTCCGTCTATTAGAATTTGATATGAATCATGGATAATACGATCTAGAATAGCCTCCGCAATTGTTTCATTCCCCAATTTTATATGCCAACCACTAGGGTCAATTTGTGAACAGAAAATAGTCGAAGCTATCTTATGACGAGATTCTGTGATTTCTAATAGAATTGCTGCTTCATTCGTTGATAAATCTGTTAGTAACCATTCATCAAGGATGAGTAGATCTACTTTCGTATACTTTTTAATCAATTTTCGATAGCTTCCATCTGCAGCTAATTTTGCGAGAGACAGTTCATCTAATAATTCCGGTAAGCGAATGTATTTAACATTATAGAATTGTCGACAAGCAGATACTCCAAAGGCAGTTGCTAAAAATGTTTTTCCCGAACCAGTAGGTCCTTTCAATATGATATTGTGACTGTCATGGATATAGGTACCGCTGGCCAGTTTTAATATCAAATTTTTATCTAATCTTCGGTCTTCGTGATATTCCATATCTTCGATACAAGCATTTGAGTTTAAAAAAGTGGCTGTATTGATCAAGCGTTGAAGCTTATTACTCTTACGACGGGAATGTTCTAAATCGACAAGTAAACTAAAGCGTTCTTCGAAACTCAACTTTTGAAACTCTTTATTAGTTGATTGTTCCTTATAGGCTTCCGCCATTCCACTTAATTTCAATTCGTGTAGTTTGGTTAATGTCTGCTCATTCATCATTTATCCGTTCCTCCATAGTAAGAAGCTCCACGTGTGAAGCCATAATTATTTTTGCTAATATCTGTTTGACGTTTCAATTCTTGTTCGGCATCACTTTTTTTGTTGTTCTTTAAGATCGTTTGAATACTTTTGACCGTAGGTCTTTTAGTCATAGAAACTACCATTTTGCAAGCACGCTCAATCTCATATTTTGTGTAATTACGCTCAGACTTTTTCAAAGAAAATATAGACTGTAACGCTTGTTTTTCATTTTGCGAAGTATCTAAAAGATAGCGAATAACGCTTAAGGTTGATGCACCAATACTTTCAGCCCATTCTATTGCAGTTTCTGGCGTTTGATCCACGTATAACTTATGATTATCAGGCATGTGGTCACGAAGGGTGGAAGATTGTCCAAACTTCCCGTATAGTCGTTTATGTGATGCCACACGCATATGATTAAAAAAGATTTCAACGAGGTTATCGGAAAGTTTCACCTCGACTTCTCGATTAATATATTCGTACGGCACAGAATAAAACATGCTCTCGATAGAAAGATGATAGTCAGGGCGTACTTTTGTTTTTTTCCATTCAGACATTTTAAAATGTGCGATTGGAAGAGGAGAAAGCGCAAATTTCTCCTCTTCTTCAAATGCTGACAATCGAGAGCCTTTTTTTCGAGTAAAGGGACGGCGATTGAATTCATCTAATTTCTTCCAAACTTCCTCGTTCAATTCATCAATACTAAAGCAATGTGTATTTCTTAATGCTGCTATAATCCATGTAGAGATAACACCAACGGAACCTTCAACACTTGCTTTATCTTTCGGAGTACGAACACGTGCAGGCATAACGACTGTATTATAGTATTCTGCCATTTCTCTGTAGGTAGGATTCAAAATCAATTCACGTGTGGTATGTTTTGTTACACTCGTTTTTAGGTTATCCGGTACAACAATTTGTGTAGATCCTCCAAAATACTTATACGCACTATTGTGAGCATTAATCCATGACTGTGAATCCATTGATAAGCTTGCTTCCGCATAAGAGAATTGACTACAAGGCAAAGTCGCAACGAAAATATAGGCTTTAACCTTCTCCCCAGTATCTCTATCAATGATAAAAGATGTGGAACCTGCCCAGTCAACTTCCATTATTTCACCTGGTTTTCTGCGAATACGCAATGTAGCTTTGTACTTGTCAGCGTACCTGCTATAGTGCCGCAAAAAACTACGGTATGAGTACGGTATTTTTTGACTGGCTCGACATTCAGCTTCATACTCATGATGCAGAAGCGAAAGTGTCACATTAGGTTTGGCCAACTCTTCATGAATATAGTCAAAGTTCAATGGTTTTCGACCAGAAGCCTCCAAGCTCTTCTCTGGAAAAAGAAATTCCTCAATCCACTTATCCGTCATTTCTTCCTCTAATGGACAATCTAATCCTTTCTTTTCGGCTAGGGAAATAACCTCTGTTATTTTTTGGCGAGAGTGACCTGTACTGGCGGCAATGCCCCTAAGACTGATCCCCTCATCGTGCAATTCCAATATCTTTCGATAATGAATCATACAAAAATACCTCCTATATAAAAAATGGCACACTCGAAGGTGTGCTCACTAATTATACAAAAGGCAAACTGGTAAACAGCGTGGCATTTACTGGTACATTCTTTGTCATTCGATGGTAAGAACTATGTCACTGATGGTACATTTCGTTGGCTGTAATCAGGCTCGGTTGGTTGAATTGGTTCAGCAGGACTAGGATTAGTGTCATTCTGTTGCTTATTCTTTATATTCAATACTCCATTTTCTTCGATTACTTCAATGTTCTGAATACCGATATTAGAGAAATACGGACTATCCACTCTTACTTCATATTCTCCTGCTACAATTCTATTTGAACGGAATTGAGATGTTCTTTCATTGATAGTACGGTACGAATGGAATAATTGACCGTTTCTGAAAACATTAAAATTCAAATTTCTTAAATCACCAGCATTTACACTAAATGTAAACATGTTCAGATCATTTCTAATTCCTATTTGAGAAAGTTCTAATTGTCTTGCTGTTGTAAATGACCATGTTTCATTAACTGGCTCTCTTGGACCATCAAATAGTTTTCTTTCTCCTACAACATTTACAGTGTAGGTTTCGTTTGATTTTAATTCTGTTTTAGGAATAATCATTACGTGACGTTTAAACGTAGTTTCATTTGTTGATTTAACAATGTAGCTATCAACCTCAATACCTCCACTATCTCTTAAACTAGCATGATTTGTTATCAATTCTTCTAGGTTTGCATCACCAAAACTTAATGTAATTGGATAGCCTACATGTACTCGATTTAAACCAATACTTTCAAGTGGGTTAGGTCTTTCATTATTAAACCAACTAATTTTTACGTTTTGTTGATTGTTATATGGATATTTCACTACAGTACTATCTAAATATGTTTCATTTGCTCCCATAGTCATTACTAAGGCAGAACGGACACCATCTACACGATTAAAACCTACCCCTAATTCCGTATGATTAGGATTTAATATACCCATACGGTGATAAGGTGCATCAATTAATTTTTCAAGACTATCAGACAGATTAATATTAATAGGTGCAATTACTTCGCCACCTTTTACCCCTGCATAACCATAATAGTTAAAACGGTCATAAAATGAAGTTCCAGTAAAGAAACTATTGTGGAACGGTTGTACATGTCCTGTGTTTTGATTTAACTCATATTGGTAATTTGAATGTGATTGAGCAGTTTTGTTTAATAGATCATTTAAAGTTAATGTTTGAATACCTAGAGAATTTCTGATCTCGTTTAGCTGAATTAATGTTTCTTCTTGACCACTTGTTAATTCTTGAAGTTTCTTATTTTGATACGGATTAACCGTACTTCCAGCTAGTACCCCTCCTAAGTTTGATGTAAACACTAACAACAGTACTAAAGTAAACATAAATGCTCGTTTAATCATAATTAACACCCTTTCTGTTACTAATTATTTTATCTATTTTAATTATATCTCATTTAATTAGTATTTACAACACTAATTAAATAAAAATAATAAAATACATTATAATATTTAACGTTATATGAGTGATAATTGATGAAATTAAACCACCTTTTTTATAAACCCATACCAAAATTAGACCAATAAATAAATATACAAGCGATTCGAAACCTTGCCAATGTACTAATAAAAATAGCAAAGCGCTAATACTTGCAGATAACCAAACTCTTTTTGTTTTATTTTCTAAGAAGTTTACTGCTATTCTTCTGAAGACGATTTCTTCAAAGATCGGAGCAAGTAGCAAAGGTATAACTAATAAGTAACGATTAAACTCTATAAGATCAACGAATGTTAAACTTGTATTATGTGCTGCTTGATAATTTATTGAATATAAAAACACCCCATAAAGGTAGAAAGTAAATAATGATAATACAAACCCAATAATGCCCCATGTTACCTTTATTAGTACTGTATTATTAGTATCAGCAATAAATTTAAATAACGCAATTGCGATAATGAAACAAATTAAATAGATACCTAATATCCAATCCCCTAAAACTTCTAAAGTAATTGAATTAATGAAATACTTTGGCCAGTGGAATATTAATAACGTTACAGTTAGTAAGTATAGTAGAGGAATAGAAATATAACTTATATTTTTTTTATTCATTATTATTCTCACTTTCAACATAACTATCTATTTCTTGTAGTTTTAAACAATAATTTTCGAAGTCATTCATAGAAACTGGTTTTACAGTGGCTGTAACGCATAACCTCTCTTTACTTCCTTCCACTTTCAAGAAATTGTATCCGGTGATTACTTTTTCTAAGATAAAAGAACTTTCCTTATCACCAACATTCATCTTATAACGTTTCGATAGTTCAACTTGAACAATCTTGTTTTCTTTTCTACTGAATTTTACATTTCCTTTCCATAATTCAACTAGCTTCTGAATATCTTTAGTATCAAAGCTATTAACGCTATTCATTATTTAGCTTCCTCCTTTCTAAATAAAACACAAAAAAGCCCTTCCGTTTTGTAGAAAACAGAAAGACTTTTAGTATTTTTATAAAAAAACATAGTTTTATCAGCAGTTATTTGTCAATGATTATTGTACTAAATTACTGCTTTTCGGTCAATATTTACTATTAAATTCTTAAATCTCATAAAATGATTAATGTTTTCACTTTCAACTTTAAATGAAAATTTAGCTATTTTTTTCATTGGATTATATTCTATCTTAAAAGGTTGATCATATATCTTTTCAATATCTTCTATCAATTTTTCACTGTTAATTAAATCTACATCATAGAAGGAATAACTCATTTCAATTGAAGCAATACCCATATGCAACTTTGTAATTGTGAATTCACCTTGCCAATTCATTAAAATTCGGTGTAAGTCTGTTCTTGAAATGTTGGTTTTGATTAAAGTTTGATTAAAAGATTACTGAAAACGTTATTTTTATAATAAGGAAAACCACCCGTTTTGAAAAAAAGATTGATCAAAATGAGTGGGGTTTTGTTTTGATATAGATTTAATTTTATAAAAAAGATTGATTAAAAAATCATTCTATCTCTTTATGTACTGAAAGCGAAGTTGTTTCTAAAGAAAATTTAATTTACTGGTACTGGTGAACGGACTAAAGATAGAAAATCTAATATCATCTCTGTGAATTCGTATTTTGTCTCACCATCATCATCTCTAAAGCCTTCCATTTCTCTAATTTGTTCAAATGACATTTTAGGCCAAAAATATTCTAATACCTTTACTTTTGCTACACCTGTTTGTTGATTAATTATTACTTTTGCATCATCATAATCGTTAATTGTAAAAGAAAAATCAAAACAACCCAAGTGTAAATAATTCTCTGGTTCTCTTTTTCTAGTCAAATATGCCTTAATTCCTTGTTTTCTTAAATTACTTACTGTGTCTTTATTTTTTTGAGCCTCAGGTGTAGGCAAATCTGAATCTAAAAGTACACACCATGGTACATTAAATTGTTCAGCTAATTTTAATGTTTTCCAAGCTTTCAAATTCCCACAACCACCTGTAGGAATAAATGCAAATCCGCTTTCTTGAAGCGTTATAGGAATTGCATCCCCTTCTTTAAGCTTCTCACATAAATGACGTATAAACACCACATCTCCTTGACCTTCTAATAATAATAATGCCTTTGTTTTATTATTAATTGGCTCTGGCAATAACCCTAATGTATCAGCAATCTCTTCATACACGCTTTCTTCATTGAATTTAATGATCCTCTTACCGTCTTCTTTCGTAACAAATCTTAAACTCTCTAATGGTAATAAACCAGCTAAAGCAGGAGTATGGGTTGTTAGTACAACTTGAGAATTAGTATTATATGCTAATTGCAAGAATGAATTTATCAGCATTTCTTGATGCTTTGGATGTTGGGATGTTTCTGGTTCCTCAAAGGCATAGATTACATTTTGAGATGAACTTTCTTGAAGTTTCCTTTCGACTTCTCTCTAAAGAAATTTAAAAGGATTAGCCTTCTTACACCACTTCCTCGTTTATTTATTGATATTCCATCATCTGACTGAATAGTTAATTTAAACAGCGAATCAAATTTAGGTTCAGATTTAAATTCTGGTGTTAATGTAGAAGCCAGTTCATTATCCATTTCCTTCAATTTTCCCAGTGTACGATTAGCTGTTTCTATAGCCTTATTTCTTACTTCTTTTTTTATTTTATCGATTTCACTATTTAGTTCTTTTAATGCTTCTTGAATTGCTAATCCCATCGGATCTGTTACTTCTTTATCATTATCCTTGCTCGGTCGATCAGATTGAAACAACGAATAAATCGGTAGGAATCTGTCCAAGGATTCGTAAACTTTTTTAGAGTCTTCTTTATCAACTAGTAATTCCGTTAATTGCAAATTTAACTCGCTGGCATTCTGCCAAATTGCGCTTCTCAGACTTGCATTATTATTGGCATTATACTTACTACTATCGATACCTAACTCCCCAACTAATTTCTTTAAATCCGTTCTTTTCAAAGTTAATAAATTATTATAAGGTTCAATATTAGGGTGATTGCAAACAATATAAATACTGGGTTTTGGTTTTGCTGCAGTGGCTTTATAAACCTTTTTTATTTCTAAATCGTTATGTGCATTTAAAAGATATTCAGCTTTTAGAGTAGTTTCTGAAGATGTATCCAGAGTAATTTTTTGTGGGAGATCTGAGAATACACACGAAATCTCAATAAATTCATCCTCAGCATCCACACTTAAATCCTCTTTTTCACATACAATCATTGAATTATTAAAGAATATTTCTAAAGCTTCTAAAATTGTAGATTTACCGGCATCATTTTTCCCTATGAAAGCTGTTAATTCTTCAAATTCTACACTTATCGGGGCTTTATAGCCTCTAAAATTACGTAATTTTATAGATTTTAATTTCACAAGTTCCACCACCAATTTACAATTTGTAATTAAACCAATCGCATATTATAACAATATTAATTACATATTTATTCGTTATCCTGGATTGTCAACAATAAACTAGAAAAATTTTTTAAGGTGTTCACGTTTATAATCGACTGGGCTTTCATAACCAAATATTCCTATGTAGAAGTCTTGAAGCTGTTAATTGACAAACTGTTCTGTTCAAATTAATCATATCAACACTTATAATTAATAAAATTCACTCTCTACACAAATGGAAACTGCGCTTTCAACATCTTTGCACCATATCGGCCTTATCTTACCATTCTTTAATACCCATACAGTGTATCCTTGCTTACCACGTTTAGTTCTTTCATCATCCCATTCTCCTACAGTTACAAGGCGAATCTTAACTGGTTTTCCAGGTCCAATCGAGTCAAGATGAAAAAGTTTAGTAGCTGAATCTTGAGAAATCAAATGATCTCCTTTTGTATCTATAGCAATTATTGATTTTTCACTCCACACAATAAAATCCGGATTAAAATTATTATTTCCTGCTAAATCAAGCAGTGGTATTTCAAAATAACCCCTGGATTGATTTCTAAGCCACTTTAACCCACTGTTATCTATAGCTTTAGCGAATGTTTTTTCTAAATTATTTAGACCACTATATCCTTCATGCACTGAGTTTCTATATCTTATCATTTCGCCTTGGTTTATTGGAATAGAAGATACTTCTAGTAAATTGTAGTTATTTTGCATTACACTAGAATGATCAATATATGTCTTAACAACCTTATTTGCTAATTCTCTTAGATGCTCTGCCGCATTGCTGCTAAACTCTACTAATGCATCTAGCTTCGGATCTTCAATATCACATAGATTTACAGCTTTTCCATATGTTTTTTGGGCTTCTCTTATAAATACCCATCTTGCAGATACACGGTTACTATGATCAACTTCAACCCATTCCTCTTGATTGTCATTATCTGCGCCGATAGATTGTAGAACCTGAATTCGCCCACCTTTGCCAACTGTATTAACAGTATCATATCTGAAATCTTGTATTCTATCCGTTATTTCTTTTATTGGCTTTTGGGCATATTGCGAGTTAATTGATATTTCAGGAACATGTAGTTTCCATTTAGGCTTAATAATCGGATTATCCTGACTAGTACCTTTTTTATAGTAAGTAAGATTGATCTCAGGAGAATCTGCGGTGATCTTTTCCTTTACTTCTCGTAATACTTCTTCAAATGTATTTTTTTCATCTGCCCTTATAAAAAAATGGGCAGTATTTAACTCTTCAGATGCGTAATGAGTCGCTCCAGGTTGTCTTAATACTCTTCCAATAATCTGAGTAACTTGTATTTGTGACCCCATATCTTTATCAATATAGGCAAAGTAAACTGAAGGATCGTCCCACCCCTCCTGTAATGTTTGGTTAAATATGATATGAGTAAAATTTCCAGACATAAAATCATCATAGTCCGAATCACCACCTGAAAAAAGATGAAAATTTTCTGGCAAAGGGAATTTTTTATCGAACTTCAAATTGCAATACACGGCTATATCAGAAGGATTAACCCCTTTGTACTCAACAAGATATTTCCATATTACAATAGGCCTAGCTTTCCTATCATCAAAAGGTTGTTTAATGTCATCTTTTTCTGTACCAGATATAACATTGGTATTAGTAACATAAATTGCTTTTGGTCTAAACCTCAGATTAAGTTTTTGACACTGTTGCTCAACCTTTTCAATATTTGACACCATGTCATCTATGGCCATTTCCATTGGTGTTAAATATCCTCCCAATAACAAATTTTGTTTTATCAACCCTGATTCAACAACACTTGAACTTTTTACACTAGTATAGAAGTCTTCATCTTTCCAACCTTTATCCACCGTAAGTCTATCAATAGTATTTGATAGAGACTGGGGTACTTTCATTGTTGCGCTAGCTGCAATTAAAGCATCTGGATTTAGTTCCAACAAAAGATTAGTTTGCTGATCAGAAAGATTATGCCCTTCATCGTATATTATTACCAACGGTCTTTTAATACCTTTTGCATTCTGACGCTCTTTTAATAGATTCCATAAAGAATCATCAGCACTGTCTAATTGCACCCTGAAAATTTTTCTATCTCCTTGTTCTTTATCTTTTTGATTAAATTTACCTACAGTGGCTACTAAAAGTAAGCCGGAATCTAGTGACTCTATGTCTCTCTTATTGGCATCAAGGAGCGGTTTGACATTGAAGCCCCCAAGTAAATTTGAATACTTACCTGATGATAAATTGGTATAGGTTTGCCAAACAACGACTTTTCCTTTCGAAAGCCAAAGTACTATTGGTTCCACTGGAAGTAGACATCTTATTTGTTCGATTGCATCTGCGAGAATTAACGTTTTTCCACTCCCTGTAATTGAAGTAAGGTTTTGATAAAATGGTACTATTTTAGTTCTAGTAACTGTAAGTGGGTCCACCATATATTCAACAAATCTATTTGCAATTTTAGTCGATGCCTCTATCTGAAACGGTAAAAGATTCAATTTTTACTCCTCGCCTTCAGTCTCATTATAGGGATCACTATTTTCATTTAATCCTAAATGAGCTAAAATTTTATCTGGTATTTTGTAAAACTTAACACTATTTGATTGAAAAACTTCATACCTTGCATAAACATGATATGGACCATTTAATTTCTCTCTCTTAGCTTCTTCAATAATAGTCCCGTATGTTTCTAAATCCAATTGTCCTACTTGGTCATCACCATTCCAAATAATAAAATAACCTTCGTTGTCATCATTTTTCCCTACCAAGTAGCGACACTTAGAATTTTCTATTCTTATCAAATTAGAACTAGATCTTCTTTCATTTTCCCAATGGGATGTAATTACCAAATCTACTAATTCATCTTTTTTCATTGTAAGTACCGTGCTTGCATCAATCTGTTTTGTAAGAATTCTAAATTCAAAACCACTATTAATTGATTTATGTTTTTGTACAAGAACTCCATTCTGATCAGGACGCTCACCAGTTATTACTCTACGGATTCTTTCTTGGGTTAAACTTCTAGCATATTTGTCACCTTTTTCAGAATTGCCTTGTTCAATTAGAATAAATTTCCTTTTCGCCTCAGTTTCTTGGTTTAATTCCAACACTGCATGTCCAGTTGTTCCTGAACCAGCATAAGGATCAAGTACCAACCCATCAGAAGAACACCAAAGTTGAATAATTTTTTTCATTAACTTTAAAGGTTTTACAGTTTGAAACTTATGTCCCTTCCCTACTATTTCATCGAGCTCATTGATACCGGTCTGGCTATGCCCAGATTCTTCATAATTCCAGGATTGAGTTCCCAGTTCAAAGGGGGTATCATAATTGTCATCGCCCCAATATGTTAAAGGGACTTTCCCCCTTTTAACATTTTTTAAGTATCTTTTGATTGCAGGTCTACCATATCCATTATTAGGAAAAAATAGTGTTGGCCACACATTATTTTGCATGATATTATTTGCTGCTTCCCTTGATAATTGGATAACTGGTGAATGAAATACATCTTCACTTTCAACTACCGGATTATTCTCTAAATTTCTATCTAAAGGAATAGTTGGAATAGGGGCATCTTTAATTACTAAAGCACTAACACGACCATCTTCAATAGACTTCTCAATATATTTTGAGCCCCATTGCTCTAACCATTCTTTCATTGTTTTCTTTGGGAAGGACCAAGCTCTCGCTCCAGGGTAATGTAACGCTCCTGTAAAAGGTGATTGAATTGCATATATATCTTTCTCAACCACTGTTGCTACAGTAGCATTATCATTTCTCCAAAGTCCTTCAGGATCCTTATCTGGATTCTTATACTTTGAATTAGTAGTATCACCCCTTGGTAGAAGTCCTGTCTTGGCTAATGATTTATCCTTTGCATATACCAGCACATATTCTGTACCAGTAGACATATGTTTGCTATCACTTTTAGGAGCATAAGACTTTTGCCAGTTAATAATCCCTATTCTATTTTCCTCACCAAATACTTCATTCATCATCATTCCTAAGTGAAATAGTTCATTATCATCAATACATATGGCAATAACACCGGTTGGTTTAAGCATTTTCCACATCATATGAAGGCGTGGCATCATCGCTTTCATCCACTTTGTATGTTTAGAGCCATCATCTTCAGAAACTAAAGTTCCTAGATCCGGGTCATTTGGATCACTATCCCACTTATCGTTATAACGGAAATAATGCCCAGTATTATACGGTGGATCTGTAAGAATTAAATCTACTTGTTCTCTATATTTATACAATGTGACCATACCTTGAAGATTTTCGCCTTCAAGAATTATATTTTTAGCCTGCTGTTCTTCAGTTCCTACACATAATTTTCTATTAACACGAGTTACTCTTGGTCTTACCTTTTTATAAATCTCTTCTGCTGTTCGCTTTCCGTAAAAGCTTAGAGATACCCCTCCATTCACCATATTTTTAAGTATCTTTAATAAGTCTTCTTTATCTAAAAAGTCTAAATTGTTATCATTTAGATCTATATTTTTATTCATTTGCCCATTCCTCCTACAAGAGTATTTGTTAATTCAATTATAGAACATTTGTTCTATACGGTCGATTGTTTTTTCAAATACTCTTAAATCTGCGTTGTTATATTTAAGAAATTTTGCAATCCATTTTTTAAAATATTCACCAAATATCCGGAAGTTAATATCTGATAATTCAAAATAATATTTCTCTCTTAATTTATTTTAACTTATTCCACAATAAATATGCTGTTGGTTTGGAATAAGGTTTGATTAAAAGGCTACCGCTAACGATGATTTTATAATTAGGAAGAAAACCATTCATTTTGAAAAAAGATTGATTAAAATTAGTAATATTTTTCCTCAACAACGCCAGATTCATGTAGCATCTGATATAATATTGAAATCTTAAAATTATTACAGTTTCTACCGAAACGCTTCTCTGAAAATGTAAAATATAAATATCGTTTAGAACGGGAAAGTCCCACAAAAAATGTGCACGTATCTTCATCTTCTTGATTAGAAAAACTCCAAAACGCATTATCGTCAAATCCTACGAAAAATACCGCTTCAAATTCTAGCCCCTTACACTTATGGATAGTCATTATTGGAATTGAATGAATACCTTCGAATGAATTAATAGCTAATATCCAATCATTACTTTTTTCAAAGTATACATACATATACTCTGTTAAATCTTCTCTTAATTTATTAATATATTGACCTTGTGAATATTGAGGATAGTATTTTTTTATTTTATTAATATCATAAAAGGCTATTATATCAATAAACAAAGAACTCAATTCTTCTTTATCAGTAATCAAATCTAATTTATTTTTTATATACCTTAAAAAACCTTTCAATTGTTTTCT
Organism: Anaerobacillus isosaccharinicus; assembly: GCF_001866075.3. Taxonomy (GTDB): domain Bacteria; phylum Bacillota; class Bacilli; order Bacillales; family Anaerobacillaceae; genus Anaerobacillus; species Anaerobacillus isosaccharinicus. Next base: position 1,695,682 of record NZ_CP063356.1, on the reverse strand, counting down.
CATATTATCAACTATAAGCTGATTCTTTGTTCCGTTTTTACCTTCAAAGAAAATTTGAGAATTCCATATAAATAACCATGCGTCGCTATCTCTAGCATTCAAAGCTGATCTAAGTGTATTAATAATAAGTAACACTATATCTTCTTTTAGTAAATCTTGAAATTTAGTTTCATTCCTAGCTTGAATATTAAATTTTTCTAATGTTTCTATAATTTCATTACTATATTGCTGTACGCTTTGCTTTACTATAATACAGATATCTCTAAACGGAACTTGATGTTGATTTATTAAATCGCTTATTCTTTTAGCGATATGTTCAGATTCTATAGTTGAATCTGAAGAATACCATATTTCTGCGGACCCCTCGTCCTCAGACCATCTAGGATTAGGAAGAGGCGTGAATGGTTCATCTTGTAAATAATTATTAACTATTTTTTGTATTTCTAATAATCTTGGAGCCGACCTATGATTCATAATTAATGTATATTCTTGTGAATTGAAATCCCTTTTATAACACTTAAATACATCGTGCTTTGCTCCAGCCCATAACATTATTCTTTGCCGATTATCTCCCACAGCTGTTAGAGAGGTTTTCGCACCTCCAAAACATGTTTTTATTATTTCATATTGTAAATACGTCGTATCTTGAAATTCATCTAGAAAAATATGTGAATATGTTGTCCTTAGAGATTTTAAAATCATCGGATTAGTTTCTAAAATATAAATTGCTAAAAGCGTAATCATTGAAAAATTTAAAGTTGGTTTAATATTAACATCGCCCTGCAATAATTTTTTCCAGACAAAATCGTATAATTCTAAGCTATTCGGAAGCTTAGAATTAGTTAAATTATTTATATAAATGTTTTTCAGTTTTCTGTTTGAAAGATTAATTCCGCATTCACCAAAGGCTTTAACAAATTCATTGTCATTTGTAGCAACAACATAATCCTCAACTGGTCTATATTCTTCAGGAAGTGCATATAAAAATCTATCTAATACCCCCTTAGAAAAAGAATCATACGTTTGAGATATAAATCTTGTTTCTAAATTATTAGATATTCGCATCTTCACCCTATCTTTTAAGTTGGCTGCTGCATCTTTTTTAAAACTTATCGCCAAAATTTTTTTAGGATTAACACAACTATTGGTCTCTAATAAAAAACATGCTTTCTGTGCTAAGAGTTCAGTTTTACCTGCTCCAGGTCCTGCAGTAACTAGAGAATTTTTTAAATCTCTGATTGACTTTAATGCTGTCGTTTCCAGAACTAGTCCATCACTTGGTTTCCATGCATCAATTGAAATCACCATATAATTCATTCCTCTATTTATAAAAGTAGCTTCACTTTTTCAGCTATTCTGGTAAACACTTTTGGAACATTTACTTTTAAATTTTCATCTGTAATATAGTTCAATGCCTGCAAATGTGTTACTGGCTTTCCTCGAGTTAAAAAGAAGTAACTGTACCATATCATCGATTCTTTCTGTTCTTTAGAATATGTATGTCCTTCACCACCTTTTTCTTTCAATGCTCGCTTAACATCACCTTCAATACGTTCTTGGTAGGCTATTGTCTGTTTTTCTTCATCAGTTAATTCATGAATTCTTTTTTGTTTGTCATGCTCATTAATCTTAATTAGAGGTCCTTCATTTTTTTCTAAGGTCATTAAATAATAATCTAAAAATTTTCTAATCATTAGAAAATCAATATCTAAGGGACTAGAAAAATATACATTATAAACTTCTAACCTTCTTCTCCATCCATTAATATACTTATAATCTTCCCATGTATGCATTTCCTCTAATCTACTATCTTCTAAAATTGAATTGTCTGCTAGTAAAAGTACTTCATTTTTGTCAGTTCCATTTTCAATAAGCTGTTTTATAGAATATTTAATTCTTCCCCATCCTCCACCTTCTCTTTCTTTATCTAAATCTAATAAAGTAATAAAAGGTATATCTAGTTGATTCAATAATTTCCAAAAATGATTAACATGGCGTCCACCTAGAGGAACTACTGATATTCCTAATGTATCTAAATCATCTATATATAATCTTAAAAATCTAGGTATTAAAATTTCTTCACTATCTCCTTCTCCCAAAACTACTAATGAAGAAAAATATAATTCGGGATAAGCTTTTATTGCCTCTTTTACATATTTATATGCCTCATCTTGCTTTTCAGGTAACACTATTTCTTTAATAATTGTTTTACCATTATCAATTCTTAAATGGCGAACCTCCTTTGGATCTATACGTTTAATAATCGATGGGCTATGAGAAGTAATCAAAACTTGAGAATTATTTCTACTACGTATATTTTTTAAATTCTTTATTACTTTCCCTAATAAATGAGGACTAACATGATTTTCTGGCTCTTCAACTAAAATAAGTGTTAAAGCTGGTGGATCAATATTTAATACTCTTTCGTCTACATTTACTTGAATTTTTATCTCTTTTATTGCCTCATTTTCTAATTCTAAAAGAGAATCTATTAGAGTTAGATAAAAAAGAGATTTTAAACCGTCTCCTAAATCATCTACTTTAAAAGCTTTCTCCGTATGCGAAGGCGAAAATTCTACTTCTAATTTTTTTAAAATAACATCTAAATCGCTACTTCCAAATTTAATATTAGCTTCATTATACCTAGAGTCATTATGATAATTTTTCCATTGAGATGAAACAATTTTCTTAACAATAGCAACCCCAGATTGTTTAGCAACTTCTTTGTCTAATTCTTCTATCTTTTCGTTAATTTTTTCTTTATCTAATTGTTTCCAATTAATTTGCTTTAAGATTCTCCACAATATTGTTCCTGTAGCATTTTTTAGTTGCTCTGAAGGATTTCTTACTGCCGGAATATAGATAACTTTTATTTTATCTCTATCATGAGCAGAAATTGGTTTAAGCCCATCTTCTCCTTTGTTGACAACATAATGATACTTATAATCTATTATTCCTTCAGGAGAACTTCCTTTTTTAAAACTAGCATCTAAACGTATAACGATATATGGATTGCCACCTGGGTGCTCTACTATAAAGTTTTCAAAATAATGAGCTATTCCATAGTCATCTTCTTCTGCCACTTCACCGTCATCATCAAAAAATTCAAAATAAGCTTCTATGTAAAAATGATTATCTACACTTTCATCTGATTTCTTATCCAAAGGGATATAAAAATCAGATGAAATTATTTTAGAATCTCCAAATAACTTTTGAAGTGCACTTAATACTGCCGTTTTTCCTGAACTGTTATGGCCTATAAACGCAGTTAAATCAGAAATATTAATGATTGTATCATTCGGCCCAAAGCTACGATAATTATTTAAAATTAACTTAGTTAGTTTCATAAAAAATCCCTTTCTATGTTAAGTTAAGCGTATAAAAATTTATATATTACTCGAATTTTCTTAAACAGAATATTTGCTCTATATTCAAAATCTCTTTTGCCTTATCTCAAGGTTAAAAAATTTATTGCATTAAATGCTAATTTTTCGGCTCTATGTTTTTCTAGTAATAATTTGAAATAAACCTTTTTAAAGAATTCCATTTTTCAGTAGCAAGTTAAAAAAAATTATAGCGGTTCAATTTGAGTTAGTTCTTCTTCGGTATAATAAATGGTCACGTTAAACTTGTTAATTAATTCTAGTGTAGATTCGCATATCAGAGTAGGCCAAGCAATACAGAGAACTTCTTTTGGTCTAATTCCCTATATCATTTTCTCTAATAATTGCGATGAACAGTTTAAGTTGAATTGGAAAGAACTGTTCACCAAAAACTCTTTATTTTTTTATACTCAATTTTGAAATAATCGCGGCTACCAATTAAATTAGAAGACATATTTAAAGAATTCGGCACAAGTTGACAAAAAACCTTTAATTTTCCAAAATTGTGTATTATATAACCACTTTCTATTTAATTTGTATTTGTCAACTCAAAATTCCCCCAAATGTTAATTGAAAAGTCCCCCACCTAATTTTTACATTTATGGTAGGGGACTGATGAATTTTAAAATAATTCAATCCCTAACTTTAAAGCATAATCTCGGTTTTCTTCTTTTAATTTTTCATTCTCCTTTTTTAGATTTCTAATCTCACCAAATAAGCGCTCTATTTTAACTTGATCACTAATTCCGATCTCATAAGGAGTTCCTTCCGATTTAGATGCCTCCACAAAGAAATGTAGATCATTCTCATTAATGGTAATAGAACTTTCTGATGTACTTGCCTTTATTAGGCCCTCTAGGACCCATTTTTCTACCATGGCTTCATCAACACGTATACCATTGGACTCCATACCATATTCTGAACTTAGTATTTTTGCAGCTTCTGAAATTGTCATATTCATTTTTCTTAATCTCCTAATTTATTATATTTACACTAGTTTCTGTTGCTCTAACCATTGCTGTGTTTCTTTCATTCGATACGAATTTCCATTCATATTAACGATATAAGCTTGGTGGGTTAATCGATCAATCATAGCTGCTGTCATAACTGGGTCTTGAAAGATTTCTCCCCAGCGCTCGAAAGAAAGATTTGTAGTGATAATCGTTGATTTTTGACCAGCTCTTAAGGATAAATGGGTAAAGAGAAGTTCAGCTCCTTCTTTATCAAAAGAAATATATCCCATTTCATCAGCGATCACGAGGTCATATTTTTCAAAGCGATTTTGGAAAGCCCTTAAAGATCTTTCCGCTTTAGCTTCTTTTATTCTATTAATCAATAATGGAACTGTAGTAAACCACACTTTATATCCTTCCATACAAGCTTTTATCCCTAACCCCAAAGACATGTGGGTTTTCCCCTTATGGAAAGCTTTCCATAACGGAAATTATCGCAAGTTTTTGTTTATGGCAAGAAATAAGTGTATATTTCCTATTTAAATTGAAAAATATGTTTATTTCTTTCCATAACACCCACAATGGATTGTATTCAATCCAGGAGGTGTCATATGGAAACAAAATTAACCATTGAGGAACTAGTTAGTAAAGTATTATCAGAGCTCGAAAGGCTAAATTATGCCTACAATACTCTTTGTGGATTTCGGGCTTTTTACAAGAGAGTGGTTGCCTATGCAAATGCAAAAGGTGAGCTCCATTTTTCGGAAGAGTTTGGAAGGGAATTTTTAAAAGAAAAGTATAACTGCACAGTCAATTATTATAAGGAAGCAATGCCTAAAGGACTAAAAAACCCTATTAGAAGAATAAGGATTTTGGGTGATTATCAACTCCATGGTGTGATCATCCGAAGGATGGTAAAAAAACCAGGGTATGTAAAGCCACCACAGTTTGAAAAAGAACTCATTGCCTATGAAGTCGAATGCGAAAATAACGAGTATTCTAAAAGAGGCTTACGTACGCGTATGCAACGGTTGTTCTTTTTTATAGATTATCTTAACAACCGGAAAGTTCAGAGCTCAAACAGTATTACTGCGGCGATAATATCTGATTATGTAATAACAATTTATCCACACCATGAAAAAAGTATTTCATCCATATTAACAACACTTAGAGTTTATTTAAGGTTTCTCTATTTGAATGAATATACTGCTGAAGATATGTCCTTAAAAGTTCCAAAACAGACCAAATATTATTATCCATCAGTCCCTTCTGTCTGGAATAAAGAGGATGTCAAACGTATGCTAGAAGGTATTGATAGAGGAAACCCAACTGGAAAGAGGGACTATGCTATCCTTCTTCTTGTTTCCAAGCTAGGTATAAGAGTTGGAGATATCAAATCCCTTAGATTATCGGAATTAAAGTGGCAGTCAAAAACCATTGAAATAAAACAGAGTAAAACGAAAAATACAGTAACGTATCCAATTCTGCATGATATAGGCTGGGCATTGATTGACTATCTTAAAAATGCTCGCCCCAGTAGTAATTCTCCTTTTGTATTTTTGCGAATGAATGCCCCTTATGAGGAATTTGGTAAAGATGCTAATCTTCATAATATTATTACGAAATATACTAGACTTTCTGGTATTACTATTCCAAAAGGAAAAAGGCAAGGTTTACATTCGCTTAGGCATACTCTTGCGAGTACTTTACTGGAACAGGGAACACCATTACCCGTAATCTCTGAAATTCTTGGACATTTAACTTCTAAGTCTACAAGTATCTACCTTCAAACAGGGATTGAAGGATTAAGAAAATGTGCAATTGATCCAGAGGGGGTATTTGAAAATGAGTAAGAAAAACGTTGTTTTTAACAGTATTCTCGGTGATCTAATTTACGGGTTTATTGAGGAAAAGAAGGCTGTTGGTTATAACTACACAAAAGGTTCGTCTCTATTAAGGCAATTTGACACTTTAGCTAACAAGGAACGATTAGCGGAATTAAAACTTCCAAAAGAACTAGTATTACTTTGGACAGAAAAAAGGCCCAATGAGACTGCCAGTACTAGAAATGGAAGGATCTCAATAGTGCGTGGTCTCGCAAAATATATGGTTCGTCTTGGGCACGAGGCATATATTTTTCCACCAGCGGCCATAGTAATTTACAGATATTCCTATATCCCATATATATTTACGGAAATAGAACTAAAAGGTATTTTTACTGTATGCGACAGTTTGAACGTATCCTCTGTATCACCCAACAGACATTTGATACTCTCCCTTTTGCTTCGTATATTATATGGGTGTGGCCTTCGGATTTCAGAAGCACTAAATTTAACACTTTGTGATGTCGACTTGGATCAAGGATCTTTATTTATTAGAGATACAAAATTCGGAAAAGAACGGATTGTACCGATGGCTGAAACCCTAACAGAACGTTGCCGTCTGTTTATTGATAAAATCCATCAATTTAACGCTGATGATACATTTTTATTTGCATCACCGTATGGCGGACGTTATAAGGAAAGCACGATATACAAACTGTTTAGAGATATCCTTTGGAAAGCCGGAATTTCCCATAGCGGGAGAGGTCCAAGATTGCATGATATACGTCATTCATATTCTGTCCATTGTTTAAAGAAATGGGTTTTAAATGGCGAAGATCTCACAAGCCTTCTGCCTTATCTATCGACATTTTTGGGACATGTTGACTTAAGGGGAACACAGCATTATTTAAGGCTTACTGGAGATTTATATCCAAATATTTTAGCTACTGTGGAACGGAACTCTTCATCTATAATACCGGAGGTATTGTTTGATGAAGCAGACTAATTTTGCTAGAACGCTCACTCGATTTTTATCAGACTATCTTCCGAGTCAACGTAATGTGAGTACTAATACAATAAAGTCCTATCGTGATACGTTTAAACAAATACTTACGTTTTGTGATTTGGAATTAAAAATTAAACCTGAATTTCTTAATTTTGAAATTTTAAAAGTAGAAACAATAAAAGCTTTTCTTAATTGGCTTGAAAAAACAAGAATGGTTGGCGTAAACACCCGTAACCAGAGGCTAGCAGCTATCCATAGCTTTTTCCGTTATACCCAGTCTGAACATCCTGAAATTATGTTTGAGTGTCAAAAAGTATTGGGAATTCCCTTTAAAAAGAGAGAAAAAAAGTCGGTTCAATTTCTTTCTCAGGAATCCCTGAAGTTTATATTGGAACAACCAGATACTAGCAAAATAAGAGGGCGCCGTGATTTAACGATAATGGCAACTCTTTATGATACTGGAGCACGTGTACAAGAATTAATTGATTTGAAAATTCAGGACGTAAGACTTTCGAAACCAGCAACAATTACTTTAACAGGTAAAGGTAACAAAAGAAGAAGTGTTCCTATTATGGAAAGAACTCGTAATATTATAGAAAGTTATTTAAAGGAAAATCGACTATTAGATAACGGGAAGCAAGGTCATCCTTTGTTTTATAACAGTAATAAGAAGCCGTTCACAAGACCAGGTATAACATATATTTTAGAAAAGTATTTAAACCTGGCTAAGAAATCTCATCCAGAAGTTTTATACTGTGATAATCTTCATCCTCATTTAGTTAGGCATACGAAAGCAATGCATTTACTAGAGGCAGGAGTAAACTTGATTTATATAAGAGATTTATTGGGACATGTAAATGTCAGTACAACGGAAGTTTATTTAAGGGCAAATACAGAAACGAAAAGAAAAGTATTAGAAGCTGCGTATATGGAGGTTGTTACACAGGATATTCCTGTTTGGGATGAGGATAAGGATCTATTGAATTGGCTACGGAATTTTTGTAGATGAAAATTTAAGTTGAAATATTATGGCAAGATATTCGAGGACAGAGTACTAATCTTCTACTTGTTAAAGAATATCTTTCCATAAACAAAAACTTGCGATAATTTCCGGTTCCTGGGCTACCTGCTAGAATAATATTTTTACCTTCTTTAATAAAATCTAGTGTTTTTAAAATCTTGTATTTTTTTTGTGCATCTGGAGGAAGTTCTTCTACTCGTAAGTCTTCAAGGTGCTTCTTATACGGAAACTCTGCACGGCGAATTCGATTATATTGAGCTGCTTCATGCCGTGTGTCGGATTCTCTCTGTAGTAAAAGCGCCAAAAATTCTTCGTAACTCGCATCCTTTTGAACGGCCTCTTTTACGTGCTCATCAAGGTACTTACGTACCGAAGGTAACTTCAATTCCATACTAAATTCAATAACTTTTTCGGACCACACCGATTTTTTCTGACTCATGCAATTGCCTCCTTATTTCCAATCCTTTGTGTTTGAAATAGTTCATCATATTTTCGTAAATTTTCTTCGGCATAATGCTGTATGTCCAGACTTTCCTTAGATAAGAGAGGCAAATGGTGTAGTAGTTCCTGCTTCTTCTCACAAAGGACTTTAATCTTATCTGTAGTCACGTGCAGAGTATTTATCTTTCTTAACTCATTTATACTTTGTTCGATCTGGTCAAGGTTTGTTCCATCTTTAATGAATTGAATTAGATCTACAAAATCTCTGGGATTATTGGTATAATAATTATCATAAATGTTTTTAATTTTTTTAGTTGCCTGTTGTAATGCTGCGCTATCAGCTAATGCACCAGGCTTTTTCTTTAATGTTCTTACATAATGTTCAAGCTGAAGGCTCCACTCATGACACCCAGTCAACCGGTGGTGCTCTGCCACATTCTCCTCCTGATAGAAGCATTGAATTTTTGTAGAATAAACTTTTACTTTAACCATTTCTCCAACTAGGTGATCCGGTACTGAATAACGGCTTTGATCTATCATAACCGTTGAATATTTATCTACACGTAAATGATTAATTCTTGCCGCGTCAAATGTAGGGCGTATTGGTAAAAGGCTTTTCTTTTCAATGTTCAATAGTTCCTCAGCCGTTTTATTTTCCTTTTGCTTTACTTGTTTTCTGTTTAGCTTATGGCATACCTCCAATAAGTATTGATTGGCTTCCTCTAGAGTTTCGAATGTATCTCTAAAAGCGAAAGCTTTCCGGCGGATTACTTCAACACTCCGTTCCACGTGTCCTTTTTCATTCCCGCTTTGAACATTACAGAAGCGAAATTGAAACATATAATAGATTGATAGTTTTAATAAAGCTTCTGTTGGTTCTTTCTCAGTTCCTACAAACTTCTTTACAGCTACTTTCATATTGTCATAAACCATCGATTGAAACACTCCGCCAACATGATCAAAAAATAAAGCATGTGCTTCTTGAAAGCATTCTGTTTTTTGCTTTGTAAATAAATAGGCCATACGATAATTTCCAAAAGCTGAAGTAAATACTGCCAACTGTAAGGTTCTTCGTTTACCATTTATAACAACCTTTACTTCTCCCCAGTCGAATTCACATACACCACCTGGATTGTATGAACCTTTGATATAAGCTTCTTTTGCCTTTCTTGCTATTTCATTAACCTTATTTCTTACAGTAGTATAACTAACGTTATGGCCTTCTTGATCCAACGCTTCATGAATATCAATAATCTTTTTGGTTTGTTTATGTAACCCCCTTTGGCGTTTCAATTCATTTTCTCGTAGAAAATAGTGAATTCTTTCTTCAATTTCTTCGGTTAACACTCTTTTCGTTCGGTTAAGACATTGGTATTTAGGTTTCTCTACTATACTTTGAATAAGTTCCCCCTTTTCTACTGAACCATGTTGTTCAATCAATTTCTCTAGTTTACTTTCGTAATCTTTAATATAACTACTGACAGTCTTCCTATCGACTCCAACCTCTCTAGCTATAGATCTTTGTGATTTCCCCTCCCTAAAATACATGAGTAAAATTTCTTGCTTGTTAATCAAATCAATCACCACTTTCAACTCCCCACATGATTTGTAAATTAATCCTGTGGGTTTATTATATCAGTGGGGGAATTTTCTGTTGCGATTGCGGCCCAGTTTTAGATTACTATATACATTAATTAATGATAATTTTTCTGATATACTCAATTTTAATTTAAACACACTTGTTGCATAACCTTTTTAAATCATCTTTTCAACGTTAGAACTTGCCCAGCAATTATCCAGTATTCTGATCATACAAATAGTTCTCATAAATCAAAGGAAAAAATGTTGTCGTTTGCTTAATTTAAATTATTCTATTGTTTATTACATCACATTTCAGCAGCCTTACACAGGCATCAATAAGAATTATTACCGCTAATTTTTAAAGTGAAATCATATAAATTATCATAGTGTAATAGTTCAATTGCTTCATCTCTTTTCTTTTCGCGCCTTACTGCATATGTAGTTTCTTTATTTTTTTCGAAATCTGTTCTTCGGCCAGCGACAACGACATAGTGACGTCTAGTAGAATCACTAGATATAAATTCAGCTGGTAGATCTTGATGTTTGCTTCTACATTTATCAAAAGTTTCTCGCAAACTTAAAAAGTGATTTTCACACCATCTTTTCCAACTAGATATTTGGCGTAGGCCTTTGTTGAATGTGTCACCTAGATCACCACTTTTTATAAAAATTCTTTTATTAGATTTTTCTAACTCTATAAAAATGAATTCATATCCACCTGATCCTTTTCCAACCAGAAGATAATCAACTCTATAGGAAGTACCTAGGGGGAACTCTTTAAATAGATAAGCATCATGATGTCCAAAATTATAAAGCTTGAATATGGAAGCTATTATTACATAGTGTTGGTTATTATTAATGAAATCTAGAATTTGCTGTTCATTTATGTTTGGTTCTTCAAGTTTATTTAAAAATTCATTAGCAACTCCTCTAATGTAGTTTTCATCTTTTAATTCTTGAATATCTAAATAATTGTTAGGGAAAAGTGTTGAATAATGTCTTGCTGCCTTGGGGTATTCTCTGAATTTATTTATTCTCCCAAATAGAGTCCCTTTCTTTTCAGATTCTTTTACACGATTCCACTCGATAATTTCTTCCTCATTCAATTTAGAATAATCTCTTTCATAAAGTTTCATAATTTCATCTCCTACCTAGTAATCGTATTGTCAAAACTTTATATAGAAATAGGCTATTAAATCCTAGTTTAAAGGGCTTTATAAGCAAAAAACTTGCCACCCCCTGAATTTTGTAGATAATTGAGGTTACCACACACCCAACATCCCAAAAGAAAGGAAAGTGACAAGTTGTTACCTCAAATTATAACCTATTTACTTACCTTTATAAACTACCAAGAACAAGTAATTCGAACGCTCCTTACCCTTTTAATCGGGAAGAGCATGTTTGATAAACCGACTGAGGCTCCAGTTAATAAACCTTATCGCAAGCTTCAAGTTGATGATCTACCGATCATTGAAGTTCCAAAAAAACTAGATTTTCAAGTTTTATTAACCGAGCATCTTGAGTCTAAAGGTAAACCTCTCAAACCAGTACAAAGACGGTCGAATTCAACACCCGTTCCTTCATCAATGAAATGTCCTACGTGTGGTGCTCCAGCTGAGTATTTATATGCGAACAATGGAGCGAAAGGACAATATCAATGTAAGGTGTGTTCGTGCCTTTTCAGTGAGAAAAATCGTTATCTCAAGGAAGCAATCCTGAAATGCCCTCACTGTTCAAAAACACTCGAAAAAGTGAAAGAAAGAAAAGACTTCCATGTGTACAAGTGTAAAAACGACGCTTGTTCTTATTACCAACAGAAACGTAATGCGATGACTCAAAAAGAGAAAAATCGGTTCAAAGAAGATCCTCAAGCCTTTAAACTTCGCTATATTTACCGCCAGTTTCACATTGATTTTCAACCATTAGCGAAGCATTCACCAAAGAGACCGAGAGTTGATCTATCAAGAATTTATGTGTCTCCACATACGCTTGGACTGATTTTGACTTATCACGTCAATTATGGACTTTCAGCCCGTAAAACAGCAGCGCTGATGAAAGACGTACATGGTGTTTCAATCTCTCATCAAAGCATTTTAAATTACGAAAATAGTGTGGCCTTGTGGTTGAAACCGTATATTGATCACTATCCTTATGAGCTTTCAGATCAATTCTGCGGTGACGAAACGTACATCCGTGTGAATGGCCGTTGGCATTACCTATTTTTCTTTTTTGATGCCGTAAAGAAAGTCATTCTCTCTTATCCTGTGTCACCTAACCGAGACACAGCTACAGCTATTAAAGCGATAGACGAAGTGTTGTTAAAGCTTAGGAAAATCCCAGAAAACCTAACTTTCGTTGTCGATGGCAATCCCATTTACTTATTAGCACAACACTTTTATGCCCAGCACCAAATCCCGTTTGAGGTCATTCAGGTAATTGGCTTAACGAACGAAGACGAGGTGTCAAAAGAATATCGACCTCTCAAACAAATTATCGAGCGGCTAAATCGTACCTTTAAAGGAAACTATCGATCCACTCATGGTTTCGGGTCAGAACATGGTTCTGTTTCTTTTGTGACCTTGTTCGTTGCTTACTTTAACTTTCTAAGACCACATTCAGCATTGGAAGGAAAAGTACCAGTAACACTTCCTGAGCTAGAAAAGCTTCCAAACATGCCAGCTAGATGGACAACTCTTATTGGTCTTGCCCAGGACTGGATAAGTAAGCAAACTGCCTAACTTTTGTTTAACTGAGCCCTTTCTAGCCATCGGCGGAGCGTACTCTTGACAAACCGAACTTGCCAATGGTTTAAAATGGAAATACCAAGGGCTTATTTAGCTATGCCTTCTTTTGTCCTCTTCGCCCTTGTTAAACCTCTCGCTAAACCATTGGCGTGTTTGTCAAGAGCGATGGCGGGAGCTACCACCAGTTTAATTGGTAGAAAGTGTCATCAGCCTTTAGTTTTCATAGAACTTTTGACACTACCCTAGTAATATCTAGTAAACTAATTTATTCAATAAAACCTCTGCCCTATGCTGAACGCCTTTAGAGCTGTGTTTAGCTTTCATTACTGTAATGCCTTGATTTTCAATATTCTTCAATGACTTACTTGTCCATGTACCACTATCATTCACAAGATTTACAAGTAGTCGATCATAAATAGGTTTCCAATCATGGATTGCAGATGATGATAAGATTAACATCGACAAGGAACGATTTTCCCGTTCAATTTCTATAACGTTAAATTGTTTTCCATTCCCCAAATACACTTCAGCAATTACATAACGCCGTTTAGTGACATTATCACTCAATTTCGTAAATCTACGTTCTCCATGACCATCTGGCAACACATCCATAATTACTTGTATTGTGCCTATTCTGGGATACTGCTCCATCAGTTTTAGTACATTAATAAAATCTTGCAACTCACCTTGTGCCCGAACTTCATCAAGCATTTGATGCTCCAAACCTCGTGCTAATTGCTGGCCTCCACTGTCCGCAGTTGAACGAATTGAATCATCATCAATAAAATATTTTTTCGTGTTTTCATCTTCGTTCGTCCTTTGCTTTGTTGGTTTACCTTTAATTCGTTCAATTTTCGGAGTAGATGAATACTCGTGTTGTAATTGGTTCATTTGAACAAGGTCAAAGTCTTCTGTTGCGCCGTCTACTTCTTCATCAAGAGTAAATCCGTCTTCTCCTTGACCTTTACTAAGATGACGATACGTGTACTTTTTAGGATCATTCGATTTCTCCTGATCGCGTATTTCTGGATGTGAAATTGAAATTGACTTATATGGAATCTTTTTATTCTTCACACTTATGATTTCTAAAACTGTTAGGGTATTTTTTATCTCTTTTGCTCTCATAGATACTGTAATTGGCTGAGTAAAATTCCATTCAAACTTTATTGACTGCTCTTGAAGCCAAGTGAACGCTATATTTTCAAAAGCCGACCGTACATCTCTGTTTGATAACAACCACGCTAATTGGTACACAAACTGTTTTTGTGTATACTTCTTTTCATAACGTGAAGAAAAGCTAAGATGTATTTGCTGAGGAGTATTGGTTTCGACAAAATATAAGGGAAATGAGTTAGACTCAAGCAATCGGTATAGCAAGAAGCCGTTTGGAGCAAGAATACTACGAACAACCTCTATAACTGGCATTATTACGTTTTTGCCGTTGTAAGAAAATACAAAACTTCGAGACATTGCAAAATCAGTACTACCTTGAATAGTCCAAGACCTTTCATAATATTTTACATCATTAGGATAGATGGTTATATCTATTTCACTTATGCCTTCCGGAGCCTGACTAGCAGTCATAATTCCATCTGTGTAGTAGTGTTGAATAGCCAGACAAGGCAATGTCCCCCAATCCATCAGCACTTTTTCTGTGCGCCCACCTGCACGAAAATAAGCATAAATCATCGCTTTGTTGTCTTTTGGAAATGGTTCCCCAATCCAAATTAGTTTAGCTTTCTCACCTTTATCATAAGGCCATGCGATTTTAACTTGTTGTTTGGTCATGGCAATCCACTTCCTGTCTTTGACATAAATATGATTCCAATATCGATTTAATTTCATGAAAATGATGGGATTTCACGCCACCTAATCTCTGTACTTTCCACAACAATACCGGTTCTTCATTTTTAATCATTCGATTAATTATCTTACAGCATCTCCTAATCTGAAAGGCTTGCACCGACTCACATATTTTATTTAGATAGGTCGCAGTCAGAGACAGTTTATCAAGATGATTTTCTAAGTTAGCTACTATTCCAAGACGTTTTCCGATTAGCGATTTTGTAATACGAACAGGCTTCTCTAAAGATATCAGTTCATTATGAAGCGCTTTCATTTTATTCATATACTCTAGATCTCGAACGTACCAATCTATCTTTCCCTTTGACTGAACTGGAGCTTTTTTATTCGGCAGTCGTTCTAATAACCATTCTTTATCGTAACGATAAAGATACATGTATTCCTTAGGAAACAGCTTGCGAATAGCTGTTCGTGAATGATCAGGATGTGAGTTTATACCATTCAAAACGATTTGTCGGGGTAGTTCTAATTGTGAAGTGCTATCCATACTAGATTTAGATTTATCCTCCTCTGATTGCAAATACTTCTTTATTGTTTTAGAATCCACACCCAACATTTTTGCTAATGCTCTTATGCTATATGTTTGTTCCGCCTCTAATTCTATTAATTTAGCTTTCCATACGTTACCAAAAACTTTGATTCGGCCGATATGATATAGATCGTTAGCAAACTGATCAGGACCTTTCCTCGCGTAAACAAAACCACATGTACATTCAAACGTACCAATAGGAGCCTTGGATTTATAATCTCTTGTAACAGTTACCTTTTTAATCACCGGTCGTTTATAGTGATTAGCAGCTTTATTTAAACAAGGCCACGGTCCAGTTCCGAAAGGTCCTTGATCTTCCGTTACTTCCTCAAGAAAACGTTCAATGTCTTGTTCTAAAAAACAAAGAAAATATAAGTGACGTATAGGATGTACATGACGCTTTATATTCCTAGTCAATACTTTCAACCAGTTATATTCATCATCTATATCCAAAAACGAATCGTACGTTTCCAGAAAATCATTAGGTATCTTTTTTAAAAAATCTTTGTGCAAATCCTGTTGTCTCACATGATTTGCGGTCGTGATATAGCCTCTTTCACGAAGTAATGCACGATATTTATTAACGATTTTTTCTCTTGAGAACTTGCTAATATTCACCTTTAAGAACTTATATGCCATCCGTGCTAACTGTACTTCAAGATCACTATACTTTTCCTGTCCACCTTGTAACACAGATAAATCCATTTTTTTATGCTCAAATCGAATAAATTCAATTCTACTACTTATCGTAAAATCGATTGGGTATTTCTTTAGGTGTAGAGAATGATGAGCACATAAATTAATTCCTTGAAGTTGATGCTCTCTATGAATATAGGGTTCGCCAAAACGTTCAATATCGTTTTTTGAACATTGTGAGCAATAATAGAGTCCATCTTTTTTACAGATACCACCTGCAACCATACCTAACCTGGCATATAGCCCTTTTCCATCGCCTATAACATCTTGCATAATTTGCTGTTGTCTCATACTTGTTAAAAGTGGGGCATAGTAAGGATAAATCGTATGTTCAGATACTAATTTTTCTACGGAATAGTTTGTACCTATTTGAGTAACGAGGTTAGTAAAATGGCTACCAATCTCTAAACTTGGTATTACAGTTCGACTTTGAAATACTTCTTCCAACGTATCTTTGCAGTCAAGATTCCCACTGTAAAAGTGATAACGTGCAATTGCTGAGTAAATCAATTCATCTGGATATGGCTCTGTAAAGAATGGTAGCATCTCAATCGCCTCCTAATAGAATTCCTCCAATGGATTTTTAATGTATCCACTTGCTTTCAACAATTCATACGGGTGCTTTTGCTTGTCCAATGCCTTTTGTCTAAATGTTAATAATGGCAATACATCTACGATTTTAGCTCTCGGTTTATTTCTTTGTTCCTTCTCCTGCTGATTCAATGTAAGTGCCTCTTGGAGAGCTTCAGCTTTTAGAATATTATAATCAGTCTCCAACGGTTGCCTTTCAACAATTCCTTGAACTAACTTCTTAATAGCTGCCTCTTTTAAGACATCGAAAATGCCTAGTGAACATAATTCCACAACTAAACTTTCTACTGTATTTTGACGTTTGAAATCAATCGTATTCTGTCTTTCCTTAAACGCTTCTTGAATACGACCTGTAATTTCTGTATTTCTTCTATGATTCAGCATCACTTCATCTAAGTTAATCATGATATCTTCATATTTCATCATGTCAGCAAAATTGTTAGTACGAATCGCTTTCATCATTGGTTGAATCGTTTGCATATCTTCTTTAGCGGTCTTTTTTAGAACTTGCTTAGTGATGATTTCATTCGGATTATCTTCATCAAATAACGCTCGTTCCTGCGCTAAAATAAACAAGTTTACAGCAACGGCTGTAATCCCTTGGCATTCATAATAAAATGCCTCTTTTACTTCCTCAGTGAGATCAGAACGTGTTTTTAAGCACTGCAATTCCCATAGTGTTTCTAAAAAGAACTGCCATTCCTCACTGTCCTCAGCCATGCGATCCCAAATAATTGACCCATCACTTGCCGCTCGTCTTGCTTGTCTAAAATTCCCTTTAAATAGCTTTTGCGCTTTGGAAGTACCGATTAGGACCGTTGGGATACCAACTGTATTAGACAGTGTGACAAAGAAGTTTAGCATTTCTTCTTGATCATTTTTAGAATGTAGTAAGTGCTGGATCTCATCAATGACTAAAACGCCAATGCCATACATGCTTGCTAACGATGTCATATGCAAAAGCATAGTAGATGTCACACGGTTTAAATATCCAAATTTCTCAAGATAACGAGTACCTAGTAATCCATCGATTGCTTTAAAAAAGCTTTTACATAACGTCGAAAGGTTTCCATCGTATGGACAATCTATTTTCAACCATACAATTTGCGTGCGATTAAAGGACTGACTATTATATTCTTGATGATTAATAACTTGCGGATACAAGAGCAGGAGTCGTTCAATCGCTGTTGTTTTACCAATACCAGAAATACCAATAATAGATAAGCTATCTGCCGTTGAACGAATATGATTGAGTCTCTCATCAATACTTTTGATTGAACTTTCCTCTTCTGACTGAAGCTCATTCAATACACGGATACGTTCAAGAAATGTTTTATCTAATGGATTTCTTGCTAAGTAACCTCGCCTAATAAGCGTAGACAATCTGCGCTCAACCAAAAAATGAATTGGCAAAGGCTGAATGAAGTTTTTTACTCGCTTTAAGGTATGGTAACGAATATTAGGTTCCAGCTCTTTATCTTGCTTTGTAATCCGCGGTGTTACCATAAACCGTTCCATCACATCATCCTCATCAAAAATCGGAGGAAGTGCCTCTATAAAAGGATTATGTTGGTATTCAGAAAGTGACTGAGATTTATATTGTGCAGTTTCAAAATCACCTTTGAGGACTACAATACTTTCATTCTCTTTCAAATTCCTCATCTCTTTTCTTTCTCAATTTTTCAAACAGGCGTGAATTGTTTGTCTGAGCTGGTTTCTCATTCAATTTTTCTTTCGTACCAAAGTCAATCACATCAGCTTTTTCAGATGGAACAGTTGGATTTAAATCAAATTTTTCAATTTCTCTATTTATCGTTTTTTCAGCCTGTCTATTCACACGAATGTTTTTTAACTTTTCAGATTTATTAATGTGTCGTTGTTCAACTTTTTTCTTTTCCTTCATTGCCAACTTCACAATTTCTTCGATAGCGACATCTGCATTTATAGCATTCTCACGTTGTTCAGATACTTGTTTCGCTTTAAGTTCTTGCAACATCTCCTGATAGAACTGAATTTCTTCTAACGTATCACCTTTATATTGTTCGCTAGTGCTAAGTAAGTAACACGAATCGAAATTTCTGCCATCTACATGCGGGATATAGATTTGATTCATGTCTCGTGGATCATAAACAATCTCAATGCTTGTATTTTTATTTTTTACATACCATTGTTCTGTCATTGCTTTTTCTGAGCCATAGAACAGGTTTTTAAATTTAAGACCAGCCCTTGTAATCCTTGCATTTCCTTTAGGTAATACGTTTAACCTAAATACACTTCTATTTGTTATAGTTTGTAAGTGACCTTTCTTATTTGCGATACCCCAGTTCCAAAGATTAATTGGCGTTGCAGTTAATCCGCTAGTAATCATTCCTTTTTCAAGTGGATACTTATCGATAATTTTTTCGTTATGGTTTAACACAAGATGAATAACAACTTTTGTGAACTCTTGTAAGTTCAAGGTCGCATCTAAACGATAATCACGATCTCCTCGTTCACGGAATTCTTTTTGAATCGCACCAGGCGTTTTACGTTTAACCTTACCGTTAATTGTTCGAAATTGACGCTCCACGATCCCTTTTAAATCTCCTCTATAAGCAGATGTGTTCTCAATTTTAATGTTTAGGTTATTGATTAAATTTTCTACTGAATATCCTTCAAACTCTCCGCGATCTGCAATGATTATTTCTGGTAAATGCCTAGCTGGCCATTGTCCATCTTCAATTGGAATTCCAAATTGGCTGCAATACTCAACTTTGTTTATCATCATATTATCTAGTGCCATCATAGCACCTATCCAAGAAGGTCCTTCCAAACCAACATAGATCCCTGTAATTAAACGAGAGTAGACATCAATGACTGCATAGACAATTGGACGACCTATAATTAATGTCCGGTCAAATGAGCTAATTAAATAAATATCAGCGATTGTGGCATCAATTTGAAAACGAGTCCCAGGACCATCTGTTTCATTTGTAGAATTGTTTAGGATTGGACGATGTTTTAAGTCGTATTCCTTTGAACTCTTTCTCATAACAATATCCAATTGTGGATCTTCATACTTCTTGAACCAATAATAAAATTGATTGTAAGTAGGAACCCTGGAAGCATCCCAAACGTTAAATTTTACTTCGTTATTTTCTTGATACTTATCTGAATAAAATTCTCTTAATAGATAATCGTATGTTTCAGCTAATGTAATTTGATTTTTTTGACGATAGTACTTCTTAATTACATAAGCAAATTGCTTTTTAACTTCATCAGTAAAATTGATACCTTGTTGTCCATCATCTGCTAAGTTAAATTTCCGAGGTCGTCCAACTTTTGAATTTGAAAGGTCCCTTTCTTTTCCTTTTCCACCAGAGTGCATATAGTCTGGAAGAAGTGCATTCTTATTTAAGCCACGCTGCCAAAAGCGAGTAAAGATGCGTTTGATTTTCAACTTACTTATATTTGTTTTGTCTGCTATTTCTATAAATATATTTTCACGTGTTTTTTTTTCTAGCAATTGATGTTTGTTTACTTCCCAGTAATCATTCACAACTTGCCAGTCCGCATCTCTCTTTTCAATCTGTTTCGATGTTAAATCCTTATCCGAATAACTTTTTGCATATGGATCAGGGATTGAAAGCAAGACTTGTCCCTGTATTTCTGCTTCCAAGTTAGCAAGTGCAAATCTTTTAGGCATTGCTGTATCTCCATGAAGTTCTACATAATAAACAATCGGTTCGTCTATATCGATAATTCGTATCCGATTTTTCTCTTCTTTATTGATATATTGATATACTTGATTAATAAAAATCATATTGCTCTCACCTTCTCTGAAAAGTCCTTTCTAATTGTTTGAATTGAAATAATTTGATTTACATCTAACTTTTCTAATAGATTAACGTCGATAACTTTATTAATAATCAAATACTTAAAAATGCTGATGCCACTTCCAGAAATTAAATCAAAGTCACGTTCAAACTGTTGCGAAATCTCCCGAATCGAATTTGTAACTTGTAGCATTCTAGAAACGTAGACAACGCTTAAATCTTCTAACTGATCTTCAGTGATATATTCAAATCCTTCGAAATGACTAAGTTCTTTATATGAATGCACGAAGCCTATATTAAGAGCCATTGTTTTATCAATTTCTTCTTCCGTTACGATTCCCCAGTCTATCTCTCGTAGCTCCCAATAAGCACGTTCTATCTCAAACTTTTCAAGTACACGCTTATCTGCTAAATCACTTTTTGGTTTAACTGTTCGTGCGTAGTTTATTTGCTTTCCATTTACTTGCTTAGTCGACACAAAGTCAGTTGTCATTACAATAGGTTCTTTCGTTTTCGGATCTCTAGGATGAGTAATACCTAATTCTTCTGCAATTAATAATGTTTCTTCAATAGGGAGTAGTGGATACTGCTCACGTATATCTACTACATAGTCGGAATATTCCAATAAATAAAAGTAGTTTCGTTCCAAATCTGATAGAAACTCAAACTGGCGCGGTACCTTAATGCCTTTTAGCCTTGTCGACCTACCTTGCGATGATACATCTTGAATTTTAAGCCATGGTTTATAATCTATACCTATTCCTAGACCCCGGCCGTCATTAAGTCTCTTTTCTACAGCATTAGTTCTGCTACGTTTAGCCACTATTTTTACCTCCAGATGCACTTTTAAAGTGTCAGAAAATTAAAAATAACCTCTTAAGGACATAATATCCCAAGAGGTTATTTTTATCAATCTTTATTATAAATTATCAATCTTTTTTAAAAACTATCAAACTTTATTATTAATTATCGAACTTTATTATAAAGCTACAACAGCCATCTCTTTTTGAATTATATCTATTCTACCGTAACACTTTTCGCTAAATTCCTTGGCTTATCAACGTCACAACCTCTATGAAGAGAAGCATAATAAGCAATTAATTGTAATGGAATTACAGCTACAAGTGGTGTTAAATATTCGTGTACTTTAGGGATAACAAATTGGTCGTTTTCAGAGTTTAAGCCTTCTAAACTAATGATACAAGGGTTTGCACCACGAGCAGCCACTTCTTTTACGTTTCCACGAATGCTTAGGTTTACATGCTTTTGTGTTGCTAAGGCAATAACTGGTGTACCTTCCTCAATTAATGCAATTGTACCGTGCTTTAACTCCCCACCCGCAAAACCTTCTGCTTGAATATAAGAGATTTCCTTTAACTTTAATGCACCTTCTAAACCAACATAGTAATCTGATGCACGACCAATAAAGAAACAATTACGAGTAACATTTAAAAAGTCTCGAGAGATTTTTTCTAAAGCATCTTTTTGATCACACAATGCTTCCATTACCGTAGCAACGATACTAAGTTCTTTGATCGGATCAAAATCCAGTTCAATCTCTTGTGCCTTCGCGGCATCGACAGCAAGTAATGATAAAACAGCCATTTGCGCTGTGTATGCTTTTGTAGAAGCTACGGCAATTTCAGGTCCAGCAAAAGTATGCAGTGTAAAATCAGCTTCACGTGACAACGTTGATCCCGGCACGTTTGTAATCGTTAATGCTGGATAACCTAATTTTTTCACATTTACTAAAACACCACGGCTATCTGCTGTTTCACCGCTTTGTGATATAAAAATAAAGAGTGGTTTTTCTGAAACTAAAGGCATATTGTACAGAAACTCACTAGCAATATGCGTTTCAACTGGTTTTTTCGCAACTGTTTCAATGAGTTGTTTACCAACTAGACCTGCGTGGTAGCTAGTTCCAGCTGCAATAATGTAAATACGATCTGCTGCTTTCATTGCATTACGAATATCTTCTGCTAACGTAACTTCACCGTTCTCATCTTGATACTTAGAGATAATGTTACGAATAACGAGTGGCTGCTCATCAATTTCCTTTAGCATATAATGCGGATACGTCCCTTTTTCAATATCGCTTGCATCAAGCTCAGCGATATAAGAATCTCTATTGACTGTAACTCCTGCTAAGTTTTTTATTGTAACAGCCTCACGAGTAACAATGACAATTTCTTGATCCATAAGTTCAACAAATTCATTTGTAACGTTTAACATCGCCATTGCATCACTAGCAACAACATTTACACCGTCTCCAAGACCAACTAATAACGGACTTTTATTTTTTCCTACATAAATTTTTTCAGGATCTGTTTCATCTAGTAAAGCGATAGCATAAGAACCTTTTAATAATGAAAGAGTTTGTCGAAATGCTCTCTCAACATTGTTTCCTTCATCCATAGAACGCTCGATAAGTTGAACGATTACTTCTGTATCTGTTTCACTAATAAATGTAACATCCTGTAAATAGTCTTTTTGTATTTCTTCATAATTTTCAATAACACCGTTGTGAACAATTGTAAAACGATGTGATGTACTTTGATGTGGATGGGCATTAACACGACTTGGCGCACCGTGAGTAGCCCAACGTGTGTGACCAATCCCAACTGTTCCCGTTTTATTCTCATCAACAACCTCACGTAGTTGTGCAATACGGCCTTTTTCTTTAAAAAGTTGAACTCCGTCTTCGTTCACAATCGCAATTCCAGCTGAATCATAACCTCTATATTCTAACTTCTCTAATCCTTTTAGTAATATTTCTTTAGCATCTTGATTTCCTACATATCCAACGATTCCGCACATAATTAACTTCCTCCCTATATGGGGGCAAGCAATGCTAATAAGCCTACACATTTTTGTGTAGCTTTATTGGGGCATCCTTGCCCCACTCTTTACGTAATAATCTTTCGTAGAGCACCAATACTTTAGTCTTTGTTCAAAAAGTCACCTTTTTGTTTTTCTACTAAAGTTTGCGGTTGTGGTGTAGCAACCGAGAGGCATCCGCCGATTTCTTCGATTAACCTCTTCCTCGTCAACTATTCTTTTTCCCGTTCGAATAGTTCAGGCGCTTTTCCAATATATGTTGTCCGGTCCTCCTTTCCATTTCAAAATCAAGATTAATCATACTACATTCTTACAAATGACGTCAATTGCCGTTTTAACCCATATTCGTTCATAGCACCTAATTAACAAAATGCTATAATACAAAAATATGCACGGAGCACTTATTTTGTGCTTACCGTGCATATATCATGATAAAGAGTAGTCGTACCAAAACTCTTTATTCCGTACCTAGTTCTTTCTTAACTACATCAACGATTTCCTGTACATATTGATCGCATAGCTCTTGAGTTGGAGCTTCAGCCATAACACGAACTAAAGGTTCCGTACCTGATGGGCGCACAAGAATGCGACCTTCTCCCCCCATCGCGTCTTCTACATGGCGAATTATTTCACTAATAGCCTCGTTAGTTAATAATGCTTGCTTATCTTGAACTCGAATATTTACAAGCTTTTGCGGAAAAATTTTCATACCTGAAGCGAGCTCAGATAAAGGCTTTTTCGTTACCTTCATAATATTTACTAATTGCAACGCTGATAACAAGCCATCACCTGTCGTATTAAAGTCCAGGAAGATAATGTGACCTGATTGCTCACCACCTAGGTTATAACCGCCTTTTCGCATTTCTTCCATTACATAGCGATCTCCCACAGCTGTTTGTCTGGCATCAATACCAGCTTCTTCAATCGCTTTATAAAAGCCTAGATTACTCATCACTGTTGATACAACTGTCTGGTGCTTTAATCTTCCCTGCTCTTTAAAGTACTTTGCACATATATACATGATTTGGTCGCCATCAACAATCGCACCGTTTTCATCTACAGCAATCAAACGGTCTGCATCACCATCAAAAGCTAATCCAATATCTGCTTTTCTGTCAAGTACAAACTGTGCTAACTTCTCAGGGTGGGTCGAACCTACACCATCATTAATGTTCACTCCATTTGGGTTCGTTCCAATCGTTGAGATATCTGCTTCTAAATCTGCAAAAAGATGTGGCGCTATAGAAGATGCGGCTCCATTTGCACAGTCTAAAGCAATATGAATACCTGTAAAATCTTCTTCGACCGTTTGTTTTAAAAACTGTAAATACTTTTGGCCACCCTCGAAGTAATCGTTTAATTGCCCTACATTTGCTCCGACCGGACGAGGTAATTCATCTTCCGCTTTATCCAAGAGTTTCTCAATTTCCTCTTCTTGATGGTCTAATAGCTTAAAGCCATCTGGACCAAAAAACTTAATTCCATTGTCTTCAACAGGGTTGTGTGAAGCTGATATCATCACCCCTGCATGGGCACTTAAAACCTTTGTTAGATAAGCAACTCCTGGTGTTGAGATTACTCCTAAGCGCATGACTTCTGCACCTATGGAAAGAAGTCCAGCAACTAAAGCTCCTTCTAGCATATGGCCAGAAATTCGAGTGTCACGTCCGATTAACACTTTTGGTTTTTCTGTATTTTTCGTTAAAACGTAACCACCAAACCTTCCAAGCTTAAATGCTAACTCTGGTGTCAGTTCAGTATTAGCAACTCCCCTGACTCCATCAGTTCCAAAATATTTTCCCATTTCATATCTCTCCTTAGATTTACATGCAATTATTATCCAATTTTACGTAGTTTAATCGTTGGCTTCAGTACTACTCTCTTCTTCCTCGGCACTCAAGACTTCAGAAATAATTACCCTAACATCCTCGAACGGCTTCTTGTACCTCACATTTTGAGGTCCAGTAATTTGGAGCGGTACTACATGCTCTCCTACCGGTAATTGGCTCACTTCTATATAAACTTTTAAATCCTCTTGACGCAAACGTTGGATAGTGGCTGTCGTACCTTTTACAATAAGGGTAATTATCTCTTGCTCAGGTAAAGCAAACGCCACTTCCTTTTGTTCCGCTAATCCAATTACCTCTAATGGAATATTATCTATTTCTATCGCTTGTTCTGCCTCTACTTCAATAACAACTCTGACGATATCCGGAATAACTTTTTCAACCCCAGGTGGTAAAGGGACTTCATACTCAAGAATTGTATTCTCAGTGATTGTTGATAGGTCAACCTCAATACCTTCAATGAAGTCAATGCTATTAATAACGTTCCTTGGTCCAAATACCGTAACTTCTTTTGGATCTGCATAAATGGTTTTTATACTTAAACCTTCTGGTAGTTCCCCAATTCGATTTATTTTCAAAGGAACATCTTTATTCGGACTCGAAATTGGTATTTTCACGTCTACCACTGTAGGATTAACATCAATATGAAGTTCGTTCCCTTGCTGATCATATACCTTTACCGGAACACTTTTCTCAATGCTATCATCAAAACCTTCAACATCAACAAACCCTTTAGCAAAGCCAACTTGTTGGATTATGCTCTCAGCTGCTGTAATTTCAACATTTATCGGATTTACAATTGGTGTACCCAGTGTGTATCCATCTTTTATTGCTCTTTTGTTTAAAAGTTCTATATCAACAGGAATTGATATCGTCCTTTTTTCCTCAATTGTGACCTCAACTGTTTGTGGAACAATATTGACGGTTAACTCATTTGGAAAATTTCGATGTTGTACATTTACATTATGTGTCCCCGTTTCCAAATTCCGTAAATCAATAAATACATCATAGGCTGGCCTGGCAATTTGTAATAAAGTAAGAACATTTTGAGGTCCTCGTAAATTAACTTGAACATGCTCAACCATTTCTGTAATCGCGTATTCTTCCTCATTATAATAAACGTTTAAAGGAACTTCCTCCAAAGTATATGACCCATTTGTAATTGTTGGCAATGCCCCAGGTTGATTCCCCGCATTGTCAAAATTAACAATTGCAAAAAGCATAACTGCAATGAAAAAAGCAATGGCCTTTACAAACCAGGGGTTGTTATACAATTTATCCATTTTTCTTTCCTCCCCACTGCCAAAGAGAAGTAGAGTTGGTTTTCAAGTTTGTTACAAGCTCTTGTTTTAATAACTCTCTTAAAGCTTCTTCATCTAAATGACGGTGTAGCTCTCCATTTTTCGTCACAGAGATATTTCCTGTTTCCTCTGAAACAGCTAACGTTATACTATCCGTTACCTCACTTATACCTAGTGCAGCTCTATGCCTAGTTCCCAATTCTTTTGAAATGAATGGATCTTCAGACAGAGGTAGATAACAACCAGCAGCCATGATTTGATGGTTTTTAATAATAACCGCCCCATCATGTAGTGGTGTATTTGGAATAAAAATGTTAATTAGTAATTCAGACGTTAATTTCCCTTTAACAGCAATTCCTGTTTCAATATAATCATTCATACCTGTTTCTCGCTCAATTGAGATTAACGCTCCGATACGACGTTTTCCCATGTAAATAGATGCTTTCACTATCTCATCTATGACCTTTTCCATTTCTATGTCATCAATAGAACTAGACCGCGATAGAAATTTCCCTCGCCCCAATTGCTCTAATGCTCTACGAAGCTCAGGTTGAAAGATAATTATGATTGCTAATAAACCATATATAACAGCTTGAGACATGATCCATCTCAATGTATGTAATCCTAATTGTCCACTTAAAAACCATACAGCTAGAATTACCGTGATCCCTTTTAATAACTGTACTGCTCTCGTACCACGGATAATCATAATTAGTTTGTATATAACGAATGTAACTAGCAGTATATCTACTGCAATTCTTAATATGTTAAGAAGTTGAATATCTTCAGGCAGCATCATTTTTCCTCCAAACAAAGATTCCCTTTACGAGGTTTATAACTTTTTAATTATACCATATCATTGTTAGTATATCAGCAAGACCATTTATCAGTAGTATTAACCACTTTTAAAAAAAGTGTCTACTCCCATATTCTCTTGGGAGTGACACTTCATACTATCTCTATATTTTCTTATTTTTTTTCACGTTCATCAAAAATATTAACTACTTCAAAAAAGAATGATTTTATACTATACCATACCCATTGTAACCCTTTATCAATCTCTTCAATATTGCCTACTACTTGACCAGCTGAAGCGGTATATTTTTGACCATTAATAACAGTAATATTTCCATTTACTTGTCCATCTACTTGAATACTACCATTTTTTATTAGAAGGTCACCTTGGACAACTTCTCCTTTTGGAACAACAACAACATTTCTTTCTTTATCAATAATTAAATTAGCTTGACCAGAAACTGAAAGCTCCTTTCCAGTATCCATCCAGATTGAAAACATACTTGTCGCCATAAAAAGGAAAAAAATCGATGCAGCAATAAGGACTGGATGGTTTTTCATCCAACGCTTCCAGTTTACAGAAGACTTTTGTTGTGGTAATTGACTTATGACAAGATTGGTAAAGTTAGGTGGAGCTTCAATATGAGAAGTACTTTGGACTATGGCTATAGACTTCTTTAATTGACTCATGTGAGCTCGACAATTTTCACATTCTACCAGATGATTATTTAACTGCCTACGTTCAAGATCTGTAATTTCTTCATCCAAATACTTATGAATTAAGGAGAATACTTCTTTATCACAGTTCATTGACTCTCTCTCCTTTATACATTACTTAATCGTTTTCTCAACGCTTCTCTACCTCTGTGAATTCTAGTTTTCACAGTTGCAATTGGAAGATCCAATACTTCGCTAATCTCTTTTAGCGATAGATCCTCTATATACTTTAAAATAATAGCTGAACGATATTTTGTCGGCAACTTCAATATTTCTCCTTGAATCCAATCTTGTAATTCATGTGTAATAACTAAGTCTTCAGGAAGTTCTTCTGTTGCTGCAATTTGAGATGATAACGTTAGTCCTTCTGTGCCACCAATCTCTTGATCCAAGTAAAAATCTGGTTTTTTCTTTCGAAGTCGATCAATAGAGAGGTTAGTTACAATACGAAATAACCAAGTGGAAAATTTTCGTTCCGTATCATAAGTCTCAATATTCATATAAGCTCTAAGAAACGCTTCTTGAGCAATATCTTGGGCTTCATGAACATTGCCAACCATTCGAAAAGAAATTTGATACACTTTGTCCTTGTAGAGCTCAACCAGTTCTCCAAATGCTTGCTGATCCCCTTTTTTTACATCTTTAATTAGGCGCTTTACTAATGTATCCATACTTTCTATACCTCCGCTTCTGTGCGGTTACTTTATTTACGAACAACACTCAAATAAGTTTCAAACAAATCTAATTTTATCATGTTAAAATTAAAATTCCACAATTTTGAAAAAATAGGTTTTGCTTTTTTTTCCCAGGGTATATATTTATTAAAATAGACTCTCGGAATAAATGATGAGTTTATCGAGAGTTTGTAAAAAATTCACTGGAAAATTCATTAACAGGACAGTAAAATGATGTGTTTTCATAGTGTTTTCATAGTGTTTTCAAAAAAGTATGCACCAAATAAGCCTACAGTTATTCTATTTTTTAAAAATTGTCTAGGCGCTTTTAGTAAAGATGATTTCCTGAATGTTCAAAGTCTCTTTCTGACTACTGTACCAAGCATCTATGTGTTGACACATCATGATTGAGTATAGGCGGACATACCACATTTTTGTAGAGCGATGGCGCCCAGCTTCTAAGTGATAATCGACTTTTTCTCTTTTGTTCGAACGTTCAACTGAAGTTCTTCGTTTATAAATGAGTTTCCACTTTTCAGAAGATCTTGGTGTTTTAGTGAACAGACGAAGATTATCTCGCTTAAACGTATGAAATGTGCGGCCATACTTCGCTTTAGAACACGGAGTGGAACATGTATTTTTTGTTCCGCAAGCTAGTGGACAACGCCACTTTTGGCGGTTTTGAGATATGTCAAAACCGTTGGGTTTCATTTCCTTACCGATTGGACAAATAGGCACGCCTATGGGAGAAATTTGAATATCACTTTCCGTACTGAAGTTTTTCTTTGTTCGAACATTAAGATCAATAAACGGTTCCACATTATGATGGTCCAGTAATTCGTAAATCGGTTCTGCATCATGTGCGGCATCGAGAAGGATTTTATCAATTGTGCCCAAGGTGTACCGTTGCGAAAATTCAATTGAGCTAACCACTAGGCTGACTGAATCATGCCGGGAAGCAGGATGTAGCCGTGGATATAGCGGTAAGTCGAATCGGCTATCGCTAGTGGATATCATGTAGAGATGATATCCGTTGAAGTACCTCTCCCTTGAACTATCCCAACCTGAGTCGATGTCAGGTTGAGAATATCGACGAGGATGAGTACAATTCGTTAGTCCTTGGGCACTACAATCACAAATAGGTTTGCTTCTTGGGTAACTCGCTGTTTCCACAGGTGTCCCATCTCCAACAACACCAAGGGAATGGGGATCTCCAAGCAAACCCAATCTCGCTGAAACCTCAAGAAATTGAGATTGAAAAAACGCGTATAATTGATCTCCCGGCAATTGTTTTTGTTTTGAACCATGGCGTAAATGACGATCTACTAATTTTCTAATAATACCAGGGTTTCTAGGAGTTGCTTTTTCACCCTTTTTCGGTTTTTTCTTCTGCTTCTTTTTTCGTTTGAGCTTAATAAAAGGTTTTACATTAGCCTTCTCAAAACCTGATAGCCGTCTGAAGAAGTCATAAAAAGTACCGACACCTGGAACATCCCCAGGTTCAAAGCCGCTAAGGATCGTGTAAAGAGGAACACGATGGAGTTGGTTCACCCATTCTGTAATACTCAGGGTCGGACTTGTCAATAAACACAAAAGATAAGAGCGAAGCATGGAAGCAGGATCACGTGGCTCAGGACCTTTAACTGAATATAAATCATGAAGCCAAGTAGTAGTAAAAGAAAGATCCGTGATCCATAACTTTGAGATAATAGTCCAATCTTTTCGTACGAGAGTCAGTATACCGCCTGAGTAATGAGTATTTAGTTGGTCTAAAACGAAGTTTTGATATGAGATATGTGGTATTAGCGTAGGTTTCATTTAAATCCCCCATTTCACCGTATTGTTAGGAAGTCAATTCCTCCTCGGCGATTATTGGGGTTCCACTAAAAAGTCAAGTGTTTTTTTAGTTTTTTTATGATATTTTTCAACAATTAATTTCCAATTGAAGAAGAAAACTAAAGTAAAAATCCCACCTAGAAATAGGAGGGATACAAATAAATTGGTTCAAGAAAACCTTGAGCCACAAGGCTCGGCAAATGCCGAGAGTCTATTAAACTTAAAGGAGGGAATATCATGAAGAGAGACCTAAAAAAGGAAGTTATGCTTAAGGAAATTGAAGTTGCACGAAAGCATATGATAAAACTAGCTTATGAGAACCCTTTATGTTCTAAAGTAGTTGTAGAGGCTAGTACAAATTTGGACAAGCTATTGAATACGTTCAATCACACATATAAAAAAGAACCATGCAGAGCGTCCGCCTAGCCAGACATTAAAAACACATTAACACCCATATTATAATAGTAGCCTAAAATCAATTTGAAGCTAATATGACTAAGTGACTTTATATGCAATGAATTTATAAATAAACAAAATAAAACCCTAGTATCCTAGGGTTTTTAATATGAATTATGTAATTGGTGGAGCCTAGCGGGATCGAACCGCTGACCTCCTGCGTGCAAGGCAGGCGCTCTCCCAGCTGAGCTAAGGCCCCATGATTGGGAAGTATTATTTCAACTAAATTGAGTCTATATATTCTATTCGGTATTGTGCTCCTGCGCCACTTCGTTTGCTCATCGCATTTCTGCCTAAGAGCTTACCGAACGTTGTAGAAATGGAGCGGGTGATGAGAATCGAACTCACAACATCAGCTTGGAAGGCTGAGGTTTTACCACTAAACTACACCCGCAGATTTTATATATAGTTATTTTAAAATTATACGCCTTCTATCATGCCTCTTCCTCTTCTAGGAAACACATAGAAGTAAATCCGTCGAGGCAACTCGTTGTAATTTCAAGATGCATCGCTCGTGGCTGAGGTTTTACCACTAAACTACACCCGCAATATCAGTGCTTTGCTCCTACGCCACTCCGTTTGCTTGTCGCATTGCTACGAAGATGCATATTCGAGGTAGATGCAATGGAGCGGAAGACGAGGTTCGAACTCGCGACCCCCACCTTGGCAAGGTGGTGTTCTACCACTGAACTACTTCCGCGTTATGGAAAGTTATTTAAAAATTTGGTGAGCCATGAAGGATTCGAACCTTCGACCCTCTGATTAAAAGTCAGATGCTCTACCAACTGAGCTAATGGCTCGAACATAAAATGGCTGGGCTATCTGGATTCGAACCAGAGAATGACGGAGTCAAAGTCCGTTGCCTTACCGCTTGGCTATAGCCCAATGATCTAATGGTGGAGGGGGACGGATTCGAACCGCCGAACCCGGAGGGAGCGGATTTACAGTCCGCCGCGTTTAGCCACTTCGCTACCCCTCCACTATAATTTCAATAAAAGAGTGCCGGCCAGAGGACTTGAACCCCCAACCTACTGATTACAAGTCAGTTGCTCTACCAATTGAGCTAGGCCGGCATAATAAAGTCGATTTTTTTGCTTTAAACAAAAAAATTGGTGGAGGATGACGGGTTCGAACCGCCGACCCCCTGCTTGTAAGGCAGGTGCTCTCCCAGCTGAGCTAATCCTCCAAAAACTAATTAACAATATAATGGTGACCCGTACGGGATTCGAACCCGTGTTACCGCCGTGAAAGGGCGGTGTCTTAACCGCTTGACCAACGGGCCATCTGATAAAAAAATGGAGCTTCCAACCGGATTTGAACCGACGACCCCTTCCTTACCATGGAAGTGCTCTACCTACTGAGCTATGGAAGCATGGCTCCACAGGTAGGACTCGAACCTACGACCGATCGGTTAACAGCCGATAGCTCTACCACTGAGCTACTGTGGAATGTTAAGAAATCCAATACTAATATAGATAGAACAAAATTTTGCTTGGCAACGTCCTACTCTCACAGGGGGAAACCCCCAACTACCATCGGCGCTGAAGAGCTTAACGATCGTGTTCGGCATGGGAACGAGTGTGACCTCTTCGCTATCGCCACCAAGCTTGTCATATAACATAGACAATTGCTATAATAAAATATTTTAGCCTCTATGTCAATACTGTTTTACTATTTAAATCAAAAAATCTCATCCAAATTTCATTTGAATGTATTTTTTGCCTAGCAACGTCCTACTCTCACAGGGGGAAACCCCCAACTACCATCGGCGCTGAAGAGCTTAACGATCGTGTTCGGCATGGGAACGAGTGTGACCTCTTCGCTATCGCCACTAGACAAACAACTGACCTCAATCACATCGTGGGATGCATCTTGGAATTGACACCATGCAGTTTTGCGACGAGGATACGACGCAAGGAGTACCGCAGGAGCACAATAACCAAGTATTGAGCAGTTTCATATTAACTTCAAGGATCATTCCCTGAAAACTAGATAACACACATTTAAGACTTGAGTAAGAATTCAAATTCTTATTTTTAGGATAAGTCCTCGACCGATTAGTATCTCTCAGCTCCACACGTCGCCGTGCTTCCACCCGAGACCTATCAACCTCATCATCTTTAAGGGGTCTTACTGGATTAACTCCAAGGGAAATCTCATCTCG
Source organism: Anaerobacillus isosaccharinicus (assembly GCF_001866075.3). Taxonomy (GTDB): domain Bacteria; phylum Bacillota; class Bacilli; order Bacillales; family Anaerobacillaceae; genus Anaerobacillus; species Anaerobacillus isosaccharinicus. The sequence continues at coordinate 1,662,605 of NZ_CP063356.1, read as the reverse complement.
AGGGGGGCTTCATGCTTAGATGCTTTCAGCACTTATCCCTTCCACACGTAGCTACCCAGCTATGCTCCTGGCGGAACAACTGGTACACCAGCGGTGTGTCCATCCCGGTCCTCTCGTACTAAGGACAGCTCCTCTCAAATTTCCTACGCCCGCGACGGATAGGGACCGAACTGTCTCACGACGTTCTGAACCCAGCTCGCGTACCGCTTTAATGGGCGAACAGCCCAACCCTTGGGACCTACTTCAGCCCCAGGATGCGATGAGCCGACATCGAGGTGCCAAACCTCCCCGTCGATGTGGACTCTTGGGGGAGATAAGCCTGTTATCCCCAGGGTAGCTTTTATCCGTTGAGCGATGGCCCTTCCATGCGGAACCACCGGATCACTAAGCCCGACTTTCGTCCCTGCTCGACTTGTAGGTCTCGCAGTCAAGCTCCCTTTTGCCTTTGCACTCTACGAATGATTTCCAACCATTCTGAGGGAACCTTTGGGCGCCTCCGTTACTGTTTAGGAGGCGACCGCCCCAGTCAAACTGCCCACCTGACACTGTCCCCGAACCGGATCACGGTCCTAGGTTAGAATTTCAATACAATCAGGGTAGTATCCCACCGACGCCTCCACCGAAGCTGGCGCTCCGGGTTCTCTGGCTCCTACCTATCCTGTACAAATTGTACCAAAATCCAATATCAAGCTACAGTAAAGCTCCATGGGGTCTTTCCGTCCTGTCGCGGGTAACCTGCATCTTCACAGGTAATATAATTTCACCGGGTCTCTCGTTGAGACAGTATCCAAATCGTTACACCATTCGTGCGGGTCGGAACTTACCCGACAAGGAATTTCGCTACCTTAGGACCGTTATAGTTACGGCCGCCGTTTACTGGGGCTTCAATTCAGAGCTTCTCCCTAAGGATAACCCCTCCTCTTAACCTTCCAGCACCGGGCAGGTGTCAGCCCCTATACTTCGCCTTGCGGCTTCGCAGAGACCTGTGTTTTTGCTAAACAGTCGCTTGGATCTATTCACTGCGGCTCTCTCGGGCTTTAACACCCTATCAGAGCACCCCTTCTCCCGAAGTTACGGGGTCATTTTGCCGAGTTCCTTAACGAGAGTTCTCCCGAGCGTCTTAGAATTCTCTTCTCGCCTACCTGTGTCGGTTTGCGGTACGGGCACCTCTCACCTCGCTAGAGGCTTTTCTTGGCAGTGTAGGATCAGGAACTTCGCTACTTAAATTTCGCTCGCCATCACAACTCAGCCTTCGCGAGAAGCGGATTTGCCTACTTCTCAGCCTAATTGCTTGGACGCACATATCCATCAGTGCGCTTACCCTACCTTGCTGCGTCCCCCCATTACTCAAACGGTGAGGAGGTGGTACAGGAATTTCAACCTGTTGTCCATCGCCTACGCTTTTCAGCCTCGGCTTAGGTCCCGACTTACCCTGAGCGGACGAGCCTTCCTCAGGAAACCTTGGGCTTTCGACGGAGGGGATTCTCACCCCTCTTTTCGCTACTCATACCGGCATTCTCACTTCTAAGCGCTCCACCAGTCCTTACGGTCTGACTTCGCTGCACTTAGAACGCTCCCCTACCACTGACACCAAAAGGTGTCAATCCATAGCTTCGGTGATACGTTTAGCCCCGGTACATTTTCGGCGCAGAGTCACTCGACCAGTGAGCTATTACGCACTCTTTAAATGGTGGCTGCTTCTAAGCCAACATCCTGGTTGTCTGGGCAACTCCACATCCTTCTCCACTTAACGTATACTTTGGGACCTTAGCTGATGGTCTGGGCTGTTTCCCTCTTGACTACGGATCTTAGCACTCGCAGTCTGACTCCCGAGGATAAGTATTTGGCATTCGGAGTTTGACTGAATTCAGTAATCCTGTGGGGACCCCTAGTCCAATCAGTGCTCTACCTCCAATACTCTTCCCTCGAGGCTAGCCCTAAAGCTATTTCGGGGAGAACCAGCTATCTCCGAGTTCGATTGGCATTTCACCCCTACCCACACCTCATCCCCGCACTTTTCAACGTGCGTGGGTTCGGGCCTCCATTCAGTGTTACCTGAACTTCACCCTGGACATGGGTAGATCACACGGTTTCGGGTCTACGACCACGTACTCATTCGCCCTATTCAGACTCGCTTTCGCTGCGGCTCCGCCTTATCAGCTTAACCTTGCACGTAATCGTAACTCGCCGGTTCATTCTACAAAAGGCACGCTGTCACCCATTAACGGGCTCCAACTACTTGTAGGCACACGGTTTCAGGATCTCTTTCACTCCCCTCCCGGGGTGCTTTTCACCTTTCCCTCACGGTACTGGTTCACTATCGGTCACTAGGAAGTATTTAGCCTTGGGAGATGGTCCTCCCGGATTCCGACGGGGTTTCACGTGTCCCGCCGTACTCAGGATACACTCTGGAGGAAACGAAGTTTCGATTACAGGGCTGTTACCTTGTTTCGCGGACCTTTCCAGATCGCTTCGTCTACTTCGTTTCTTTGTAACTCCGTGTAGAGTGTCCTACAACCCCAAGGGGCAAGCCCCTTGGTTTGGGCTGTTTCCGTTTCGCTCGCCGCTACTCAGGAAATCGATAATTTCTTTCTCTTCCTCTGGGTACTTAGATGTTTCAGTTCCCCAGGTCTGCCTCCTCATAGCCTATGTATTCAGCTATGGGTACCATCCCATTACGGATGGTGGGTTCCCCCATTCGGAAATCCCCGGATCAAAGCTTACTTACAGCTCCCCGAGGCATATCGTTGTTCGTCACGTCCTTCTTCGGCTCCTAGTGCCAAGGCATCCACCGTGCGCCCTTTCTAACTTAACCTAATTTTTTCAAAATAAGCGGCGAATATCTTCGTCGCCTTCATTCCCCAATCATCCTCATGTACGTCTATGTACACTCCGGTGATTGTCTCATTCGGCTCCTCGATCTTCTTGCTTCTTTCGAAAAAATACCTAGTGTTTTTTTACAAAAACACCTGTTAAAAGGATTTTACGTCGATTTGAATTCTTGACTACTCAAGTTTACTCATAAAGTTCTTACAAACTTTCCGGTAAAACTTAAATGTGTTGTTGTTATCTAGTTTTCAAGGAACAAAGCGGCAATTGATAAGCGTCGAATTTCTTCGTCAGCTTCACTCGTCAATCATCCTCATGTACGTCTATGTACACTCCGGTGATTATCTCGTTCGCTTCCTCGAACTTCTTGCTTCTAAATTGCCTTTGTAGTTTCTAAATGGATTTAGAATATATGAGGCATCACTGAGATACTTTCACAATTCTACATTCTACATTTTGAATTCTACATTATACTGAGAGATCATTCTCTCAAAACTGAAACACAGCGTCAGCGTACTTTCCCTAAGAAAAGCATCGACTAGAGTTTTAACTCCATAGAAAGGAGGTGATCCAGCCGCACCTTCCGATACGGCTACCTTGTTACGACTTCACCCCAATCATCTGTCCCACCTTAGGCGGCTGGCTCCATAAAGGTTACCCCACCGACTTCGGGTGTTACAAACTCTCGTGGTGTGACGGGCGGTGTGTACAAGGCCCGGGAACGTATTCACCGCGGCATGCTGATCCGCGATTACTAGCAATTCCGGCTTCATGTAGGCGAGTTGCAGCCTACAATCCGAACTGAGAATGGCTTTATGGGATTGGCTCAACCTCGCGGTTTTGCTGCCCTTTGTACCATCCATTGTAGCACGTGTGTAGCCCAGGTCATAAGGGGCATGATGATTTGACGTCATCCCCACCTTCCTCCGGTTTGTCACCGGCAGTCACCTTAGAGTGCCCAACTGAATGCTGGCAACTAAGATCAAGGGTTGCGCTCGTTGCGGGACTTAACCCAACATCTCACGACACGAGCTGACGACAACCATGCACCACCTGTCACTTTGTCCCCCGAAGGGGAAAGCCCTATCTCTAGGGTTGTCAAAGGATGTCAAGACCTGGTAAGGTTCTTCGCGTTGCTTCGAATTAAACCACATGCTCCACTGCTTGTGCGGGCCCCCGTCAATTCCTTTGAGTTTCAACCTTGCGGTCGTACTCCCCAGGCGGAGTGCTTAATGTGTTAACTTCGGCACTAAGGGCATCGAAACCCCTAACACCTAGCACTCATCGTTTACGGCGTGGACTACCAGGGTATCTAATCCTGTTTGCTCCCCACGCTTTCGCGCCTCAGCGTCAGTTACAGACCAGAGAGTCGCCTTCGCCACTGGTGTTCCTCCATATATCTACGCATTTCACCGCTACACATGGAATTCCACTCTCCTCTTCTGCACTCAAGTCTCCCAGTTTCCAATGACCCTCCACGGTTGAGCCGTGGGCTTTCACATCAGACTTAAGAGACCGCCTGCGCGCGCTTTACGCCCAATAATTCCGGACAACGCTTGCCACCTACGTATTACCGCGGCTGCTGGCACGTAGTTAGCCGTGGCTTTCTGGTTAGGTACCGTCAAGGTACCGCCCTATTCGAACGGTACTTGTTCTTCCCTAACAACAGAACTTTACGACCCGAAGGCCTTCATCGTTCACGCGGCGTTGCTCCGTCAGACTTTCGTCCATTGCGGAAGATTCCCTACTGCTGCCTCCCGTAGGAGTCTGGGCCGTGTCTCAGTCCCAGTGTGGCCGATCACCCTCTCAGGTCGGCTACGCATCGTCGCCTTGGTAAGCCGTTACCTTACCAACTAGCTAATGCGCCGCGGGCCCATCCTGTAGTGTTAGGTAAAACCCAACTTTTACTTTCGCGCCATGAGACGCAAAAGATTATCTGGTATTAGCTTCGGTTTCCCGAAGTTATCCCAGTCTACAGGGCAGGTTGCCCACGTGTTACTCACCCGTCCGCCGCTAACAATTGAGAGCAAGCTCTCAATTGTCCGCTCGACTTGCATGTATTAGGCACGCCGCCAGCGTTCGTCCTGAGCCAGGATCAAACTCTCCATAAAAGTGTTTGATATAGCTCAAAAAATTTTGTTACATTGACGAGATATTACTATCTCTTTAATTCGCTTGGCTGTGTGTTCAGTTTTCAAAGAACAATATCACTGATCTCAATCACCTATGTGATCACTTCTTAGAATTTACTCCATGCAGCTTCGCGACGAAAAAGTGCCGCAAGGAACGCACAGAAGCAGATTACTAAGTTGTTGTCAGTACATTAACTAACTTTGTCGTTTTAGCGACAAGAATTAAATTATATCAGAATAATTTAATCAAGTCAACCATTTTTCAAAGTTATTTTAGCGCCGCTTCAAATCAGCGACTTTATTAATATAACATATCAAAAAGATTGACGTCAACATGTTTTTCAAAGTTTGTTAAACTCGTTCAACAGCGACGCTTTATAATATAACATAGCCTAATAACTGATGTCAATATAAAAACCTAAACATTTTCAGAGCGCTGGTGTTTACTTCTAATATACTTATAACACTCTTTAGGGGACGCAAATCGTTTATATAATCCAAAAATAATTTTATAACGCTCTTCCATTGCTCTTTTAACAATTCCATCTATTCTTGAATCCGTTAAATCTAATAATAACTCTTCTAATTCTCTTTTTAGCATGTATTCTACTTCTTGTGATTCTTTATTATTTAACATTACTCCTAGCATCAAAATCTCCCTTTCATTTTGCAAATATAAATAAGTCCAAAAGAAAAAGCTACTCTGACAAATTATTTTCTACTTTTACCTTTTTTATTCATAACCCCCCTTAAAATAGCATACATATAATGCAGATAAATGGACAAGGAGGACTTGTATGAATTTTATTTGGATTTGGAATGGAAAAAAAATAAAGCAATATATGATCGTTGTGGTTGCTGCATTTTTTACTGCAGGGGTCTTGTATGTCGAAAGAAGTCAAATTACTGTTTTCTCACCTTCTGCAGAAGCTACTGCTATTTATAAGGCCGAGACAAGTGAAAAGAAAATTGCTTTAACGTTTAATATTAGCTGGGGTGAAGAAAAAGCGATACCTATTTTGGATATCTTAAAAGATGAGGAAATAAATAACGCTACATTCTTCTTGTCAGCATCTTGGGCCGAAAGACATCCAGATATCGTTGAACGTATCGTCAAAGACGGGCACGAAATCGGAAGTCATGGCTATCGCTATGAAAACTATCCACAATGGGAAGATGAGAAGGTAAGAAAAGATATCCAAAGAGCTCATCAAACTTTATACGAACTTACTAATAAAGCACCAAAACTACTTCGTCCACCTAATGGTAACTTTGACAAACGAGTTCTAAAAATTGCCGAGGCTCAAAAATATAAGCTCATTCATTGGAGCATAGACTCTAAGGACTACGGAAACCCAGGTGTTGAGCAAATCATTTCGAACGTAATGGATAACGTAACTGGGGGAGACATTGTTCTGTTCCATGCTTCTGATCGTGTAAAACAAACACATAAGGCACTTCCAACAATTATTGATCATCTAAAAGATAAAGGCTATGAGTTTGTTTCTGTATCAGAATTAATAACAAGCACCGAAGCAGACAGCTCAGAAATTAAGTAAAAAGAGGCTGACTCATGGCGCATACACACCTGAGTCAGCCTCCTTCTACTATTATAGACTCTCGGCATTTGCCGAGCCTTGTGGCTCAAGGTTTTCTTGAACCAATTTATTTGTATCCCTCCTATTTCTAGGTGGGATTTTTACTTTAGTTTTCTTCTTCAATTGGAAATTAATTGTTGAAAAATATCATAAAAAAACTAAAAAAACACTTGACTTTTTAGTGGAACCCCAATAATCGCCGAGGAGGAATTGACTTCCTAACAATACGGTGAAATGGGGGATTTAAATGAAACCTGCGCTAATACCACATATCTCATATCAAAACTTCGTTTTAGACCAATTAAATACTCATTACTCAGGCGGTATACTGACTCTCGTACAAAAAGATTGGACTATTATCTCGAAGTTATGGATCACGGATCTTTCGTTTACCACTACGTGGCTTCATGATTCATATTCAGTTAAAGGTCCTGAGCCACGTGATCCTGCTTCCATGCTTCGCTCTTATCTTTTGTGTTTATTGACAAGTCCGACCCTGAGTATTACAGAATGGGTGAACCAACTCCATCGTGTTCCTCTTTACACGATCCTTAGCGGCTTTGAACCTGGGGATGTTCCAGGGGTCGGTACTTTTTATGACTTCTTCAGACGGCTATCAGGTTTTGAGAAGGCTAATGTAAAACCTTTTATTAAGCTCAAACGAAAAAAGAAGAAGAAGAAAAAACCGAAAAAGGGTGAAAAAGCAACTCCTAGAAACCCTGGTATTATTAGAAAATTAGTGGATCGTCATTTACGCAATGGCTCAAAACAAAAACAATTGCCGGGAGATCAATTATACGCGTTTTTTCAATCTCAATTTCTTGAAGTTTCAGCGAGATTGGGTTTGCTTGGGGATCCCCATTCCCTTGGTGTTGTTGGAGATGGGACACCCGTGGAAACAGCGAGATACCCAAGGAGCAAACCTATTTGTGATTGTAGTGCCCAAGGACTAACGAATTGTACTCATCCTCGTCGATATTCTCAACCTGACATCGACTCAGGTTGGGATAGTTCAAGGGAGAGGTACTTCAACGGATATCATCTCTACATGATATCCACTAGCGATAGCCAATACGACTTGCCGCTATATCCACGGCTGCATCCTGCTTCCCGGCATGATTCAGTCAGCCTAGTGGTTAGCTCAATTGAATTTTCGCAACGGTACACCTTGGGCACAATTGATAAAATCCTTCTCGATGCCGCACATGATGCAGAACCGATTTACGAATTACTGGACCATCATAATGTGGAACCGTTTATTGATCTTAATGTTCGAACAAAGAAAAACTTCAGTACGGAAAGTGATATTCAAATTTCTCCCATAGGCGTGCCTATTTGTCCAATCGGTAAGGAAATGAAACCCAACGGTTTTGACATATCTCAAAACCGCCAAAAGTGGCGTTGTCCACTAGCTTGCGGATCGAAAAATACATGTTCCACTCCGTGTTCTAAAGCGAAGTATGGCCGGACATTTCATACGTTTAAGCAAGATAATCTTCGTCTGTTCACTAAAACACCGAGGTCTTCTGAAAAGTGGAAACTGATTTATAAACGAAGAACTTCAGTTGAACGTTCGAACAAAAGAGAAAAAGTCGACTATCACTTAGAATCTGGGCGTCATCGCTCTACAAAAATGTGGTATGTCCGCTTATATTCAATCATGATGTGTCAACACATAGATGCTTGGTACAGTAGTCAGAAAGAGACTTTGAACATCCAAGAAATCATCTTTTCTAAGAGCGCCTAGTCATTTTTAAAAAATAGCAGCCGTAGGCTTATTTGGTATACACTTTTTTGAAAACACTATGAAAACACATCACTTTGCTGTCCTGTTAATGAAATTCCCAGTAAATTTTTTACAAATCTTCGATAAACTCATCATTTATTCCGAGAGTCTATTATTTACGATTAATCAAGCGATGCAACACTAAAAGCTGCCAAGTATTAGCAACCAATAATGGGGTGAAGTATACCCATAACCACTTTGGATCATTTACTCTTAAAGCAGGCAACCATTCAAGCGTTGTTACTACCACAATAAAAAATAAAGCAGGAATAAATGCACCGAAATTCGTTTGTTTACTTTTGTAATATGCTATACATAACCCATAGATTAATAAGAATAGCGGAATTAATATATACCCTAAAATTGATTCATCTACAGTTCCAAACGAAACGTATCGAAAATACCCTAACCCTTGAAGCACAAAAGCTATTATAACAACTTGGATCATATTCCACGTTCTAGCGGTCTTAAAGAAACCCAACGCAAAACGATGCACGGTTAAATAAGCGAAAAAACCCATCTGACTAATTAAGGTCCACATAGCCCCTATCCCAAATAACCATACGATTACAAGAAAAAAGTCTACAACTTCCCCAGCCATTAGTCCTTCCCAGTATGTTCTCCAATCTAAAATAAAACCCACTAACGCTCCACTAGTAGCCCCAATTAATAAAGTTGAGAAAAATAAATAAACGACCTTTCTAGAATTCACGTTTTAAGCCTCCATCTATGTCCATAAGTAATTAGCCAATTAATTGTATCAAATATATTGAATAAAAAGCTAGTACAACAGTTCTAGATTACCTAAAAGATCGCTTATATCGAAAGGAAACTGAAAAATGTTTTGTTTTTCATTTTATTTTGGATAAATTACACTATATTGTTCCATATTAAAAAAAGAAATCATACGGAAAGGGGCGAAAACCTTGAAACGCTTATATAAGCTCCTCTTAATAATATCACTATTATTCATGACAAGCTGTGCCGCTGTAGAGGATCAAGGAAGTCAACCTGATTATGAAAGTACCAAAAAAATGATGGTTGATATGCTAAAGACCGACGAAGGAAAGAAGTCAATTCAGGAAGTGTTAAGTGATGAAGAAGTTAAGCAAGAAATTGTATTAGAACAAGCACTTGTAAAAGAAACCATTCAACAAGTGCTTACTTCAGAGAAAGGGAAAGAATTTTGGCAAGAACTTATGCAAGATCCTGAATTCGCAAAAGCTTTTGCTGAAAGCTTACAAACTGAAGTAGAAAAAATCCTTAAAAATCTAATGAAGGATCCAGAGTATCAAGGGATGATGATGGATATTTTGCAAGATCCAGAAATGGAACAGGCAGCTTTAGATTTAATGAAAAGTAAAGAATACCGTCAACAAGTAATGAATATAATGGCTGACGCCTTTGAAAGCCCTTATTTTAAGGCACAAGTAAATGAGATCCTAGGAAAAGTCGCTAGTGAGCAAATGAAGAAGGAAGCAGCAAAGGAAGGCGAAGACCAAGAAGATGAAAAGCAAGAGTAAGTCTGTTAAAGCTCCACTCTCATATTTAAAAGAGAGGGAGCTTTTTTTCTTAAATAAAATGGCTCAACAGCGAAAAACGCGTTGAGCCGAATAAATTACCCTTCGATTTTATTAATAACCTTTTGAGCCATCTTCATATACAGCTGCCCTATTGGGTGTTCTGTCGCATAAATTGATGGAGCAAAGTCTTTCTCGTCAATTTCTGGTTGTCCTAACGGGATTTGCGCTAAAATTTCTGTTTGTAATTCTTTTGCTAAGCGCTCTCCTCCACCTTGACCAAATACAAACTCTTTTTCACCCGTTAACTGGCTTTTAAAATAAGCCATATTTTCGACAACACCGAGGATTTCATGGTCTGTTTTTATAGCCATGACACCAGCTCTTGCAGCAACGAATGCCGCTGTCGGATGCGGAGTAGTAACAATAATCTCTTTACTACTTGGCAGCATAGTGTGAACATCTAGTGCAACATCCCCTGTTCCAGGAGGTAAATCTAAAATTAAATAATCTAAATCATCCCACTCTACTTGAGTGAAGAAGTTATTTAACATTTTTCCTAACATCGGACCACGCCAAATGATTGGTGAATTATCATGTACAAAGAAGCCCATTGAAATAACTTGTACACCAAAACGATTTACAGGATAAATTCTTTCTCCTTTTACCTTTGGCTTCTCCTCAATTCCCATCATATCTGGAACACTAAAGCCATATATGTCAGCATCAATGATTCCAACTTTTTTACCAAGGCGAGCTAATGAAGTTGCTAAGTTAACTGATACCGTTGATTTACCAACTCCACCTTTCCCACTTGTTACAGCAATAAAAGTTGTAGAAACACCTTCATCTAATAATGATTTAACTTCTTTAGGTGCTTCAATTCCCAATTTACTTAATTCTTCTTCAGTGAATTGCTCAAAGCGTAACCCTACCGAATCCGCGCCAGCTTGCTTAACAGCATTTACAACTTCTCCTTGAAGTTTCATCTGTTCAGCAGTCCCCGTTTTAGAAATTGCAATTTTTACACTTACTAAACCTTCTTTAATTTTGATTTCTTTTACTCCATCAATTTCAACAATGCTTTTATTCAAAAACGGTTCTTTTACATTTTTTAAAGCATCTAAAATTCTTTCTTGTGTAAGCAAAGTAAAAACACCACCTTTATGTATTCGATTACATTTTTAGTATAACACAAAATAAAAAGTTCATTGGCTTTTATGCTTTTTGATCAAAATAATTAAAAAACCAGCCTTCTCTTCATGAAGAAGGAACTGGTTCATTTGTATAATATCGCATGATCCCTTGATATATAGAAGCTGCTATTTTCTGTTGATATTCTTCTGTGGTTAACAATCTTGCTTCTTCTGGGTTTGACAAAAAGCCTACCTCAACTAGAGCGCCTGGAATTTGTGCATGTTTTAATAAGTATACGCTACCAATTGGTTTGGCTAGTCTACTCGTATTTTCTAAGTTCGTTCTAATTTCTTCTTGTATGAATTTAGCTACTTTTTCATTTTCATCTACTGCACGATTATAAAATGTCTGGGCACCAGACCAACGTGGGGAAGGAATCGCATTAAGGTGTAGTGAAACAAACATGTCTCCATCTGATTCATTTACAAGCTGAACTCTTCTCTTTAAATCCTGGACCTTGCGTTTTCTAACACCTTTTGTAGCAGGATCTGCTAAATCCGTATCTTCAACTCGAGACATAATTACGAGAGCTCCTGCTTCTTGTAAATAATCTCTAAGTATTAAACTAATCTCTAAAGAAACATCTTTTTCTAAAAGTCCTTCTTTAGAGCTAGCTCCACCATCTATCCCACCATGACCTGCATCAACAATGATAATTTTCCCCGATAAAGGAAGCGACCATACTGATCCAGAGTCAGTACTGACAAATTGGTATTGTATAAAAAATAATAGTAATAAAAATCCAGCTGCAAACACGCCACCTTTCAACCACTTGCCCATTTATTCCCCTCCTAACGTCTCAATACATTATATTGGGACAAGGAAGAAAATATGAACTTAAATTAGTGCAATTTCATGCGATAACGTTTTTCACCTTCGTGAAACCCCTTTTCCCACCAGTAAAGAATAAACCCTTCACATAAATTAAAAAAGTTATCGTCTTGATCGTTTTTAAAAAGATACCCTGACAGTTGATGATACAGATGGTTAACATGCTCACCATATTCTTCTTGGCAACGTCTACGCACCGAGACTTCTGACTCTCCAAAATAACCGAAACGACTAAACTCAGCCCCTAACAAATAAGCATCTATCGCAAAATCAACACATGCATCTTCAACAAAGCTTCCACCAGTTTTTTGATGTTCAAAAACTGAAGGGAAATGTGTATGAATATAACCTCTTATTGTTGATAAAGAAAGCTTTCGTAAAACCTGTCTTTCAAAATTCCATTGTTTTTTTTGTCGGCGATCCTCAAAGGTAGTAATGACATTCACTGTTATCCCCCTCCTTTTAAGGTTAGTTTCATTCAAGGGGGATTTGATAATGCTATGGAATTTGCTACTCTAAAGGCAAATAAAGTATGTAACTGATTATATTGTTACCTGAATTATTCATAGAAAATCTTTAATCGGTTATTAATGGCTATCTGATAAGCTTTTTTATTAAATTCACTTGCATCAAATAAATGAAAAAAGAACCCATTTCTGTTAAGTTAAAAGTACGACCAAATAACCGACAGAAAGGGTTCTTATAATGGCTACTTTACCTCAATTAACACTTGATTTCAATCGAAAAATTAAACTTTCTAACGACGGAGGAGAACTCTCATCCGATACTGGAGAATTCCTTTTTAGAGAATTCGATGAAAAGATAAATTTTTCTTCTACATTAGCACGCTTTTTAAACCTAAAAGACAATAGACGCTACTATGTTCATTCGAATGAAAATTTACTTCGTCAAAAGATTTATCAAATCATTGCTGGTTATACCGATGATGATAATGCCGACCAATTAACGAGAGATCCTGTGTTTACTCAAATCATTGGTACAAATGCATTGGCTTCTCAGCCGAGTTTGTCTCGCTTTTTTAGACGTTTCGACGATCAATCTATGGAAGAATTGAATCAAGCCAACCAAGAGCTTATTGATAAAGTGCACCAACTCAGGGAGTCGAAGGCAGTCATTTTTGATTTGGATTCTACACATTCCGATACTTATGGAGATCAAGAAGCTGCGGCTTACAATACTCATTATGGAACAGTCGGTTTTCATCCATTAGTTGCCTTTGATGGTGTAACAGGTGATTTCCTCAAAGCAAAGCTACGACCTGGAAACGTGTATACGTCCAATGGTGTAGTGGATTTTATTCAACCACTCATTGAGCATTACAACGAAAAGTTTCCTGAGACAACACCTTTTCTTCGGGGTGATAGTGGTTTCGCTGTCCCTGCTTTATATGATTTGTGCGAAAGAGAGAGCGTTTATTACGTTATTCGTCTGAAATCAAATGCAATTCTGCAACGAATCGCAGATGAACTCCATCCTCCGTCTATCATTTCCGATGTTTCCAAGACGGAAATTTATTATGAAGAAACCATCTATCAAGCAAACTCTTGGTCGAAACCTAGAAAAGTAATTATCAAATCGGTACGCCCAGCGGGCGAATTACTGTTTTCCCATTCCTTCTTTGTGACAAATTTAGTAGATGCCTTTTCTCCTGAAGCAATCGTTCTTACTTATCAAAAAAGAGGAACGATGGAAAACTACATCAAGGAAGCCAAGAATGGGTTCGGTTTTGATAAAATGAATAGCCATTCTTTCCAAGTAAACGAAGTAAAAATGATGTTGAGTCTATTAGCTTATAACTTAACAAACTGGTTGCGTACCCTCTGTTTTCCTGAAGGACAAAAGACCATGCAAATCGAGACCATACGCACCCGAATTATTAAAGTTGCCAGTAAACTAGTGAAGTCAGGACGTTCTCTGTACTTTAAGCTCGCTTCGAGTTTCGTTTACCAAGAATTCTTTTGGAATGTACTTCAACGAGTTCAGAGACTGAAAATAGTGTAAACCTAAATAATTAACTAATTTCTGGAAATTCCATTCTAAACCAAGGGAGTAGTCTGTCTAAAAATGGGTGATTTTCAAGAAATACTTTTAAAATCAAAAATGAAGTAGTTCAAATTGATATTATTCGATTTTAATGTGAGAGACTTTCATGATTTTTGCTTCTGTTATGACTTAACTTTGAAGTATGAATAATTCAGGTGTTAGTATATTTCTTTATAATTTCTCGGCGATAACTGTAAACGTTTTGGGAATACCTTTATCAAATACATCGGATGATTGATTAGGTAACTCCTCCAACTGCCTAATAAACAACCCTTCATGGGCAATTCCAGTCACAATTTCCCCAAGTGTCCAATTTCTTAAATAAACTTTATGCGTTTCTGGTTTTTTATCATGTTCATCTAAATACTTTGAGTGTGACACTTCTTTTTCTTCGAGAGAGGTATCAAAATAGTCACCAGTTACCTTATGTTTTCTAACTTTTGCCGTTGTCCCACGAGAAGAAATTAATTTTGTTGAGATCGGATGAAAGTCTTGTAGGATTAAGCGACCACTTTTCCCCAACAATTTAGCTACTAATTCAAATAAGGGGTGTAAATTTTTAAAATAATGGAGAATTCCAAATTCCATAAAGACGATATCATAATCACCCGTTAATTCTTCTGGTGGCATTTGCAGAACGTCGGAGACAATATAATGAATTTCTACTCCTGCATGCTCTGCGAGTTCTGTTGCGTACAGTTTATTTTCTTGTGAAAAATCGACAACGGTCACACTTGCACCGAGAAGTGATAGGGCAACAGCCTTATTTCCATTTGACCCAAGTAAATTAATTATTTTTTTACCTTGAATTTTTTCTCCCATATGTTCAAGAACAGGACCAATTCTTTTACGAGGTTCTTCTTTTATTTTTTTTGCAGCCTCTTGCGGGGTTCCAAAGCGATTAACCCACGCCTGGTACACACTCGTGTTCCAAGCCTTCATATTAGTTTGATTTGCATCCATCATTTATCCTCCAAAAAACTTAGTATGTACATCTTACTATATTTCTTTTTAGCAACCAAATCACAATTAACCTAAATTAAAATAACAATTCAATCCCCGAAAATTATCGCAATTTTAGTTCAGTTACTTTTTTCCACGATTAATATTAGATCATAGGGTAACGATAGTATTTGTACGACGATCAAATCACATTTCCGGGAGGTTTTTCATAGTGGGCTTTTTTGATTTCTTAAATGATGATGGAGCAAATCAAAAAGAAAATCGAAAACAGGTACGTGAAGTCGATCGCGTGACAGACACAGAATTTGCCGAAGAAAGTGCACATCTAGATCTTCGCGAAGAAGAATTAGATATCCACAAAAACCGTGTAGAAACAGGGGATGTCGTTCTTCATAAGGACATCATCGAAGAAGAACAGGTAGTCAATGTCCCTGTTTCACATGATCAAGTTGTCATTGAAAGAAGAGCTGTTGCTAATGAGCCATCAAGCGAACCAATATCTGAAGAAGAGACGGTTCATATACCAGTTACAGCAGAGACGATTGATGTTGATAAGCATACGGTCGTCACTGGTGAAATTTCGGCTCATAAGCGTTCCGTTCAAGAAACTGAACAAGTTCGCGATGTCCTTCATAAAGAAGTGGCAGATGTTGAGGTCCACGGTGACACTGATATTATCAATAAAGAGTAAGTTTACTGCTTAGAGGGTGGCTCAAAGCTAAGTGTCAGTCACCTCAAGTACTATATAGGATGGAAAAGTCTTTCTATATTAGTTTTAACTTGAGGTGAACAGACACTTATGAGTCAACCTCTTTTTTAATACCTTTTTAACTTTGTGGGAACTCTAACGAAAAGACTTCAGGAGGTTTCCAATGGTAAAATATATTCTTTTTGGAGCAATAATTGGAGGCGTCATTGGTTCGATCATAAATTTAACAACTTTAACAGGAGTTATACTTGGAGCAATTATCGGCAGTTTTAGTTATCTAATAAGAGCAAAACGAAACACATTCCCACGTACAGATAAAAAAGCAGAACAAAATTTGCAACTGCGTGAAGAACAACTCGAAATCAAAAAAGAACGAGTGCAAACAGGTGAAGTGAAAATTCATAAAGAAATCGTCGAAGGCAAAAAAACAATAACCGTTCAGGTTAGACGTGAAGAAATGGTCATAGAGGCCGGCGATGAAGAAGAATTTCGTATTCCACTAAAAGAAGAAAAAATTGAAATAACTAAACACCCCGTTAAAATTGCTGATGTTTCCATATCAAAACGGCAAATTGAAGAAATCGAGCAAGTAAAAACCACACTAAAGAAAGAAACTGCTAGAGTCGAAGTTGAAGGTGAGGTAGATATTAGCAAAGAAGATACAAAGCTATAAACGAAAAAAGTTCTAAACTACGATTATGTTAGTTTTAGAGCTTTTTTATTCTACCACTCGCTTGAAGTCAAAAGCCTTTTTTCCCAACAAACAAAAAAGACCCCCAAAGCATATAGCTTTGAGAGCCTTGAAACGTAAGATTAACGTTTTGAGAACTGAGGTGCACGACGTGCTGCTTTAAGACCGTATTTTTTACGTTCTTTCATACGTGCATCACGTGTTAAGAATCCAGCGCGCTTTAAACCAGCACGGAATTCTGGATCTGCTCCTAAAAGAGCACGAGATACTCCATGACGAATAGCTCCCGCTTGTCCAGTGTATCCACCACCGTTAACGTTTACTAATACATCATATTTACCTTCAGTTTCTGTTTCTACTAATGGTTGCTTAACAATAAGCTTTAATGTTTCTAATCCGAAATACTCGTCTAAGTCGCGACCGTTGATCACGATACGTCCGTCACCAGGAACTAAACGTACACGTGCAACAGAGTGCTTACGACGACCAGTACCATAATATTGTACTTGTGCCAAAGAAAACCCTCCTTATATATTAACCGCGAAGTTCGTAAACTTCTGGTTGTTGTGCTTGGTGTGGATGTTCACTACCAGCGTATACATGTAACTTCATGCCTTGCTTACGTCCTAAAGTGTTTTTAGG
This sequence comes from Anaerobacillus isosaccharinicus, assembly GCF_001866075.3. GTDB lineage: Bacteria > Bacillota > Bacilli > Bacillales > Anaerobacillaceae > Anaerobacillus > Anaerobacillus isosaccharinicus. The sequence continues at coordinate 1,645,643 of NZ_CP063356.1, read as the reverse complement.
AAGCATTCCTTTTACCGCTAACTCGATCATTTGAGTTGGGTGGTTTGTGCGCATTTCAAGCGCAGTTCTTTGCTTTAATCCACCAGGGTGGTTAGAGTGACGGTAGTAAATCTTGTCCGTTAACTTCTTACCAGTTAAATGAATTTTTTCTGCATTGATAATAATTACATTATCACCTGTATCAACGTGGGGAGTAAATGTTGGTTTAGTCTTACCACGAAGGATAGAGGCAACTTCACTAGCTAAACGACCTAAAGTTTGACCTTCAGCGTCGATAACATACCATTTACGATCAGTCTCGTTTGGCTTTGCCATATATGTCGTACGCATGCTTTTTCCCTCCTAAAGCTTTCACATTTCAAATTATAATATTTTTTGTTACTACGTGTCTGAAGTAAGATTCCGCAACCCGGGGCTAGTGGGTTTTAGAAATACCATAGATCATCTTATAATATTTAGAAGTCAATGTCAACAAAATGTTACACTAGGATCAGTTGTTATAATTTACTTGCCACAAAAAGAGGCCGTGACCCGGTGCTGTATGGCCTGCTTGTTCCCGATCTCTACTATTTAATACCAAAATAAGATCTTCTGGATTACGTCTACCTCTTCCAACTTCAAGAATTGTTCCAACTAAAATTCTGACCATATTGCGAAGAAACCCATCTCCTACAAAACGAAATTCAAGTTCATCTTCTTTTTCAATAATTTCGATAGAATAAATCGTTCTTACCTTATCCTCTTTATCTGTCTTTGCCGAACAAAAAGAAGTATAATCGTGGGTTCCTAGAATTTGATTTGCGGCTTGAACCATATTATCGACGGACAATTGATAAGGGTAAAAATAGCGATAGTGACGTCTAAAAACATCCATCCGCCTGCCACGTTGCACAAAATAGCGATACTCTTTACTTATAACGTCAAAACGGGCATGAAAGTCTTTAACAGCCTCGCTAACTTCCAATACCGCTATATCACTAGGTAACACTGTTTGAAGCGCATCATGCCACCTCTCCAATGGAATTAACAGTGGTGTATCAAAATGAAAGATTTGCCCTTTGGCATGAACAAACGTATCTGTTCTTCCTGAGGCATAAATTTTCACATGTGTTCCCTTATGAAGTTTTTGGATACCCTTTTCAATTTCTCCTTGAATTGTCCTTCCTTTAGGTTGGACTTGAAACCCATTAAAGAAGGTACCATCATATGCAATTTTACATTTAATTCTCTTCACTAGCTACACAACCTCTATTTTTCTTATCTATAAAACGATTATGACCTCAACATAAATAACATAAAACCTAAGACAATGACAATAGCTACTGCTACAGAATCTTTCATCGTCCACTCAAGTTCTCTTAATCTCGTTCTTCCTTCACCACCACGGTACCCTCTTGCTTCCATGGCAATTGCTAAATCTTCAGCACGACGAAAGGATTGCATAAATAAAGGTACTAAAAGGGGAATAATTGCTTTTACTCTATTTGAAATTGAGCCCCCTGTAAAATCCACACCTCTTGCCATTTGTGCTTTCATAATCTTCTCTGTTTCTTGAAGCAATGTTGGTATAAATCGTAAAGAAATAGACATCATCAGAGCAAGCTCATGAACAGGGACGTTTATTTTCCGTAATGGCCCAAAGATATTTTCTAGCCCATCTGTCAGTTGAATAGGTGCTGTAGTTAACGTTAAAAGGGTTGTCATCATGATTAACAGTAACAATCGTAAGGCAATAAATAGACCTTGGATAATCCCACCTAAATATACTTCAAACCAACCGATTGAAAACAGAATCTCACCTTCTTTTGTCATTAACCCATGAAGAATAAACATAAGAATGACTAGAAAAAAAATCGGCTTCATTCCTTTATAAATGTATCTTGGAGAAACTCTAGAACTATAGATGGCTATCAAAACAGTAATAAAAAGTAGTGCGTAGGTAAGCCAATTATTAGCTAAAAAAACAATGATTACAAAGAAAAAAATAGCAGTTAGTTTTGATCTCGCATCAAGGTTATGGATAACTGAATCACCTGATACATATTGTCCAATAATAATATTTTGAAGCACCGTTACACCTTCCCTTTGATTAACTGGGTAATTGCCTCAACAAGCTTATCTTTTGTAAATATATTTGAAGGTAGTTTCGTATTAAACCTTTTTTCAAGCATTTGTACTAGAGTAACAGTTTCTGGAACATCCAAGCCAATTGATTGTAGTTGCTCACGCGATTTAAATACTTCTTCTGGAGTACCTTGCATGAATACCTGGCCTTTATCCATAACAACAACTAAGTCAGCGTACATTGCGGCAAACTCCATATTATGCGTCACTAACACTGTCGTTAATTGTTCTTTCTTATGGAGGCTAAGGAATAGCTCCATCATTTGTTTTCTACCAACTGGATCTAATCCAGCTGTTGGCTCGTCCAAAACAAGGATTTTAGGCTTACTTGCCAATACACCCGCAATAGCAACACGACGTTTTTGACCACCACTAAGGTCAAATGGCGACTTTTGTAGCACGCTCTCATCTAATTTTACTAAAGGTAATATATCCCTCACACGTTCTAACGCTTCTTCTTTGGAACAGCCAAAATTTATCGGCCCAAAGGCAATGTCCTTTTCCACTGTTTCATCAAAAAGCTGATGCTCAGGGTATTGGAATACCATCCCTACAACTTCTCTTAACTGCTTCAATTGTTTATTTTTTTTATTAGACTCAATCAAAAAATCGCCAATTTTCACTTGGCCCGAGGTAGGCTTCAATAAACCGTTTAAGTGTTGAACGATAGTCGATTTTCCGGATCCTGTATGACCAATAATCGCCACAAATTGACCTGTTCTTATATGGAGATTAACGTTTGCTAAAGCCTTATGTTCAAACGGCGATTTCGGCATGTAAACATGCTCTAGGTTTGTGATTTTAATTTCCATAATTCATTCACCAAACCTTCCTTCGTCAAACATACCGAACCTATTTCTAAGCCCTGGTTAGCTAAATTTGTTTGTATTTGCAAAGAAAAAGGCAATTCGAGTCCAGCCTCAGTTAATTTATCATTTACTTTATAAACTTCACCCGGTTTACCTTGAATAGAAATCCTACCTTTATTCATCACTATTATTTTATCTGAAAGAATTGTCTCTTCCAAATCATGAGTAATATTAATTACTGTTATACCATCATCTTTATTTAACTGCATAACTGTCTCAAACACTTCTTTTCGTCCCATAGGATCTAACATAGAAGTAGATTCATCAAGTATTAAAACTGAGGGACGCATGGCAATAATGCCAGCAATGGCTACCCGTTGCTTTTGGCCGCCTGAGAGGCGATGTGGCTCATGATTTAAATAATTTTCCATTTTTACTTTTTGTAATGCCCAGTTGATCCTTGTTAGCATTTCTTCACGATCAATTCCGATATTTTCAAGACCGAAGGCAACATCATCTCGAACTGTTGTAGCAACCATTTGGTTGTCAGGATTTTGAAAGACCATCCCTATCTGTTTCCGCACTTCCCAAATATGGTCTTCAAACACAGTGTCAAAACCACAAACTTTAACGACATTAGGTTCTGAAGGAGTCAAGAGTCCGTTAAAAAATTTTGCTAACGTAGACTTGCCAGAACCATTATGACCTACAATCGAGATCCATTCACCTTTGTTAACAGTTAATGATATATCATTTAACACATTATTGCTTTCTTCCTCGTCATATTTGAATGTGAGATTTTTAATAGATATTAATTCAGTCAAATTTAATCACCTACTCTAATGTAGAATGTAAAATGTAGAATGTAAAGTGCTCCTCAAAAAGCTTAGAACTACCCCACACCAATTCTACACTTTACACTCTGCATTCTACATTGCAATTAAAAAAGGACTAGACAAAAGAATAAATCTTTGTCTGGCCCTTCATAGATGTATTAAACTAACTCGATAATTACCATTGGTGCGCCGTCTCCACGACGAGGTCCAAGTTTTAAAATACGAGTGTATCCACCTTGTCTTTCTTCATAACGTGGAGCAATGTCAGCGAAAAGCTTTTGAATTGCATCTTGACCTGATTCTTGATCAGCTACTTCACGACGAACGAAAGAAGCAACTTGACGTCGAGCATGAAGGTCGCCACGCTTTCCAAGTGTAATTAACTTTTCAACGATTGAACGAAGTTCTTTAGCTTTCGCTTCAGTAGTTTCAATTCTTTCATTGATGATTAAATCCGTAGCTAAGTCACGGAATAATGCCTTTCTAGCAGAGCTATCACGGCCTAATTTTGCGTATGCCATTAGAGATTCCCTCCTTTTTGTTTTGAAGTAAGAAGAGATATCGTACATTTGTAACTCTTCTGTTCATGTTGTAAAAATAATCTATAAATATACAGGTTGACCTGTCTTATCTATCTATTAAGAAACTATGATTAATCTTCTTTACGAAGACCTAGTCCTAGCTCACCAAGCTTTTCTTGAACTTCTTCTAATGATTTACGTCCAAGATTACGAACTTTCATCATATCTTCTTCAGTCTTGTGAGTTAATTCTTGAACAGTATTAATACCAGCACGCTTTAGGCAGTTATAAGAACGAACGGATAAATCAAGTTCTTCAATCGTCATCTCAAGAACTTTTTCTTTCTGATCTTCTTCTTTTTCTACCATAATTTCAGCGTTTTGTGCTTGGTCAGTAAGACCGACAAAAATATTTAAATGCTCTGTCAAGATTTTCGCACCAATAGCAACAGCTTCTTCTGGTCGAATACTTCCATCTGTCCAGACATCAAGGGTTAGTTTGTCATAGTTTGTTACTTGCCCAACACGAGTATTTTCCACTTGATAATTAACTCTAGATACAGGAGTGTAAATAGAATCAATTGGAACTACTCCAATAGGCAAGTCTTCTTTCTTGTTTCCATCAGCTGGAACATATCCGCGTCCACGACGAGCAGTTAAACGCATGTGAAGATGAGCACCCTTTGATAGAGTTGCAATATGCAAATCTGGATTAAGGATATCTACATCACTATCATGTGTAATATCTGCCGCTGTAACTACGCCTTCCCCTTGAATATCGATCTCTAATGTTTTATCTTCATCAGAGTAGATTTTAAGAGAAAGTTGTTTCAAATTAAGAATGATTGAAGTTACATCCTCTACGACACCTTCAATTGTGGAAAATTCATGTAGAACTCCATCAATTTGGACTGCTGTTACAGCTGCACCTGGTAATGATGATAACAAAATACGACGTAAAGAGTTACCTAGAGTCGTTCCGTAACCACGCTCAAGTGGCTCAACAACAAATTTTCCATACTTAGCATCGTCGCTGATTTCAACCGTTTCAATCTTTGGTTTTTCAATTTCTATCATTAAACAAACCCTCCTTCAAAACGTCGAAACTCCGGCTGACTAACCTTAATAGTCCAACCGGAATTCCTCATTAGGTAGTTCTGAGCCGTTCATACCTAATTGAGTCAATCTTTGTAAGAACCGTACTTTTAATTATATTAGAAAATAACTTCTTACACATTATTGACAATTCAAGGAAATCTATACAATAATTCGATTTCTTTTTTTACACGCGACGACGTTTTGGTGGACGGCAGCCATTATGAGGAACTGGAGTAACGTCACGGATCATGCTTACTTCAAGTCCTACTGCTTGTAACGAGCGGATAGCTGCTTCACGACCAGCGCCTGGCCCTTTAACAGAAACTTCAAGTGTCTTCATGCCATGGTCCATTGCATTTTTACCAGCAGCTTCTGCCGCCATTTGAGCCGCGAATGGAGTTGACTTACGAGATCCTTTAAATCCTAATCCACCAGCACTAGCCCAAGAAATTGCGTTTCCTTGTGTGTCAGTGATCGTCACGATAGTATTGTTAAATGTTGAACGGATGTGAGCAACACCAGAATCAATATTTTTACGGACGCGACGTTTAGGACGAGTTGTTTTACCTTTTGCCATTCTATGCTACCTCCTTTACTATTTCTTCTTGTTTGCTACAGTACGACGAGGTCCTTTACGCGTACGAGCATTGTTTTTCGAATTTTGACCACGAACAGGTAATCCACGGCGGTGACGCACACCACGATAGCAACCAATTTCAATTAAACGTTTGATGTTTAATGAGATTTCACGACGAAGGTCACCTTCAACTTTATAACCATCGATTACATCACGGATCTTACCTAATTCTTCTTCTGTTAGATCACGTACACGAGTATCTTCTGAAACACCAGCTTCAGCAAGAATTTGTTGAGATCTTGTTCTACCGATACCATATACGTATGTTAAAGACACAACCACTCGCTTATCACGAGGAATGTCTACACCAGCAATACGTGCCATTTAAACCTGCACCTCCTTTATTGTTAACCTTGTTTTTGTTTATGCTTAGGGTTTTCGCAAATAACCATAACCGTACCTTTTCGACGGATTACTTTGCATTTCTCACAAATCGGTTTGACTGATGGTCTTACCTTCATGTTTTTTACCTCCCTATTACTACGGAGTGCCTTCACGATTATTTAAAACGATACGTGATACGCCCACGTGTTAAGTCATACGGTGACAATTCAACAGTTACTTTGTCTCCTGGTAAAATACGAATGAAGTGCATACGAATTTTACCTGAAACATGAGCTAATATTTTATGTCCATTTTCAAGCTCTACTCGGAACATGGCATTTGGCAGCGGCTCAATTACCGTACCTTCTACCTCGATTACATCTTCTTTGGCCATGAATTTACTCTCCTTCCATCAGGAAATTGTTTTCGTTCATAAAAGTGGAAATTGCAAATCGCAACTTCGCATTGGTTACACGACCAGTTTGTTCAATACTATTTTTAACCTCTGGAGAAACAAAGTCAAATAATTCTAAGTGATTTACATTTTTCTTCTTTGAGCGATCAACTTTTCGTTTATCACCATCAGCAATAAAAACGAAGCGTGAGTCCTCAATTTGAATAATACATGCTACACCACCAGCATCTCTACCTTTATTTATCCGTACGATTTGACCAATACGCGGTACCGAAAGGGGATCCATCATAATTAATCACCATCACCTAGGCTTTCGTTAAAATTTCATACCCTGAGTCCACAATTGCAATAGTATGTTCAAAATGAGCACACATTTTTCCATCAGTAGTTACAACCGTCCAATTATCAGCAAGAGTCCGAACATAACGTTTTCCTGCATTAACCATCGGCTCGACTGCAAGCACCATTCCAGGTTTTAACCTTGGTCCTTTGTTTGGTGGCCCAAAGTGTGGAATTTGTGGATCTTCATGTAAGTTTTGACCAATACCATGGCCAACATACTCCCGAACTACAGAGAAGCCGTACGATTCTACATGTGTCTGAATTGCATGGGAAATATTTGATAACCGTTCACCAGGCTTTGCTTCCTCAAGTCCTTTATATAAGGACTCTTCAGTTACATCTAAAAGTTTCTGGGTTTCTTCAGAAATTTCACCTACTGCATACGTCCATGCTGAATCTCCGTGATAACCATTATATTTTGCACCTATATCAATACTAATGATATCACCGTTCTTTAATAGTCGATCTCCTGGAATTCCGTGAACCAACTCTTCATTAACTGAAGCACAAATACTTCCGGTAAATCCATTATAGCCTTTAAAAGATGGAATCGCATCATGTTGCCTTATAAACTTCTCAGCAATTGAGTCTAATTCCTTTGTAGTAATACCGGGTTTTATAAAATTCTTTAACTCTTGATGGGTCAATGCAACGATTTTTCCAGCAACACGCATTATATCTAACTCACGAGGCGTCTTACAAATAATCATTCATTAATCCCTTTCAATAGTTGATCTATATCTTCAAAGACTTTTGAAATGTCTTGATTACCATTAATTTTTGATAAATACCCTTTTTCAGAGTAAAAATCAATTAAAGGTTGTGCTTGTTGCAAGTTTACTTCTAAACGATTAGCAACTGTTTCTGGTTTATCATCATCACGTTGGATAAGTTGACTACCATCCTTGTCGCAAATCCCCTCAACTTTAGGAGGATTAAACTTCACATGATAACTAGCACCAGAAGTAGGCGAAACCCAACGCCCAGTTAATCGTTCAAATAGCTCATCTTTTGGAACTTCTACATAGATGACAGAGTCAATCTTTCGCTCTAAAGAAGTTAACATCGCTTCCAATGCTTCTGCTTGTGCAACAGTTCTTGGAAATCCATCAAGTAAAAAGCCTTTTTTGCAATCTTCATTACTTAATCTCTCACGAACAATTCCGATTGTTACTTCATCAGGAACAAGGTTTCCAGCATCCATAAATGCTTTCGCTTGCTTTCCTAATTCAGTTCCGCCCTTAATTGCCGCTCGAAACATATCTCCAGTAGAAATATGTGGAATAGAATATTTCTCTACAATTTTATCCGCTTGTGTGCCTTTACCAGCGCCTGGTAGACCCATTAAAATAAGGTTCATCTTAATCCCTCCATTGACCGTTTTACAACTGGGCATGGGGATTACTCCCCACTTCCCTATTACTTAATAAATCCTTTATAATGTCGCTTAATTAATTGACTTTCAATTTGTTTCATCGTATCTAGAGCTACACCGACAACAATCAGTAACCCTGTTCCACCAATCTGAACAGATGCTGGTAGATTAAGTCCTGTTGTAAATAGCGCTGGAATAATTGAAATAGTCGCTAAGAAGATAGCACCAACAAATGTTAAGCGATACAAAATTCTAGTTAAGTAAACCTGAGTTGTTTTACCGGGACGAATGCCAGGAACATAGCCACCTTGTTTCTTAAGGTTTTCTGCCATTTGCTCTGGATTGACTTGGATAAACGTATAGAAATACGTAAAACCAATGATTAAGGCTGCATAGACAACCATCCCATAAGGATTACTAAAATCAAAGTAAGTAGTAACCCATCTGGCAACCATATTATCATCACCTATAAATCCAGCTATTGTAGGTGGAAAAATAAATAATGACATTGCGAAGATTACTGGAATAACCCCTGCAGCGTTAACCTTTAATGGTAAATGCGTTGATCCACCACCAGCAGGTTTTCCAGCTACTAATCTTTTCGCATATTGTACTGGAATTTTTCTTAATGCTTGTTGCACGTAGATAACTCCAACAACAATGGCTAAAAGAATTAGTAAAAGTAATAAAACTACTACTATATTTAAGAATAACTGATCACCAGCATTCTCAAGTCTTGTTGCATATACTTGGTTTGCCGCATTAGGAATTCCAGCAGCGATACCACCAAAGATAAGGATTGAGATACCGTTTCCTACACCTTTTGCGGTAATTTGTTCACCTAACCACATTAAGAAGGCTGTACCTGCAGTTAATACTAATGCGATAAAGATGTACTTTCCTACACTAGGATTAGGAATTAACCCTGGAACAAGTCGATTAAACCCTATCGACATTCCAATCGCTTGTATAAAACCTAGTACGATTGTTCCATAGCGGGTAAACTGAGCTAATTTACGCCTTCCCGCTTCTCCTTGTTTTGCCCATTCTGCAAACTTTGGTACTACATCCATTTGTAATAATTGAACAATGATGGATGCAGTGATGTAAGGCATGATCCCCATGGCGAAAATCGAAAAATTCTCAAGGGCACCTCCACCAAAAGTATTTAAAAAACCAAAAGCATTCATAGAGTCTTGGAACTTGAGCACATCGGCATTAGCTCCAGGAACAGGAATAAATGCACCGATCCTAAAAACAATGAGCATTAGCAGGGTGAAAAAGACTTTACGTCGCAAATCACCCACACGCATAATATTGGAGATCGTCTGAAACATTAAATCACCTCAGTTTTTCCGCCAGCAGCTTCAATTGCTTCTACTGCAGAAGCAGAGAATTTGTTAGCCTTAACTGTAAGCTTCACTTCAAGCTTACCGTTCCCGAGGATCTTAATTCCGTCCTTTGCATTACTTACAATACCTGTTTCTAAAAGTAACTCTGGAGTTACTTCTGTACCATCTTCGAACCGATTTAACTGATCAAGGTTAAGGATCGCAAATTCTTTTCGAGTTGGGTTTGTAAATCCACGTTTAGGAAGACGACGGTATAATGGGTTTTGACCACCCTCAAAACCTGGTCTAACTCCACCACCAGAACGTGAATTTTGACCTTTATGTCCACGTCCAGCAGTTTTTCCGTTACCAGAACCGATACCGCGTCCTACACGATTACGCTCTTTACGAGAACCTTCAGCAGGTTTAAGTTCGTGAAGTTTCATGTTGGGCACCTCCTCAATCTAAAAATTAAGCTTCTATTTCTTTAACAGTCAGTAAATGAGATACTTTATTAATCATACCGCGAATTGCAGCATTATCTTCTTGTACTACTGTATGATGCATTTTACGTAAACCTAATGTATTAACAGTCACACGTTGATCCTCAGGGCGACCAATTAAGCTTCTAGTGAGGGTAATTTCTAATTTCTTAGCCATTTTATGTTCCCTCCTTATCCTAATAGTTCTTCTACGGATTTTCCGCGTAATTTTGCAACATCTTCAGCTCTTTTTAAGTTTTTAAGTCCAGTTATAGTTGCACGAACCATGTTAATTGGATTGCTTGAACCTAAAGACTTAGATAAGATGTCACCAACACCAGCAAGTTCAAGAACCGCACGTACTGGTCCACCAGCGATAACCCCAGTACCTTCACTAGCAGGCTTTAATAATACGTTACCAGCTCCGAAGTGACCAATGATTTGGTGAGGAATTGTAGTTCCAACGATCGGAACTGTTACTAAGTTTTTCTTTGCGTCTTCGATTGCTTTACGAATTGCTTCTGGTACTTCTTGAGCTTTACCCATACCCATACCAACGTGACCGTTTTTATCTCCAACAACAACCAATGCAGCAAAGCGGAAACGACGTCCACCTTTAACAACTTTTGCTACACGGTTAACCGCTACTACTTTTTCTTCTAGTTCCAAAGTATTTGGGTCAATTTTCATGATTTTCCCTCCTTTGTTATTTAGAATTGCAATCCAGCTGCTCTGGCTGCGTCTGCTAATTCTTTAACACGTCCATGGTATAAGTATCCTCCACGGTCGAATACAATTGTTTCATAACCTTTTTCTAAAGCACGTTTAGCTACAAGCTCGCCAACCTTTTGGGCTGCCTCAATATTTCCGCCGTTTTCAAGATTAAGTTCTTTATCTAAGCTGTTTGCACTAGCTAATGTTACTCCAGCAACATCATCAATTAATTGCGCATAGATATGCTTAGAAGAACGGAATACATTTAAACGAGGACGCGTTGCAGTTCCTGTAATCGTACGACGAACATGTGCATGTCGCTTCATACGTGCCAGATTTTTGCTTGGCTTCGTAATCATTGAACGTCAGTCCTTTCCGTTATCTTATTGCTTACTTCTTACCAGTTTTTCCTTCTTTACGACGAACAAATTCACCTTCATAACGAATTCCTTTACCTTTGTAAGGCTCAGGTAGACGTACAGCACGGATATTTGACGCAAGAGCACCAACGCGCTCTTTATCAATACCTCTAACAGTGATCTTTGTGTTTGCTGGAACATCAACTTCAATACCAGCTTCAGGCTCGATTTCAACAGGGTGAGAATACCCAACGTTAAGAACAAGCTTTGTTCCTTGTTTAGTAGCACGGTAACCGACACCGATTAATTCTAATTTTTTCTCATAACCATTCGTTACACCTTCAACCATATTGCTGATGATACTACGAGTAGTACCGTGTAATGAACGGTGTAATTTATTATCACTAGGACGCTCAACTGTAAGAGTATCTTCTTCAACTTTTACAATCATGTCAGGGTGTAACTCTCTAGAAAGCTCACCTTTAGGTCCTTTTACAGTAATGTTGTTATTCGTTAATGTTACTGTTACACCAGATGGAATTTGAACTGGTTTATTACCAATACGAGACATCCGATACACCTCCGTTTCATTTCAATATTCTTACCAAACGTAAGCTAAGATTTCTCCGCCCATTTGTTGTTGACGCGCTTCTTTATCAGTAAGAATTCCGTTAGAAGTAGATACGATCGCAATTCCTAAACCACCAAGAACACGAGGTACTTCAGTAGCTTTAGCATATACACGTAAGCCTGGCTTACTAATACGCTTAAGTCCTGAAATTACACGTTCGTTGTTCCCGCCGTATTTTAAGAAAATGCGGATGATACCTTGTTTGTTATCTTCAATATACTCAACATCGCGGATAAAACCTTCACGCTTAAGGATTTCAGCGACTTCTTTTTTTAACTTTGATGCAGGTAGCTCCAGCTTTTCGTGGCGAACAGTGTTCGCATTACGAATTCTAGTAAGCATGTCTGCAATAGGATCTGTCATGACCATCTGTTTTACCTCCTTCCGTACTTGGAAATTACCAGCTTGCTTTTTTAACGCCAGGGATTTGTCCTTTATGTGCTAACTCACGGAAGCAAATCCGACATAATTTAAATTTACGAATGACTGAGTGAGGACGACCACAACGTTCGCAACGAGTATACTCTTGCACTTTGAACTTTTGAGGGCGCTTCTGCTTTGCAATCATAGACTTTTTCGCCAAAGTTTTCACTCCTTCTTCAAATATTTACTAACTATTTTTGAAATGGCATACCCATTAATGTTAATAATTCACGAGCTTCCTCGTCAGTATTAGCTGTAGTTACTACTACGATATCCATCCCACGAGCTTTGTCTACTTTATCGTAGTCAACTTCTGGGAAGATTAATTGTTCTTTAACACCAAGTGTATAGTTTCCACGACCGTCAAATGACTTTTTAGAAATTCCTCGGAAGTCACGTACACGTGGAAGTGAAACTGAAATTAATTTGTCTAAGAACTCATACATGCGCTCGCCACGAAGAGTAACCTTCGCACCGATTGGCATACCTTCACGAAGCTTAAATCCAGCGATGGATTTTTTCGCTTTCGTAATAAGTGGCTTTTGACCTGTAATTACAGTTAATTCTTCAACAGCTTTATCTAAAGCCTTAGCGTTAGAAACAGCGTCTCCAACACCCATGTTTACAACGATCTTATCAACCTTCGGTACAGCCATTACTGAACTGTAGTTAAATTTCTCAACTAGAGAAGGAACGATCTCGTTTTGGTACCTCTCTTTTAAACGATTCATGTGATTGACCTCCTTTCAGGACCTGACTACTTATCTAATACTTCGCCAGATTTTTTTGCAATACGTACTTTTTTACCGTTCTCTACTTTATATCCTACACGTGTAGGTTCACCTGTTTTTGGATCGATAGGCATAACGTTAGATGAAGCAAGCGGCGCTTCCATATTGATGATACCGCCTTGTGGGTTAGCTTGTGATGGCTTAGCATGTTTCTTTACCATGTTAATTCCTTCTACAAGAACACGACCTTTAGTTGGGTATGCTTCTAAAATAACGCCTTGTTTTCCCTTATCTTTACCAGAGATCACTTTTACAGTGTCACCTTTTTTAACATGCATTTTAGGTGTTGACATAATCGCACCTCCTTAAAAGGCAATTTCTAATTAGTCCGTTCATGAATTATAGAACTTCTGGAGCAAGTGAAACGATTTTCATGAATTGCTTTTCACGAAGTTCGCGGGCAACAGGTCCAAAAATACGAGTTCCACGAGGACTCTTATCTTCTTTAATAATAACTGCAGCATTTTCATCAAACTTAATGTATGAACCGTCGTTACGACGAGCGCCTGTCTTTGTGCGAACGATAACAGCTTTAACAACGTCGCCTTTCTTGACAACGCCACCTGGTGTTGCTTGTTTCACCGAGCAAACAATTACATCACCAATGTTAGCTGTTTTGCGGCCTGAACCACCTAGTACTTTAATACAAAGTACTTCACGTGCACCAGAGTTATCAGCAACTTTTAAACGAGTTTCTTGTTGAATCATACGATCTTACCTCCCTTCGGAAACAATACAAGATCTAATTTTTATTAAATAATTACCGCTTCTTGAACGATTGTCACTAAACGAAAACGCTTATCTTTTGATAAAGGGCGAGTTTCCATAATTTTAACAACGTCACCGATCTTAGCAGTGTTATTTTCGTCATGTGCTTTATATTTCTTTGAATACTTAACACGTTTGCCGTACAACTTATCAGTTTTGTAAGTTTCTACTAATACTGTGATTGTTTTATCCATTTTGTCAGAAACAACTCTACCAGTATATTCCTTACGTTGGTTACGCTCAGTCATTGCGCAAACCTCCTTTCAAATTATTCGTTAGTTATACCTAGCTCTCTCTCACGCAATACTGTTTTTGCACGAGCTATTGCTTTACGAACTTCACGAATGCGGGCTGGATTGTCTAACTGTCCAGTCGCTAGTTGAAAGCGTAGGTTAAATAACTCTTCTTTCAGTGACTTTGCTTTCTGTTCGATCTCGGCAGTGGTTAAGTTACGGATCTCATTAGCTTTCATTTGCGTCACCACCCACTTCTTCGCGTTTTACAAACTTACATTTAATAGGCAATTTATGAGCAGCTAAACGTAATGCTTCACGTGCCACTTCTTCAGAAACGCCTGCAATTTCAAACATAACTTTTCCTGGCTTAACAACTGCTACCCATCCTTCAGGAGCACCTTTACCAGAACCCATTCGCACCTCAAGAGGCTTAGCTGTATATGGCTTTGATGGGAAGATTTTAATCCAAACTTTACCGCCACGCTTCATATAACGAGTCATTGCACGACGAGCAGATTCAATCTGACGGTTAGTAATCCAAGATGCTTCAGTTGCTTGTAAACCAAACTCACCGAAATGAACCTCAGTACCACCCTTTGCTTTTCCGCGCATTTTTCCTCTATGTTCGCGACGATATTTTACACGTTTAGGTAATAACATATTATTTGCCTCCTTCCTCTTTTTTCGTTCCTTTCGTTGGAAGGACTTCACCACGGTAGATCCAGACTTTAATACCTAGCTTACCATAAGTAGTGTCAGCTTCTGCTGTTCCGTAATCAATATCAGCACGTAATGTGTGAAGTGGAACAGTTCCTTCGCTATAGTGTTCAGAACGAGCGATATCTGCTCCGCCTAGGCGTCCAGATACTTGAGTTTTAATACCTTTTGCTCCAGCACGCATAGTACGTTGGATCGCTTGTTTCATTGCACGACGGAATGAAATACGATTTTCTAATTGACGAGCGATATTTTCAGCTACTAATTTAGCATCCATATCTGCTTGCTTAATTTCAAAGATGTTGATGTGAACTCTCTTGTTAGTAAGTTCGTTTAAAGCTTTACGAAGAGCTTCAACTTCCGAACCACCTTTACCGATTACCATACCTGGCTTAGCTGTATGGATTGTTACATTCACACGGTTTGCAGCGCGTTCGATTTCAATTTTAGATACAGATGCATCTTTAAGACGCTTTTCGATATATTCACGGATTTTTAAATCTTCGTGTAATAAATCAGCATAGTCTTTTTCAGCATACCATTTTGACTCCCAGTCACGGATAACTCCTACACGAAGTCCTATCGGATTTACTTTTTGACCCACGCTTTACCCCTCCTTCTTTTCTGAAACAACGATAGTAATATGACTAGCGCGTTTGTTAATTCTACTTGCACGTCCCATAGCACGAGGACGGAATCTTTTTAAAGTAACTCCCTCATCAACAAAAACTTCACTTACAACTAAGTTGTTAACGTCCATTTCATAGTTGTGTTCAGCATTTGCAATAGCAGAGTTTAACAGCTTTTCTACTACTGGAGAAGCTGCTTTAGGTGTATGACGTAGGATCGCTACCGCTTCACCAACTTGCTTGCCCCGAATTAAGTCTACTACTAGACGTACCTTACGAGGAGCAATACGCACTTGTTTAGCAACTGCTTTCGCTTGCATATTTAGTACCTCCTCTCATATTAACGTCTTGTTTTCTTATCATTTGCTGCATGGCCTTTATAAGTTCTTGTTGGTGCAAATTCACCTAACTTATGACCCACCATATCTTCTGAAACGAATACTGGTACGTGTTTACGTCCATCATAGACAGCGATTGTATGACCAATAAAGTCCGGGAAGATTGTTGAACGACGTGACCAAGATTTAATTACTTTCTTTTCGTCTTTTTCGTTCAAATCAATAACTTTTTTCATCAAGTGATCATCAACAAAAGGTCCTTTTTTTAAGCTACGACCCATGAGTGTGCCTCCCTTCGTGATTGTGCTACGGCTCTTATGAACCGTAGTTCAATCCCGTTATTTTTTGCGACGACGTACAATGTACTTGTCAGAGTGTTTGTTTTTCTTACGAGTTTTGTATCCAAGAGTTGGTTTACCCCATGGAGACATTGGTGATTTGCGTCCGATTGGTGAACGTCCTTCACCACCACCGTGTGGGTGATCGTTAGGGTTCATTACAGATCCACGAACAGTAGGTCTAATACCTAACCAACGTGAACGACCTGCTTTACCAATGTTTACAAGTTCGTGTTCTAGGTTACCAACTTGACCAATTGTAGCACGGCAGTTTGATAGGATCATACGAGTTTCACCTGAGTTTAAGCGAACAAGTACATATTGTCCTTCTTTACCTAGTAATTGAGCTTCAGTACCAGCAGAACGAACTAATTGTCCACCTTTACCTGGCTTTAACTCAATGTTATGAATAACAGTACCAACTGGGATATTGATAAGTGGTAAAGAGTTACCTACTTTAATATCAGCTGTTGAACCGCTCATTACTTCCATACCAACTTTAAGACCTTTTGGTGCTAGAATGTAACGCTTTTCTCCATCAACATAATTAATTAATGCAATGTTAGCAGTACGGTTTGGATCGTATTCGATCGTAGCAACGCGTCCTGGAATTCCATCTTTATTACGCTTGAAGTCGATTACACGGTATTGACGTTTGTGTCCACCACCATGATGACGAACAGTCAATTTACCTTGGTTATTACGTCCGCCTTTTCTATGAATAGGCGCTAATAATGATTTTTCCGGCTTATCAGTTGTGATCTCTTGGAAGTCTAATACTGACATTCCACGACGACCGGCACTGGTCGGTTTATACTTTTTAATCGGCATTGTTATTTCCCTCCTTCACTTAAGACTTAAACACCTTCAAAGAATTCTAATTCTTTGCTTTCAGCAGTTAACGTAACGATTGCTTTTTTACGACGAGGCGTATAACCTGAGTGACGTCCAAATCTCTTGAACTTACCCTTGTAATTCATCGTATTTACGTTAGCTACTTTTACTCCGAAGATTTCTTCGATAGCATCTTTAACTTGAGTTTTGTTAGCACGAACATCTACTTCAAAAGTGTATTTCTTTTCTGACATAAGGTCAGTTGAACGTTCTGTAATTACGGGGCGCTTAATGATATCACGAGCGTTTTCCATTACGCTAGCACCTCCTCTACCTTTTGAACGGCGTCTTTAGTGATAACTAATTTATCATGCTTCAATACATCAAGAACGTTAATTCCTTCAGCAGTAACGAATGTTACTCCAGGGATGTTACGAGCTGATAATGCAACGTTGTCGTTGTAATCAGCAGTTACTACTAACGCTTTGCGGTCAGCTGATAAGCCAGTTAAAATAGCCACCATATCTTTTGTTTTTGGTGTATCTAACATTAATCCTTCAAGTACTACGATTTCTTGAGCAATAACTTTTGAAGCTAATGCAGATTTAATCGCTAAACGACGTACTTTTTTAGGTAATTTGTAGCTATAGCTACGAGGTGTTGGTCCGAATACTACTCCACCACCAACCCATTGAGGTGATCTAATTGAACCTTGTCTTGCACGACCAGTTCCTTTTTGACGCCATGGTTTACGTCCACCACCACGTACTTCCGAACGTCCTTTTGTATCATGTGTTCCTTGACGTAATGAAGCTTGTTGCATTACAACAGCATCGTGTAATACGTGTTGATTTGGTTCAATACCGAATACAGCATCTGATAATTCGATATCGCCAACTTGCGTTCCGTTTTGGTTAAATAAAGCAACTTTAGGCATGAGGTATCCTCCTTTCTTTCTGTCGATTAGTTCGCTTTAACAGCGCTCTTGATAGTTACGTAGCCTTTTCTAGCTCCTGGTACATTACCTTTTACTAAAAGTAAGTTACGCTCTGTATCTACCTTAACGATCTCTAAATTTTGTACAGTGATTTGTTCGCCACCCATACGTCCAGGTAATAATTTACCTTTGAATACGCGGTTTGGAGCAACAGGTCCCATTGAACCAGGACGACGGTGATAACGTGATCCGTGAGCCATTGGTCCACGTGATTGATTGTGACGTTTGATAGATCCTTGGAAACCTTTTCCTTTAGAAATACCTGTAACGTCTACGATGTCACCTTCACTAAATGTATTAACTTTGATCTCTTGACCAACTTCGTAAGCATCAAATTCAGTGCCACGAATTTCCTTCATGTAGCGCTTAGGATTAGCATTGGCCTTTTCAGCATGACCTTTAGCTGGCTTAATTACGCGAGATGCTTTCACATCATCATATCCTAATTGGATCGCAACATATCCGTCAGATTCAACTGATTTCTTTTGAAGAACAACGTTCGGTGAAGCTTCGATAACTGTTACCGGTACCACGTCGCCTTTTTCAGTGAATACTTGAGTCATTCCTAATTTTTTCCCTAAGATTCCTTTGGTCATGAGTCACACCTCCTGATATAGATAATTTATGTTTTTTTGCCATTAGTTTTTGTTTGGTCTAAATATTAAAGCTTAATTTCAATGTCTACGCCTGACGGTAAGTCTAAACGCATTAGAGCATCCACAGTTTGTGGAGTTGGGTTCACAATATCAATTAGACGCTTATGTGTGCGCATTTCAAACTGCTCACGAGAATCTTTATACTTATGAACCGCTCTTAAAACCGTATAGATTGATTTCTCTGTAGGAAGAGGAATCGGTCCAGAAACCTGAGCACCTGAACGTTTAGCTGTTTCTACGATTTTTTCAGCAGATTGATCAAGAATTCTGTGATCATAAGCTTTTAAACGAATGCGAATTTTTTGCTTTGCCATTTAAATAACCTCCTTTATCGTCCATTTTATAAACAGACATACTCCGTGAAAATTTCCTCACCTTCACCATGGCAACGGGCTCGGGTGTGTCAGCAACCTTCCACATCATCGCTGTCAACGACCAACATTAACTATTATATAGAGAATAATAGAAGAAAGCAAGTGTTTTCTGTTTTTATTGTCGATCGCACTTTTCCTATTATATAGACATACTTCAGCTAATGCAAGCTTTCTCTTAAAAATTTATGCACTTATGCAGTATATAATATTTTCCAGCCTAGTGTAGCGTGGATTTTTGATTATTAAATTGAGGTAATGTCGTGTTTCTTCTATATAATATATCTCAGTATGCTTGAAGATCTGATAATAACGCTGCAAGCCATTAAGTCTTGGTCTTTGCTTTTCTACTTAACTGTCTATGGAGTATTATTGAATTTATTAGATAGATACAATAAAATAAAGGTAACAAATTGAGAGGTTGTGGTTTATGATAATTAAAGCTCGGACCGAGAGTTTAGAATTAAAACTGTTACGGCATTTACATTTACGTACCAATCTATTAGAAAAAGAAAAATTACACTATCTAAATTTGGAAAAAGGTTATGCTGGTGAACTAGCTTTTGATGACATGGTCGATGGAATTAGTAACAATTGGCTTATCTTAAATGACTTACTCCTCGAAATAAATAACACTATGTTTCAACTCGACAAGCTGATAATAACTCCCGAAAAAATATATTTATATGAAGTGAAAAATTTTGAGGGTGATTATTATATAGAAAAAGACATCTAGTACTGCCTGTCTAAAAGTGAAATTAATAACCCTATTCTACAATTGCAACGTAGTCAATCCTCACTCCGTAGATTACTTAAACAAATTGGATATGAAACCTCAATCGAAGCTTACCTAATATTTATTAACTCAGCGTTTCACCTATTTAATGCACCCCTTCATCTACCTATTATTTACTTATCCTACACAACTAAACCGTTTTCTTAAGCAACTAAATGCAAAAAAGTATCATATTAAGGATAGACAAGTCAAAATGGCAGAAAAGTTGTTATCCTTACATGTTATGGACAACCCATATAACCGATTGCCTTTATAACCAGTACGAAAATTTAAATAAAGGTATTTTATGTGGCTCATGTGGTTCCTTTAATACTCTAATTAGCAAGCGGCTTTTCATTGTTTGCAATAAGTGTGGTAAAAAAGAGCGACTGGAAAGTGCATTATTGCTTTGCCTAGAAGAATTTAGACTACTATTCCCTAACGAAAAACTTACAACAAAGAAGCTATTGGATTGGTGTAAGATTATAAGCTCGGATAAGCAGGTAAGAAGAGTACTGGTAGAAAACTTTGAACATGTTGGCTGGGGTAAGTCCTCTTATTTTGTTAAAAAACAATAGTTTGTTATTACCTGCTTATTAGTGTTACCCAGAATTACTTGGGATACATTTTCAGGCTCCATTACTGCCTATTAGTTACCCGAACATCTTTGCCCCCGGCACTTATCGAGCCACGATTACATTAGTGCCCGGATGCTCGGTCCTCCCCACTCACCACTGCCAATAAACAAACAAAAAGGTAACTCCCTCGGGAGTTACCTTAATCATTTAAATTACTCAGTGATAGTTGCAACTACTCCAGCGCCTACAGTACGGCCACCTTCACGAATAGAGAACTTAGTTCCTTCTTCGATTGCGATTGGAGCGATTAGTTCAACAGTCATTTCGATGTTGTCTCCAGGCATAACCATCTCAACGCCTTCTGGAAGTTGGATGATTCCAGTTACGTCAGTTGTACGGAAGTAGAACTGTGGACGGTAGTTAGAGAAGAATGGAGTATGACGTCCACCTTCTTCTTTAGAAAGAACATAAACTTCTGATTTGAACTTAGTGTGTGCTTTAACAGTACCTGGCTTAGCAAGTACTTGACCACGTTGGATATCATCACGAGATACACCACGAAGTAATGCACCAATGTTGTCTCCAGCTTCAGCATAGTCAAGAAGCTTACGGAACATTTCAACACCAGTTACAGTTGTTGATTTTGGCTCTTCAGTTAAACCAAGGATTTCGATAACATCCCCAACTTTAACTACTCCACGCTCAACGCGTCCAGTAGCAACTGTACCACGACCAGTGATTGAGAATACATCCTCAACTGGCATCATGAATGGCTTGTCAGTTTGACGAGGTGGTGTTGGGATATAAGAATCTACAGCATCCATAAGTTCGAAGATTTTAGCTTCCCACTCAGCATCTCCTTCAAGAGCTTTAAGAGCAGAACCTTTGATTACAGGAATATCGTCTCCTGGGAAGTCGTATTCTGTAAGAAGATCACGGATTTCCATTTCAACTAATTCAAGTAATTCTTCATCGTCTACCATGTCACACTTGTTCATGAATACAACAAGGTAAGGTACACCTACTTGACGAGATAAAAGAATGTGCTCACGAGTTTGTGGCATTGGGCCATCAGCAGCAGATACTACTAGGATACCGCCGTCCATTTGAGCAGCACCAGTGATCATGTTTTTAACATAGTCAGCATGTCCTGGGCAGTCTACGTGTGCATAGTGACGAGCATCAGTTTCGTACTCAACGTGTGCAGTTGAGATTGTGATACCACGCTCACGCTCTTCAGGAGCACCATCGATTTGATCATAAGCCATAGCTGTACCTTTACCAGACTTCTTATGAAGAACTGTAGAGATAGCAGCAGTTAATGTAGTTTTACCATGGTCAACGTGTCCGATTGTACCAACGTTAGCATGCGTTTTCGAACGGTCAAATTTTTCTTTACCCATTTTAAAATTCCTCCTTAAAATAATAAGAATTAAATTTATATAATTATCGGAAAAGCGATCCTAAAATCACCTTTCTTAGATTACAACATTTTACTCTTAGATACAATAATGTTTATAAAATTATTGTCCTGTTTGCTTTTTAATGATTTCTTCAGAAATACTCTTTGGAACTTCTTCATAATGGTCGAAGTGCATTGAGTAGTTACCACGTCCTTGTGTACGAGAACGTAGAGATGTTGCATAACCAAACATTTCAGAAAGTGGAACCATCGCACGAACTACTTGTGCATTTCCGCGAGCTTCCATTCCTTCAACACGGCCACGACGGCTTGTTACATCTCCCATAATATCTCCCAAGTAATCTTCAGGAACAACCACTTCTACTTTCATGATTGGTTCAAGAATTGCTGGGTCACAATGAGATTTTGCGTTTTTAAGTGCCATAGAACCAGCAATCTTAAACGCCATTTCATTCGAGTCAACATCATGGTAAGATCCATCATAGATAGCAGCCTTAAGGTCTAATAACGGATAACCTGCAAGCATACCATTTTGCATAGATTCTTTAATACCAGCTTCTACAGCAGGTACATATTCACGTGGTACGACTCCACCAACGATTTTATTTTCAAAGACAAACCCAGCACCCTCTTCAAGTGGTGAGAACTCAATCCAAACGTGACCGTATTGTCCACGACCACCAGATTGACGAACGAACTTACCTTCAACTTTAGCCGATTTACGGATTGTTTCACGGTAAGCAACCTGAGGAGCACCAACATTAGCTTCTACTTTAAATTCACGACGCATACGGTCAACAATGATATCTAAGTGAAGCTCACCCATACCAGCAATGATCGTTTGGCCAGTTTCTTCATCAGTATGAGTTTTGAACGTAGGATCTTCTTCAGCTAGCTTCGCAAGTGCCATACCCATCTTATCTTGATCCGCTTTTGACTTCGGCTCAACTGATAAGTGAATTACCGGCTCAGGGAATACCATTGATTCTAAGATTACTTGGTTCTTCTCATCACATAATGTATCACCAGTTGTCGTGTCTTTCAGTCCTACTGCTGCCGCGATATCACCTGAGTAAACCATTGAGATTTCTTCACGTGAGTTAGCGTGCATTTGTAGGATACGACCAATTCTTTCACGCTTACCTTTTGTAGAGTTAACTACATATGAACCAGAGTTAACTGTTCCAGAGTAAACACGGAAGAATGTAAGTCTACCAACATAAGGGTCAGTCATAACTTTGAATGCAAGAGCTGAGAATGGTGCATCATCACTTGACTCACGAGTTACTTCTTCGTCTTCTGTATCAGGTAAAATCCCTTTAATTGCAGGAACATCGAGTGGTGATGGAAGGTAGGCAAGAACAGCGTCTAATAATAATTGAACACCTTTATTCTTGAATGCCGATCCACATACTACTGGGAAAAACTCAACGCTTGTTGTGCCTTTACGGATTCCCGCTTTTAGCTCATCTATCGTGATTTCTTCCCCTTCTAAATACTTCATCGTTAGATCTTCGTCTAGTTCAGCAACAGCCTCAACTAGTTTAGTACGCCATTCTTCAGCAAGTTCCTTATATTCATCAGGAATTTCTACTGCATCAGAACGTGTACCAAAATCATCTTCATAGAAGTAGGCAACATTTTCTACAAGATCGATAATCCCATTGAATTCATCTTCAGCACCAATTGGTAACTGAATCGGGTGTGCATTAGCACCTAAACGATCATGAATTGTTCCTACTGAATATAAGAAATCTGCACCTAGCTTATCCATTTTATTAACGAATACAACACGTGGAACACCATATGTAGTAGCTTGGCGCCAAACTGTTTCTGTTTGTGGTTCTACACCTGATTGTGCATCTAGTACCGCAACAGCTCCATCAAGTACACGTAATGAACGCTCAACTTCTACTGTGAAGTCTACGTGTCCTGGTGTATCGATGATGTTAATACGGTGACCTTTCCATTGAGCAGTTGTAGCAGCAGATGTGATTGTAATACCACGCTCTTGCTCTTGCTCCATCCAGTCCATTTGTGAAGCTCCTTCATGAGTTTCACCAATTTTGTGGATACGGCCTGTATAGAAAAGAATACGTTCAGTACAAGTTGTTTTACCAGCATCAATATGAGCCATGATACCAATATTACGAGTCTTTTCTAAGGAGAACTCTCTTGCCATAGGTTTCTTTCTCCTTCCTAATGTTGAGCATTATTTTAGTTGCAGATAGCATAACAAGCCTGACGATAGACGTTTAACTCAAGGCTAAACGTCCGTCCGACTTCTTTTGCTATAAAAATATGATAAGTTCGTGTTATCCTACCAACGATAGTGAGCAAACGCTTTGTTTGCTTCAGCCATTTTGTGCGTGTCTTCACGCTTTTTAACAGCTGCACCAGTGTTGTTAGCAGCATCCATGATTTCGTTAGCTAAACGCTCTTCCATCGTCTTTTCTCCACGAAGGCGTGAGTAGTTTACTAACCAACGAAGTCCTAACGTCGTACGACGCTCAGGTTTAACTTCGATCGGCACTTGATAGTTAGATCCACCTACACGGCGAGCCTTAACTTCAAGAACTGGCATGATGTTTTTGATAGCTTGTTCGAAAACTTCCATTGGATTATTTCCACTACGTTCTTGAACTAGTTCAAACGCTTTATATAAAATTGTTTGAGCCACCCCTCTCTTACCATCAACCATGATACGGTTGATAAGACGAGTTACTAACTTTGAATTATATAATGGATCAGGTAATACATCTCTACGAGCTACAGGTCCTTTACGAGGCATTATTTCCCCTCCTTTCAATCATTTAACATTTATTTTCGTACATGCTCAAATTTAAACACTACTGTTCTTTACTTTGAGCTATTATTTTTTTATTATTTCTTAGCAGCAGTTTTACCTGCTTTAGGTCTCTTAGTTCCATATTTAGAACGACCTTGCATACGGTTTTGTACTCCAGCTGTATCTAGAGCTCCACGTACGATGTGGTAACGAACCCCCGGTAAGTCTTTTACACGACCACCGCGAATAAGTACTACGCTGTGCTCTTGTAAATTGTGACCAATACCAGGAATGTAAGCAGTAACCTCAATTCCGTTAGTTAAACGTACACGAGCATACTTACGTAATGCTGAGTTCGGTTTCTTTGGAGTCATTGTACCAACACGTGTACATACACCACGTTTTTGAGGTGAAGACTGGTTAGTTTGAGACTTCTTGAAACTGTTGTAACCTTTATTTAACGCAGGTGAGTCAGACTTTTTGATTTTGTCTGTACGACCTTTACGTACCAATTGGTTAATTGTAGGCATTTGATTTCCTCCTTCCCTAAAACATTTTTAAAGACCACTGAGCCAGGTGGTTCATCAATTTCCGAAAGTAACGTTTTTGCCAAAGCTTTTACACTTTAGCAAAAACGTATTTTACTTCAATATCGCTACAGTGGCTGCTGAAACATCAATTCCACAAGCTTTGCCAAGCTTTTTCATGGATTGAACTTTTATGGTAGGGACGTCATTTTTTTCTGCTAAAGCGATTACCTTATAAATTACTTTATAGTCAGCATCACTTGCAACATATAACTCTTTAACGATCCCATCCTCTAAAGCTTTCAATGTTTGTTTCGTGCCAATAACCTTTTCTTCAGCCTGTGCTACTTTTTCATAAGACATCGTTTTATCCTCCAAAGTATCAGGTATCTTTGTGACGCACTTAGATATAATAACACCCTCATGCATCACTGTCAACATTTTTTAGTCGTGAAGGACAATTTCTTTTTCAACTTCTTGCCCTTCTACTTCTCCATCTTCTTCTTTCCCTTCAAAAGCAAGGTCAATGTTACGATATCTTGCCATTCCCGTACCAGCCGGAATTAGCTTACCGATGATAACATTTTCCTTAAGCCCAAGAAGCTCATCACGCTTACCTTTAATAGCTGCATCAGTTAGAACACGTGTTGTTTCTTGGAATGATGCTGCAGATAAGAATGAATCTGTTTCTAGTGACGCTTTTGTAATACCTAGAAGAACTGGACGACCTGTTGCAGGTTGACCACCAGTTAATAATACTTTCTTGTTTGCATCATTGAAATGTTGGATTTCGATAAGTGAACCTGGTAATACTTCCGTTTCACCAGCGTCTAATACTCTTACTTTTCTTAGCATTTGACGTACCATTACCTCAACGTGCTTATCACCAATTTCTACCCCTTGCATACGGTAAACTTTTTGCACTTCTCGTAGTAAGTATTCTTGTACTCCATTGATACCAGTAACTTTTAGTAATTCTTTCGGATCAATCGAACCTTCTGTTAACTCTTCACCAGCAATTACTTCTTGGCCAACAGTTACTTTAATTCTTGCTCCATAAGGAATTGGATAGTTTCTTGTTTCAATTTCACCTTGTACAGTTACTTCACGCTTATCAGTTACATCAGAAACATCAATAACTTTTCCGACGATTTCTGAAATAACCGCTTGACCTTTCGGGTTACGCGCTTCAAATAGCTCTTGAATACGTGGTAAACCTTGAGTAATATCGTCTCCGGCTACTCCACCTGTATGGAAAGTACGCATTGTAAGCTGTGTTCCTGGCTCACCAATTGATTGAGCCGCAATAATTCCTACCGCTTCCCCAACTTCAACATCAGAACCTGTAGCTAAGTTACGACCGTAACACTTTTTACAAACTCCATGTCTTGTGTCGCAAGTAAATGCTGAGCGAATTGTTACCTCTTTAATGCCTGCATCTTCAATTTCCTTAGCAATATCTTCAGTTATTAGCGTATTTCTGCCAACAATAACTTCTTTTGTTTCAGGATGATATACAGTCTTAAATATAAAACGGCCAACTAAGCGATCATATAATCCTTCAATGATTTCAGTTCCGTCTTTAATTGCAGCAACCTCTAAACCTCTATCTGTACCACAATCGTCTTCACGAACAATAACGTCTTGAGCAACGTCTACTAGACGACGAGTTAAGTAACCTGAGTCAGCCGTTTTCAGAGCTGTATCGGCTAGACCTTTACGAGCACCATGAGTAGAGATAAAGTATTCTAATACTGTTAACCCTTCACGGAAACTTGACTTGATTGGTAACTCAATGATACGACCAGATGGGTTCGCCATAAGTCCACGCATCCCAGCGAGCTGTGTAAAGTTCGATGCGTTACCACGGGCACCAGAGTCACTCATCATGAAAATTGGATTAAGTTTATCAAGTGTACCCATTAGCTTTTCTTGAATAACATCTTTGGCAGCACTCCAAATCGAAATAACACGATCATATCTCTCTTCTTCTGTAATTAAACCACGACGGAATTGTTTGACAACTCTATCTACTTTTAATTCAGAATCAGCCAAGATCTCTTTCTTTTCTGGTAATACCACAATGTCAGCTACCCCTACAGTAATTCCTGCCTTTGTAGAGTATTTAAATCCTAATGCTTTCATTCTATCTAGCATTTTAGACGTCTCAGAAATCTTAAAGATTTTAAATACTTCTGCAATGATGTTTCCTAAGAAACCTTTCTTAAACGGAGTTACTACATCACGCTCTTTGAAAAGTTCTTTAACATCTGTACCCATAGGAACAATGTATCTATCAGGAGTTGCTTCCTGAAGATTTGTCATCGATGGTTCATTAATGTATGGGAATGTTTCTGGTAAGATCTCGTTAAAAATTAATTTACCAACAGAAGTTAACAATAATTGACTTTGTTGTTCTTCGGTAAATGTCGTTTTCTTTAAAGAAGCTACGGGAATTGCTACACGGCTGTGTAAGTGAACATAACCATTTTGGTAAGCAATAACTGCTTCATTCGTATCTTTAAAGATAAAACCTTCACCAATAGCATCTTTACGCTCTAAAGTTAAGTAGTAGTTACCTAATACCATATCCTGTGACGGTGTAACAACCGGTTTACCATCTTTCGGATTTAGAATGTTTTGCGCTGCTAACATTAAAATTCTTGCCTCTGCTTGGGCCTCTGCTGAAAGCGGAACGTGAACGGCCATTTGGTCACCATCAAAGTCAGCGTTATAAGCTGTACATACAAGTGGGTGAAGTTTAATCGCTCTTCCTTCAACAAGAATAGGTTCGAAAGCTTGGATACCTAGACGGTGAAGTGTAGGTGCACGGTTTAATAATACCGGATGCTCTCTAATCACTTCTTCTAGTACATCCCAAACCTCTGGTTGAACTCTTTCAACTTTACGTTTTGCACTCTTAATGTTATGTGCGATACCTTGTGCTACTAATTCTTTCATTACGAACGGCTTAAATAACTCAAGAGCCATCTCTTTCGGTAAACCACATTGATACATTTGCAGTTGTGGTCCTACTACGATTACCGAACGTCCTGAATAGTCAACACGTTTTCCTAATAGGTTCTGACGGAAACGCCCTTGCTTACCTTTAAGCATATGCGATAACGACTTTAACGGTCTGTTTCCAGGCCCTGTTACAGGACGACCACGTCGACCATTGTCAATTAAAGCATCAACTGCTTCTTGAAGCATACGCTTTTCATTTTGAACGATGATATTTGGAGCCCCAAGGTCTAATAGACGTTTAAGACGATTATTTCTGTTAATTACTCGACGGTACAAATCATTCAGATCAGATGTAGCAAAACGACCACCATCTAATTGAACCATTGGACGTAACTCAGGCGGAATAACTGGGAGCACATCAAGGATCATCCACGATGGATCATTCCCTGAATTTCTAAACGCTTCTAAAACTTCTAGGCGTTTAATTGCTCTAGTTCGACGCTGCCCTTGCGCTGTAACTAATTCTTCCTTTAACAGATCAACCTCTTTTTCTAGGTCAATATCTGATAAAAGCTTTCTAATCGCTTCTGCTCCCATTTGTGCTGTGAAGCCTTTTCCATACTTTTCACGATACGTACGGTATTCTTTTTCTGAAAGAAGCTGTTTCGTATCAAGAGGTGTATCACCAGCATCAGTTACCACATAAGAAGCAAAATAAATGACTTCTTCTAATGAACGTGGTGACATATCAAGGACAAGCCCCATTCGACTTGGAATTCCTTTAAAGTACCAGATGTGTGAGACAGGGGCAGCTAATTCAATATGCCCCATACGCTCACGTCGAACCTTAGCTCTCGTTACTTCTACACCACAACGGTCACAAACAACACCTTTATAACGTACACGCTTATACTTACCACAATGACATTCCCAGTCTTTTGTAGGTCCGAAAATTCTTTCGCAAAAAAGACCATCTTTTTCTGGCTTTAATGTACGATAGTTAATCGTTTCTGGTTTCTTAACTTCACCACGAGACCAAGATCGTATTTTATTCGGTGAAGCAAGACCAATTTTCATGTATTCAAAATTGTTTACATCTATCAAGGGGTCAACCTCCCTTTCGGCTTTCAGGTTCTACGATTATCCGTTTGATTCAGTAGTTTCAAGATTTAAATTAAGTTTATCATTCGTTTGCTCGTCATCATCAAGATCACGCATTTCAATTTCTTCTTCATTGCTAGATAACATTTTTACATCCATACCTAAACTTTGAAGCTCTTTAATTAATACTTTAAACGATTCAGGAACACCTGGCTCTGGAACATTCTCACCTTTAACAATCGCTTCATACGTTTTCACACGACCAATAACATCATCTGATTTAACTGTAAGAATTTCTTGTAATGTGTAAGCTGCACCGTATGCCTCTAGTGCCCAAACCTCCATCTCTCCAAAACGCTGTCCACCAAATTGCGCTTTACCACCAAGTGGTTGTTGTGTTACTAGAGAGTATGGACCAGTTGATCTAGCATGAAGCTTATCATCAACCATGTGAGCAAGTTTAATCATATACATAATACCTACTGAAATACGATTATCAAACGGCTCACCTGTTCTTCCATCATAAAGAACTGTTTTTCCGTCTCTTGCCATACCTGCTTCTGCAAGTGTACCCCAAACATCTTCTTCTGTGGCGCCATCAAATACTGGAGACGCAACGTGAATGCCTAACTTTCTTGCAGCCATTCCTAAGTGCAACTCAAGCACTTGTCCGATATTCATACGTGAAGGTACTCCTAATGGGTTAAGCATGATATCGATAGGCGTACCATCTGGTAAATAAGGCATATCTTCTTCTGGCATAATTCTTGAGATAACACCCTTGTTACCATGACGTCCGGCCATTTTATCGCCTTCATGGATTTTACGCTTTTGAACAATATATACGCGAACAAGTTGATTTACTCCCGGTGGAAGCTCATCACCATCTTCACGATTGAAAACTTTCACATCTAAAATGATACCTTCTCCGCCATGAGGAGCTCTTAGTGATGTATCACGTACTTCTCTAGCTTTTTCTCCGAAGATTGCGTGTAAAAGTCGCTCTTCAGCAGTAAGTTCAGTTACCCCTTTTGGAGTTACTTTTCCTACAAGAATGTCGCCATCTTTTACCTCTGCACCAACACGGATAATTCCACGCTCGTCAAGGTTGCGTAATGCATCTTCACCAACGTTTGGAATATCTCTTGTAATTTCTTCAGGTCCTAATTTCGTATCACGTGCTTCAGATTCATATTCCTCGATATGGATCGATGTATAAACATCGTCTTTAACTAGACGCTCACTAAGGATAATTGCATCCTCGTAGTTATACCCTTCCCAAGTCATGAACCCAACAAGAACGTTACGGCCAAGGGCTAGTTCCCCTAGTTCCATTGACGGACCGTCAGCAAGGATTTCTCCTTTAGTAACAACGTCACCCTCTTTAACAATTGGACGTTGGTTATAACAAGTTCCTTGGTTAGAACGAACAAACTTTAATAAATTGTAACGATCAATGTCACCTTTAATTTCATTTCCGTCTACATCGCTAAGACGACGAACTTGAATTTCTTTAGCGGTAACTCGCTCAACAATACCTTTATATTTAGAAACTACTGCAGCACCTGAGTCTCTTGCATTCACATGCTCCATACCTGTTCCTACTAGAGGCGATTGTGGTTGTAACAACGGTACTGCTTGACGTTGCATGTTCGCTCCCATTAGGGCACGGTTTGAGTCATCGTTCTCTAAGAACGGGATACACGCAGTCGCAGCAGAAACTACCTGTTTAGGCGATACATCCATATAATCAACACGTTCACGTTTAACAATGGTATTTTCACCACGGAAACGCGCAATAATATTTTCTTCAATAAACGAACCGTCATCAGCTAACTTCGCATTCGCCTGGGCAACTACATAGTTATCTTCCTCATCTGCAGTTAAGTAATCCATTTTCTCTGTAACTTTACCTGTTTCTGGGTCTACACGACGATATGGTGTTTCCATAAAACCGAATTGATTCACTTTCGCGAATGAAGATAACGAGTTAATTAATCCAATGTTTGGACCCTCTGGTGTTTCAATTGGACACATGCGGCCATAGTGAGAATAATGAACGTCACGAACTTCAAATCCAGCGCGCTCACGAGTTAAACCACCAGGTCCTAATGCTGAAAGACGACGCTTATGCGTTAACTCTGCTAATGGGTTTGTTTGATCCATGAACTGAGATAACTGCGAGCTTCCAAAAAACTCTTTAATTGATGCAATGACAGGACGGATATTAATTAACGCTTGAGGCGTGATCATATTAGCGTCTTGGATTGACATACGCTCACGTACAACACGTTCCATTCTAGAAAGTCCGATTCTAAATTGGTTTTGTAATAACTCACCAACTGAACGAAGACGACGATTACCTAAGTGGTCAATATCATCTGTATCTCCAATGCCATGAAGTAAATTAAAGAAATAATTTATCGAAGCAATAATGTCTGCAGGTGTGATATTTTTAATGCTTGTATCTACACTTCGGTTACCAATAACATTTATCGGCATTTCATCTTCTTGCTTGTTTGGTGCATAAACTTTAATAGACTGTAATGGCACTTCAACGTCATCCATTACACCACCGTGCAAGGAAACGTCCTTAAACCCTACGTTATTTTCTAAGTAAGGTATTAAGCGATCAAGAAGACGACGATCAATAATCGCTCCTTCTTCAGCTAAAACTTCTCCTGTTTCAGGATCAATTAATGTTTCAGCTAAGCGCTGGTTGAATAGTCGATTTTTAATATGAAGCTTTTTGTTAATCTTATAACGACCTACATTTGCTAGGTCATAACGTTTAGGATCAAAAAAGCGCGATTCTAATAAACTTTTTGCATTTTCTACTGTAGGAGGCTCACCAGGACGTAGGCGTTCATAAATTTCTAATAAGGCCTTTTCCGTACTATCGGTGTTATCTTTATCTAATGAGTTTCTTAAATACTCATCTTCACCTAGTAGATCAATGATCTCTTGATCAGATCCAAATCCTAGTGAACGCAATAGAACTGTAACAGGGATTTTTCTTGTACGATCAATACGAACGTATACAACGTCTTTCGCATCTGTTTCTAGTTCTAACCATGCTCCACGGTTTGGAATTACAGTTGCTGTAAAACCTTTTTTCCCGTTTTTATCGATTTTCTTACTATAATAAACACTTGGAGACCTAACAAGCTGGGAAACGATTACACGTTCAGCACCATTGATGACAAACGTACCTGTTTCAGTCATTAATGGGAAATCACCCATGAAGACTTCCTGTTCTTTTACTTCTCCTGTTTCTTTATTAATTAGACGTACTTTCACTCGTAGTGGAGCTGCATAAGTAACATCTCGTTCTTTCGACTCTTCAACAGAGTATTTAGGCTCACCTAAACTGTAATCAATAAACTCCAAAATTAAGTTTCCTGTAAAATCTTGAATCGGAGAGATGTCTTGAAACATTTCTCTTAGTCCCTCATCAAGAAACCATTGATAAGATGCTGTCTGAATTTCAATAAGGTTAGGTAATTCTAATACCTCTTTAATTCTAGCGTAGCTTCTTCGTTGGCGGTGTCGTCCATACTGAACTAGTTGACCTGTCAACTGATTCACCCCTTAAATCTAGCGTTTTAGTGTCCATCTATTAGTCAAGAAACTAATGATGAGGCTTAGCTTTCAAACTAAGCATATTAGAAAAACTCAGCAGCTTCGATACCCCCAAGTGGATCGTCATGATCTAACGATGCTGGTGGGATACAATCGGCATACTTAGTTTTGCTGATAAAAATATTATTCGTACTTCTACTATTAATTGGAGACTTTTGTTCTCCATAAGTAAATCCTTTTCCTAGTGAAAAAGAAAAAGGGTTTTCACTAAAAAAACCACAATCGATAAAGGCCTTTCTATCATTAAAAAGACCAATTGTTTTAAACGTTCATTCTCTCAGCTGTAGTGCAACTTATGTACCAATGAGTCTTAGGCTTTTGCAAAAAACACAGAACTAGGTATTTTTTATTATATTAGTTTACCCAAAAACTGGATGTTTAAACAAAAAATTAAAGTTGACATTTGAGGTAATTTAGGCTTAAAACGATATTCATACGCATTAAATAACACTAACACAAACCGAAATCAGAGTCAACTTCTTTTTGCAGAAATGATAAAATAACCTTTTGACTTCTTCTCAACTACTACATCAGAAAATAAACTCTCTAATTTTTCAATCGCAGATGGAGCCCCTTGCTTCTTTTGAATAACGATCCAAAGCTCTCCGTCATCGATTAAATGGCTATAAGCCTCCTCAAATAATTGGTGAACTACTTTCTTACCTGCTCGAATTGGTGGGTTTGATAAAATAGACGCAAACTTTTTACCTTCAATAGCACTTAATAGATTACTTTTTTTAATTGTTACATTTTTTACTTGATTAAGTTTGGCATTAAGTTCCGTTAATTCAAGGGCGCGCTCATTTACATCAACCAACGTAAGGTTGCAATTCGGATTTTCTTTAGCTAGTGTTAAACCAATTGGACCATAACCACAACCCACATCTAGAATATCACCATCGATTCTAGGAAAACGGAAAGTTTCAAGTAATAATTGCGACCCAAAATCTACTTCTTTCTTTGAAAAAACACCTGCATCAGAAGTGAACAGCATTTTAAGCCCTCTTAAATGAGACTCCCATTTTCTTCGAGAACTTTCAACTGTCGGCTTTTCTGAATAATAGTGATTCGACAATTTTCATCACACCTTTTCTTTTTACACCAATAATCATTATGATTAATAGTTATTAGAAATATACAAGTAATTTTAAAATTATGAGTAGCGTTAAACATAGAATGTAGAATACAGAATGAGTTTAGAATAGCTTCGAAGCGTCACTTTCAATATAATTCTACATTTCACACATTCCCCTTAAAACTCACAACAAAAAAACTCGCATAAATGCGAGTTTTTTTTAAAAAATTACTTAACTTCTACAGAAGCGCCAGCTTCTTCAAGCTTAGCTTTCATAGCTTCAGCGTCTTCTTTAGAAACGCCTTCTTTAAGTGGAGCTGGAGCACCATCAACTAATGCTTTAGCTTCTTTTAATCCTAAACCAGTAAGTTCACGAACTGCTTTGATAACGTTGATCTTAGCTGCACCAGCAGATGTAAGGATAACGTCAAATTCAGTTTGCTCAGCTTCAGCAGCAGCAGCACCGCCACCAACCATAGCTACAGGAGCAGCTGCAGTTACGCCAAACTCTTCTTCGATTGCTTTTACAAGATCGTTTAATTCTAAAACTGTCATTTCTTTAATTGCTTCTAAGATTTGATCTTTACTCATTTTATATTTCCTCCTAATTTTAAGTTAATTTTAATTTTTTAGGTGATTATGCACCTTGTTCTTCTTTTTGTTCAGCAACAGCTTTTGTAGCCAATGCAAAGTTACGCATTGGAGCTTGAAGAACGCTAAGCAACATTGAAAGTAAACCTTCTCTTGAAGGAAGTTCAGCAAGTGCCTTCACTTCTTCTAATGTAGCGTATTGACCTTCGATAATACCTGCTTTAATTTCTAACTTATCGTTCTTCTTTGCGAAGTCGTTAAGAATTTTAGCAGGAGCGATTACATCATCGTTACTAAACGCAATTGCAGTAGGTCCTACTAATACTGAATCAAGTTCAGTTAATTCTACTTCTGCAGTTGCACGACGTGTCATTGAGTTTTTGTAAACTTTGAACTCAACATTAGCTTCACGAAGTTGCTTACGTAATTCTGTCACTTGGGCAACATTCAATCCACGATAGTCAACAACTACTGTTGTTTTGCTATCACGTAGCTTTGTAGCGATCTCAGATACTAATACTTCTTTTTGTTGAAATTGTTGTTTTTGTTCACGTACGCTCATATTTACACCTCCTATGATTAATAGAAAAGCTCGGGAATAAACCCTAGGTTTTCTTCTACTATCAAAGTGATAGTAGCAAAACCATACCGTTTTATGAGGTGACCTTCTATAGGAAAAGCCTCCATGCAGACACACGGAGGCTTTTGTTATAGTGATTAGATCATCATTTAACAAACCTCGGTAGGAAATTAAGCGTTTAAACGCTCCTACTGTCTACGGTATGAACTATTCAATTCACAATGGCTAGTATATCGATTAATTACAATATAGTCAACTGGAATTATTTTGTAGCAGTTGCTACGTTAAGTTTAACTCCAGGTCCCATTGTTGATGCGATTGCGATGTTTTTCATATAAGTCCCCTTAGCAGCAGCTGGCTTAACTTTAATTAAAGTTTCAATAACTGTTGTAAGGTTTTCTTTTAATTTATCTGTATCGAAAGAAACTTTGCCGATTGGAGCATGGACGTTACCAGCTTTATCTACACGGTATTCAATCTTACCAGCTTTGATTTCATTTACAGCTCTATCAACTTCGAAAGTAACTGTCCCTGTTTTTGGGTTAGGCATTAAACCTTTAGGACCTAAAACACGTCCAAGTTTACCAACTTGCCCCATCATGTCAGGAGTTGCTACTACTACGTCAAAGTCAAACCAACCTTGAGAAATCTTGTTGATGTAATCTTCATCTCCAACATAGTCTGCACCAGCTGCTTGAGCTTCCTTAGCTTTTTCGCCTTTAGCGAATACTAATACACGTTGAACTTTACCAGTTCCGTGTGGAAGTACAACTGCACCACGAATTTGTTGGTCAGCTTTCTTAGGATCAACGCCTAATCTAAATGCAACTTCAACTGTCTCATCAAAAGATGCTACTGAAGTCTTTTTAACTAATTCAATTGCTTCTTCAATAGGGTAAGCTTTTGTACGATCAACAAGCTTAGCAGCTTCTTGATACTTTTTACCTTTTTTAGCCAATTTTGTTTCCTCCTTGATTGTGGTTTTAGCGGTAGTACCTCCCACTAATAAAGGTTGCGCCGCCACTATTCCGGCCTATTCGCAACCTCCTAAGTCCCTTACATTAGTAACAAGGGATTAGTCTTCAATAACAATTCCCATACTGCGTGCAGTACCTTCCACCATACGCATTGCTGACTCTACGTTAGCAGCGTTTAGGTCTGGCATCTTTTGCTCTGCGATTTCGCGAACTTTATCACGCTTAACAGTTGCTACTTTTTTACGATTAGGCTCACCTGATCCACTTTGGATCCCAGCTGCTACTTTAAGTAAAACTGCAGCAGGCGGAGTTTTCGTAATGAATGTAAATGAACGGTCTTCAAATACCGTAATTTCAACCGGAATAATTAAACCAGCTTGATCAGCAGTACGAGCGTTGAATTCTTTACAGAATCCCATAATGTTAACACCCGCTTGACCTAATGCAGGACCAACTGGCGGTGCTGGATTTGCTTTCCCAGCAGGAATTTGTAACTTTACCATTTTAATAACCTTTTTAGCCACGCGACACACCTCCTTAAGTCCGTGATGTGGTAACCGGATCTTATAATTTGATCCTCCCACTCAATTAACTTTCTATACGAAAGTTACGTTCAAAATTTCGCGTTAAGAACATAAAAGATTTTATCATTTCTAACAGAGATAAGCAAGTACTAGTTTTAGATTTTTTCAACTTGAGAAAACTCTAACTCAACCGGCGTCTCTCGACCAAACATATTTACATGTACTTTAAGCTTTCTTTTCTCAACTAAAATTTCTTCAATTGAGCCAACAAAGTTTGCGAATGGACCTTCTTTAACCTTGACTGATTCTTTTAGTTCAAAGTCAATTTCTTCACGCGGTTCCTCAACACCCATTTGACGCAGAATAGCTTCTACCTCTTCTGGAAGAAGTGCTGTTGGCTTTGAACCTGCTCCAGCAGAACCAACAAACCCTGTAACTCCAGGTGTGTTTCGAACAACGTACCACGAATCATCAGTCATTACCATTTCAACTAATACGTATCCAGGAAAGACTTTGCGTGTGACGGATTTCGTTTTCCCGTTCTTTGTTTCTGTTTCTTCTTCAACAGGAACTAAGACACGGAAAATCTTATCTTCCATTGTCATTGATTCTACACGCTTTTCTAAATTTGCTTTTACTTTGTTTTCATAACCTGAGTAAGTATGAACTACATACCAATTTTTCTCCATAATGAACAGGACCTTTTCGTCCTTCCCTCCTCTATGGATCAATCCTACTTAACTAAAATAAGGATAGACCAATTATCCTAAAATGAAACGAACTAAACTCGAGATCCCTAAGTCAACAATCGCAAAGAAAACCGCAATAAATATTACTGTAGCAACAACAACACCAGTATATCGGGTTAACTCTTTACGAGTAGGCCACGACACTCTCTTTAGCTCTTTTACTACGTCTCGAAAAAATTGACCTGTTTTCTTAACTGTTTCAGCCATTAACGCCACCTCCGCCCTCTAGACACTTCATTAAAGCGAATCTTTTTATCGTTTATACACATAATGCTTGTACATAAAACTAATTAAATACGAGATTATTTTGTTTCAAGATGAAGGGTGTGCTCGTTACATACTTTACAGAACTTCTTCATTTCCGTCCGCTCTGCATTTGTCGCTTTGTTCTTTTCTGTTGTATAGTTACGAGACTTACAAATATTACACGCTAGTACTATTTGTTTGCGCATTACATACTACCCCTATCTTGTAAATGATAATATTCACATACTAACCAACCATATCACAGGGCCTAGACAGTGTCAATAACGTCTTCTATCAGTCTAACCAAAATTATCCTTTTCAAAACAATTTAAAATGTAGAATGTAGAATGTAAAATGTTTTCTTGTAGTGCTTCGAAGTGCTGAATCCAATACATAATTAGAAAAAACAGGGCAAGCCCTGTTTTTTTAAATACTTATACCTTTTAGCTCTACATAGCGTTCAAGTTTCCTTTTCACTCTTTGTAGGGCATTATCGATCGATTTTACATGTCTTTTTAAATCAACAGAAATTTCTTGATATGACCGGCCGTCTAAATATAACATTAAAACTTTTCTTTCCAGGTCGCTTAATATTTCACCCATTTTTAATTCAATATCATCAAACTCCTCTTGGTTAATGAGAAGCTCTTCAGGATCTGTGACGCGAGTTCCACTAATAACATCAAGAAGGGTACGATCACTTTCCTCATCGTATATTGGTCTGTCTAATGATACATAGGAATTTAAAGGAATATGCTTTTGCCGAGTTGCTGTCTTAATTGCTGTAATGATTTGTCTAGTAATACAAAGTTCTGCAAAAGCTTTAAAAGATGACAGCTTGTCCCCTTTAAAATCTCGGATTGCCTTATAAAGACCAATCATTCCTTCTTGAACTATGTCCTCGTGGTCAGCGCCTATTAAGAAATAGGATCTAGCTTTAGCTCTAACAAAGTTCTTATATTTAGTAATAAGATACTCTAAGGCACCACTATCGCCTTCGCGAACATAATCAACTAAATATTCATCTTCCATTTGCTCAAAGTCAGCATTTGTGATTTCTTTGAGATCTATGCTCACCATAATCCCTCCGACCTTTGATGAATTGTGTACGTTTAAAAAGGGATCCATTTCCATCAAGCTAAATGAATATTAAAAAAACGGGCTCGACTAAGTACATTACCGTCGCCTTAGTTTCCCTTATACTACCATCGATAAAGTCGTTAAACTTTTAATAATATAAGCACTGTGACCTTTTTAAACAAATTGAATTACCTAAATATAGAAATATTATATAGCATTGATTTAAGCAGCGTCAACCACTCACATGTCGCCTCGACGCCATTTTTCAAAAATTTCTGCCATTTCGTCAGTAATCGGTAATTTCGTTGTTTTTTCTCTCTTTTTCGACTTCTTCACTTCTCGTTCAATCCCTTGCTCAACAACACCCATTTCTGTGCGAAGCTCTCTAGCCGATTTTCTTAACGCACCGTAACCGAATGTTACCGATTGCTCCACGAAATCAGACGTTGCAACATAAACACGAGTATCAACACGTTTAAGTTTTTTTACTAATTTCTCAATCCGTTCATCTGCGGTTTCGTTTTCTCTCGTATAAATAATCTCTAGTCTATAATTATTGTACTTTTTCCCGATGCCAGGTACCATATGGGCATCAAAAATAATGATGACCTTCATTCCACTATAAGCTTGGTATTCCGCCATTTTTTCTACTAATAAATCTCTGGCACCTGCTAAATCGTACTGCTTTAGTTCCTTTAATTCAGGCCAATCCCCAATAATGTTATAGCCATCAACGAGAAGTATCTCTCCCATTTCACTTCATTCCTATTGGATTACGCTTCCTAAGAACCTCATACATCAAAAGACTAGCGGCAACAGATGCATTTAAAGAGGTAACTTTTCCTTGCATCGGTACTCGAAGTAAAAAGTCACACTTTTCCTTTATTAATCGGCTCATCCCTTTTCCTTCACTTCCAATGACAAGTCCGATTGGTAAATCAAAACTAGCTTGTCTAAAATCTGTATCACCTTTTGCATCTGTGCCCGCAAACCACAAACCGCGTTTTTTTAATTCATCCATCGTCCTAGCGATGTTCGTTACTCTTACAACTGGAACGTACTCAATTGCCCCTGTAGATGCTTTTGCAACTGTTGCCGTAAGTCCGACTGCACGTCGTTTAGGGATAATAACTCCGTGTGCACCTGCTGCATCAGCTGTCCGAAGAATAGAACCTAAGTTATGTGGATCTTCAATTTCATCTAATATCAAAAAGAAAGGCTCTTCACCTTTTTCTTTTGCTTTTTCAAATAAATCCTCAAGCTCTGCATATTCGTAAGCTGCTATTGAAGCTACAACACCTTGATGGTTTTTTGTATCAACGAGCGATTCTAACTTTTGCTTCGGTACAAATTGAAATTGAATTCCATTTTCTTTAGCAAGATCAAGAATTTGATTGATTTGTCCTTTTTGAGTTCCTTCACCAATCCAAATCTTATTAATGGTATGGCCAGAGCGTAACGCCTCAATTACAGGATTTTTACCAACAATAAACTCACTACTCATTTTTTTCACTCCCTTCTTCTTTTTCGATCACTAAAAATGTTTGTTCAATAATCTCATCAAGTCTTTCATATCTGTTAAGTAAATATAAGTACCCTAACAACGCTTCAAAGGCCGTACTTTTTCGGTAGGTGTGTAAGTCTGTACTTTTCCGAACATTTCCTGGCTTTGAATTTCTACCTCTCATAACAACGGCAACCTCTTCTTCTGTTAAAAAATCGGTGGCAAGCAGGCAGTTTAATACTTCTGCCTGTGCCGTAGCCGATACATATTGTGTTGCTTTTTTATGAAGTTGATGCGGTCTAACCTTTCCAGAGGCAATGAGACGGTAACGAACATACGTATCATGAATGGAATCACCCATATAAGCGAGCGCCAACGCATTTAATTGCTGTAAATCTATTTTCGGTTCTGTCAATTTCATCATTTTCTTAAACCCTCTTCCAACGTACTCCCTGTGGTGTATCTTCCAATACGATATTCATTTCTTTTAAATCATCTCTAATTTTATCTGCTAAAGCAAAATCTCTATTTTTTCTTGCTTCATTCCTCTGTTCAATTAACTTATCAATGTCTTCATCAAGCAACTCTTTCGGTGATGATAATACCAGTCCAAGCACATCAGCTAATTCTTTAAATACAGATAAAAAATGCTCGAGTACTTCTTTTGAAGTATGATCTTCACGAAGATAAACATTTGCTAGTTTAGCTAAGTCAAAAAGAGTTGCTATGGCGTTTGCACTATTAAAGTCATCATCCATTTCACGAATAAAATTCGCTTTTTCCTCATCAATTTTACTGATCCACTCAACTTCATCACC
Organism: Anaerobacillus isosaccharinicus; assembly: GCF_001866075.3. Taxonomy (GTDB): domain Bacteria; phylum Bacillota; class Bacilli; order Bacillales; family Anaerobacillaceae; genus Anaerobacillus; species Anaerobacillus isosaccharinicus. Next base: position 1,604,603 of record NZ_CP063356.1, on the reverse strand, counting down.
GCCAAGGTTAGCAGTTTCTTCTAGTCGATATTCAAGATTTAATACAGCAGTCTTTATACGATCTAATCCATTTTTTGCACTGTTTAGCAACTCATCATTAAAATTGATGGGGCTGCGGTAATGTGCCATTAACATAAAGAAACGAATAATTTCAGGGTCATATTTTTTAATAATATCATGCACTAAAATAAAGTTTCCTAGTGACTTTGACATTTTCTCATTATCAATATTAATATAGCCATTATGAAGCCAGTAGTTAGCCATCTTTTTCCCTGTCATTGCTTCTGATTGGGCAATTTCATTTTCATGGTGCGGGAATGATAGGTCTTGCCCACCAGCATGTATATCAATCGTGTCTCCTAAATACTTTTTTACCATTGCCGAACACTCGATATGCCAGCCCGGTCTGCCTTCACCCCAAGGGCTATCCCATGAAATTTCTCCTGGCTTAGCTTTTTTCCAAAGGGCAAAATCAAGGGGATCTGCCTTTTGTTGCTCAACTTCAATTCTAGCCCCTGACTGCAGATCGTCAATCGATTGTTGTGAAAGTCTTCCGTACTCTTTGAATTTTCTAGTACTGAAATAAACATCTCCATTTATTTCATAGGCAAAACCTTTATTAATAAGCCCTTCGACAAAATCAATAATTTCAGTCATTGTTTCTGTTACTCTTGGGTGAACATCGGCACATTTAACGCCTAAAGCAGCTGTGTCCTCGAAATAAGCTTTAATAAATCGTTCAGCGATTGTTGGGACATCTTCCCCTAACTCTTTTGCCGCTTTAATCAGCTTATCGTCTACATCCGTAAAGTTAGAGACATATGTGACGTCAAAGCCACGGAACTGAAAATATCTACGAACCATATCAAAGATGATTGCTGGCCTTGCGTTGCCAATATGAATATAGTTATAAACGGTTGGGCCACAAACGTACATTTTTACCTTTCCCTCTTCAATCGGTTTAAACATCTCTTTTTGCCTCGACAACGTGTTATAAACTTTAATCGACATTATTTACACTCCTTTTTTAAATGTAAAGTATAGAATGCAGAATGTAGAATTGTATGTCAGGAAAGCTTCGAAGCTTCTTCTAAACCATTCTACATTTTACATTCTACATTTAACTTTGTTTTAACGTTTCAATCTCATTTTTAAGTGATTTTATTTCTTCTTCTAGTTCTTTTAATTTGTCGGCGACTGGATCTGGGAGGTTAATATGGTCTAAGTCTCTGCGAATTTTAACCCCATCTTGCATAACGACACGACCTGGAATACCAACAACAGTAGAATTGGGTGGAACTTCTTTAAGTACGACTGAACCTGCACCAATTCGAGAATTCTTTCCAATAGTCATCGACCCTAAAATTTTTGCCCCAGATGCAATAAGGACATTATCCTCAATCGTCGGATGGCGTTTTCCTTTTTCTTTGCCAGTTCCCCCTAATGTTACACCTTGATAGATCGTAACGTTATCTCCTATCTCACAGGTTTCCCCAATAACGACTCCCATTCCATGATCGATAAACAGCCTCTGACCGATGACAGCGCCAGGGTGGATTTCAATTCCAGTAATAAAGCGAGAAATTTGCGAGAAAAGTCTAGCCAAAAAAAACAATCGTTTTTTCCATAAACCATGGGCCAGTCTGTGCCCCCAAATGGCGTGAAGTCCTGAATAAGTCAAAATTACTTCAAGCTTATTTCTCGCTGCTGGATCTTGCTCAAAAACAACATCAATGTCATTTCTTAATGTTTTAAACATTTTTATTCTCTCCCTCCAGAACTTCAGTATTGAAAAGGCATATAAAAAAGCGTCTCTGTGCATAATGCACAGAGACGCTTTTAGCGCGGTTCCACTCTGTTTGAGTAAGTTTCTACTCCTCTTGACTCTTTAACGGGGAGAACCGCCTTTACTTACTAAGCAAGAGAGGGTCAAAAGGACATTAACTCAACTTTTGCTTTTTGGCAAAGGACTCAGAGGGGCATTTCAAAGTCACTTCTTAAACTGCTTTCAGCCAAGGCAGTTCTCTCTTTGAAGAAATGATTCTTTTACTTAATCCTCATCAACGTTTTTTATAATAGGTTTTGTAAGCGAGCGAGAACAATATCTTTTCCTAATAAACTAATTGCTTGTGGTAAATCAGGACCATGGGTTTGACCCGTTGTTGCTACACGAATTGGCATAAATAATTGCTTTCCTTTTTGCCCTGTAGCTTTTTGTGTAGCTTTCGTCGCCGCTTTAATATCTTCAGCTGTAAATGTTTCTAAAGCTTCTAACTGCGCTTTAAATTCTTGAATAACAGTAGGCACTTGTTCTTCATTTAAAACTTCTTGTGCTTCTTCATTATACTCAATATCTGACTTAAAGAACAACTCTGTAAGTCCAACGATTTCTGCACCATAACTCATTTTTTCCTGGTGTAGTAAAATTAAGTCGCGAGCCCAAGCAGATTGCTGCTCTGACATCTCTACTGGAAGTTTACCACTACTTATCAAGTGTGGCAACGCTAGTTCCACTACTTTATCGGCTGGAGCCTTCTTCATATATTGATTATTCATCCATTCAAGTTTTTGTGTATCAAAAACTGCAGGAGCTTTTGATACTCGCTCTAAACTGAATTGTTCGATGATTTCTTCTTTCGTAAAAATCTCTTCTTCTCCTACTGGAGACCAACCTAGAAGAGCCAAAAAATTAACAAGTGCTTCAGATGAATAACCTAAATCACGATATTGCTCAACGAATTGAATAATCGACTCGTCTCGTTTACTCATTTTTTGACGATCTTGATTTAGAATTAATGAAGCATGCGCAAAAGTTGGTGCTTCCCATCCAAATGCTTGATACAACAATACTTGACGAGGCGCATTTGATAAATGTTCTTCACCACGGATAACGTGGGAGATTTCCATTAGATGATCATCAACGACAACGGCAAAATTATACATTGGGATCCCATCACGTCTTGCAATAATAAAATCACCAATACCATCTGTTTCAAAACTTACTCGTCCTCGTATAGCATCATCAACAACTACCTCTTGTCCCTCAGGAACTAAAAAGCGAACGACAGGCTTTTTGCCTGCTTCTTCATGGGCAGTACGTTGCTCAGCTGTTAAATAACGGTCACGACCACTATATTTCGGCGTTTCACCTTTTGCTAATTGCTCTTCACGTTCTTTTTCACTTTCTTCTTCAGTCATATAACAGTAGTACGCCTTCCCACTATCGATTAACTGTTTAATATGCTCTTCATATATTTCTAGTCGATCCATACAGCGATATGGACCAAACTCGCCGCCAACATCAACGCTCTCGTCCCACTCAATCCCTAACCACTTCATGCTTTCAAGGAGCTTGTCTTGAGCTGTATCTACGTTTCTTGCTTGGTCTGTATCTTCAATTCTTACAATAAACTTTCCACCTTGGTTTCTAGCAAATAAATAATTAAAAAGAGCAGATCTTGCTCCACCAATATGCAAATGCCCCGTTGGACTTGGAGCAAAGCGAACTCGTACTTGTCTTGACATAATAACACCCTTCCGTTTCCTTCTTATAGCTTTTCTTATTCTATAATGTAAAATGTAGAATGTAAAATGTAGAATTAGTTAAAGTGGAATACGAAGCGATTTCGCAATAAATTACATTTTACATTTTGAATTTTACATTTTCACTAAAAGGACAGTTGCTTGGGAGGCTATGCCTTCTTCTCTTCCACAAAAGCCTAGTTTTTCTGTTGTTGTTGCTTTTACATTGACTTGATCTATATCAGCTTCTAGTAACTCGCTTATTCTTTGTCTCATTTTTGGAATGTATGGTGCCATTTTCGGCCTTTGGGCAATAATTGTACAATCAATATTGCCTAGCTTATATCCCTTTTGCTTTACTAACTCCCAGACATGAGATAAAAGCTTTGCAGAATCTGCTCCTTTATAGGCTGGGTCTGTATCAGGAAAGTGTTTGCCGATATCGCCTTCAGCAATCGCTCCTAGAACAGCATCAGCTACTGTATGTAGTAATACATCGGCATCAGAATGCCCTAACAATCCTTTTTCATGAGGTATTTCTATACCACCAATAATTAACGGTCGCCCTTCGACTAGTTGGTGTACATCATAACCTTGTCCAATTCTCATCATTCATTTCCCCCTCGTTTCACTTCCATAATAGATTGTGCAAAAACGATATCTTCTGGAGTTGTTAATTTAATATTAAAATAATCTCCTAAGACGATTGAAACACCTTTTTGAAGTTGTTCTAAAAGACTTGCGTCATCAGTTCCAATAAATTGATTTTTGTCTGCCCATTCATGAGCCTGCAAAATGATTTCAGACTTGAAAGCTTGGGGCGTCTGAGCGGACCACAACATAGAGCGATCAACAGTATGTAAAACTTTAGTTCCGTCACTTTCTTTTACCGTATCCTTAATAGGTACAGCTAAAATAGCGGCATCTTTATTTTCGGCTTCTACAACTAACTTATGAATAAGCTCTTCTGTAACAAAGGGACGAGCTCCATCATGAATAAGAACAATCTCTGCTTTCTCAATTGCCTTCAAACCATTATAAACACTATTTTGTCGCTCGTTACCACCAGGAACAATTTTATTTACTTTTGTTATTCCATATGTACTTATTAATTCCTTTATTTGTTCAACTTCTGAGGAATTAGCGACTATAATAATTTCTTCACACCAGCTATCCCTTTGAAAAACCGCTAAGGTATGAATGATAACCGGCTTTTCTTCTAGTATTAGAAATTGTTTATTTTTATTTAATTTCATTCTCTTACCTTGACCAGCTGCAGGAATTACTACGGAATACATCATAGAAAAGTTCCTCCTATCACCTAAAAAGTCTCTAGCTTTGATTATAGCGAACTCCTCATAAAAAGGAAACGTCAGGCCAGAAACAACTGACCTAACGTTTTTTTAAATATATGACGGGCGTTTCCGCTTTTCTTTGTCTAGCTCCAACGCCCAGTCCCTCGCGGTCAAATAACCTGTCGAGGAAAAAGGATTTTACTTTTTCTTAGCTAAAAAGTGAAATAGCGCACTTTTTACTGACAGAACATTTGCTAGTCGGGACTTGACGGGCGTTTCCGCTTTTCGTACTACAAAGCTTTTTCTAATACTTTGGGTTTAGCAAAAATCATTCTTCCAGCAGACGTCTGTAATACACTTGTGACAATTACATCAATGTGTTTACTAATAAAGTCGCGACCACCTTCCACAACGATCATTGTTCCGTCGTCTAAATAAGCAATGCCTTGATTATGCTCTTTTCCGTCTTTAATTACTTGAACATGAAGTTCTTCACCAGGTAAGACGATTGGTTTTACTGCATTAGCTAAGTCATTAATATTCAAGACAGGGACTCCTTGAAGGTCACAGACTTTATTTAAATTAAAGTCATTCGTGACAACAAGCCCAGATACTAGTTTAGCAAGTTTCACTAACTTACTATCTACTTCCTGAATTTCATCAAAATCGCCTTCATAAATTTCAACATTAATTGATAATTCTTTTTGAATTTTATTCAATATATCTAAGCCTCGACGTCCACGGTTTCTTTTTAGTACGTCAGAAGAATCTGCGATATGTTGCAGTTCCTCAAGAACAAATTGAGGGATTACTAACGTTCCTTCTAGAAAGCCGGTTTGACAAATGTCTGCGATTCTTCCATCAATAATAACACTCGTATCTAAAATCTTAAGTTCGACACCGTGTCTTTCTTTCACTACTTCGTCAATTTCTTTTTTTCTATCACTTTTTCTAGTGAATAAGCTTATTAATTCATCTCGCTTTTTAAATCCCACCTGAAAGCCTAAATATCCTAATAGCAAAGTTAAAAATATTGGCAACACAGTGCTTAGGACAGGAATATTAATGGTATTTAGTGGTAGTACAATTAAAAATGCTACAATTAGTCCAAATATAATTCCCATCGTCCCAAAAAGAACATCTGTAACTGGGGCCTTAACTAATTTCTCTTCCACTAAGCGAATTAACCCCACAATATAATCTGTAATCCAAAATGATGATAAATAAAATATGATTGCTCCAATTATAGCTGCACCTACATATGAATTTGTAATCCAATCAGGTAACCCCAAATTTAAGTTTTGTATTAAGTCTGGAACAAATAGATATCCTAATGTTCCACCTAAAAAAACAAAGAAAAGTTTTACGATCCATCTTAGCATCTATTTCACCTCCTTTACCAGTATAGACATTAATTTCAAAGGTCAAACTTTAAAATTAATCAATTTATAATTTCTGTGAAGGAATTTTCAAATTATACATAGTTTAAAAATAACAAAGTAGACGTACAATGTCAATTTTCCACAAAAATATTTCATTATAACGTCAATACAAAACACAGTCAAGGTGTTTCTTATATGTGTCGGTCAATAAACAATTGTTCTTGAATTCTAGTTAAACCTTCTTTAATCTTCTTCGCCCTCGCTTCACCAATTCCATCGACTTCGTCTAGCTCTTCAATTGAGGCTCGCATGATTTGCCTAATATCCTCAAACTTATCGATAAGGTTTTCCACAACAATCGGAGGAATCCTCGGTATTTTATGTAAAATACGGTACCCCCTTGGTGTTATTGTATGCTCTGACAAATTTATATTTTTTGAAAAGCCTAAAAGTTTTACTATGACAAGGTCATCTAATAGTTCATCGTTTGATAGTTTTTTCAACTGTTTTAAAATCACTCGTTCATCTTGATGATGATCTTTAACATAATCTTTTATTAGAAGACCAGCTTCTTTTTCAACATTGGAAACGAGTTCTTCAAGTTGCATGGAAATCAATCTACCTTCATTACCTAGCTCATTTACATAGTTTAAGATTTCACTTTTTATTCGAAGTACCATTTCCACACGGTGAATAACTTGGGATACTTCTTGAAAGGTCACTAGCTCTTCAAACTCAAGCGCTCCTAAATTTGTAATTCCTTGATCAAGGACCGACTTGTATTTTTCAAGTGTTTGAATCGCTTGGTTTGCTTTTGTCAAAATCACTCCAATGTCTTTTAGTGAGTAACGGTATTCACCTTGATAAAGTGTAATAACGTTTCTCCTTTGCGAGATAGAAATGACTAAATTATCCGTTTGGCGCGCAACTCTTTCCGCCGTTCGATGCCTAATACCTGTTTCTGTTGAAGCAATTGATGAATTGGGTACCAATTGTGTATTCGCATATAATATCCGACTTGCATCTTCACTTAAAATAATTGCACCATCCATTTTGGCTAATTCATATAAATAAGCTGGTGATAACTCACAATTAATAAAAAATCCCCCATCTACGATATTCATCATCTCATTATTGTAGCCTAATACTATAAGTCCGCCAGTCTTTGCCCTTAAAACATTATCTATCCCCTCTCGTAACGGAGTACCAGGGGCAACTAATTTTAAAACATCATTTATAAATGCTGTTTTATTACTATGATCCAAATTGTTAACCTCCCATCAAGATGTCTAATGCCTCTTTCACCGTTGCAACTCCAACTACAGAAATTCCATTAGGGATATTCCAGCCTCCAAGATTTTTTTCCGGGATAATGACTCTTTTAAATCCTAATTTGGCAGCTTCAATCACACGTTGCTCAATCCGTGAAACTCGACGCACCTCTCCTGTTAAACCAATTTCTCCAATAGCCACATCTGTTGGACTTGTTGGAAAATCACGGAAGCTAGAAGCAATACTAATCGCTATTCCTAAATCTACAGCAGGCTCATCTAAACGTACACCACCAGCAACATTTAAATATGCATCCTGGTTCTGCAAAAGGAGCCCGACACGCTTTTCTAATACTGCCATTAATAACGAAACTCGATTATGATCAATTCCCGTTGCCATTCGTCTTGGGTTCCCAAACGTCGTTGGCGAAACTAAGGCTTGCAGTTCGACTAAAACAGTTCTTGTTCCTTCCATGGAAGCAACTACGATAGAACCAGATGCTCCTTGAGAACGTTCCTCTAAAAAGATCTCAGAAGGATTTAATACTTCTTCTAGTCCTATTTCCTTCATTTCAAAAATCCCTATTTCATTCGTTGATCCGAAGCGATTTTTGACTGCTCGAAGAATTCGATAAGTGTGATGACGCTCTCCTTCAAAGTAAAGAACACAATCAACCATATGTTCAAGTAATCTAGGACCGGCTATGGCCCCTTGTTTTGTTACATGTCCAACTATAAAAATTGCAGTCCCTTTTGTTTTGGCAATTCTCATTAACGCCGCAGTACTTTCTCTTACTTGGGATACACTTCCTGGTGCTGAAGTAACTTCGGCCATATAAACCGTTTGAATAGAATCAATGATCACTAAGGCAGGATTTAAGTCCTCAATTGCTTTTTCAATAAATTCTAAATCAGTTTCTGCTAAAACAAATAAATTATCAGATGTGATATCTAGTCTATCTGCACGTAACTTTGTTTGCTTAACAGATTCTTCACCTGAAATATATAAAACCTTATGATTATTATTAGCTAATTTCGCTGAAACTTGTAAAAGCAATGTAGACTTCCCGATTCCAGGATCTCCACCAACAAGAACTAATGAACCTGGCACAATTCCGCCACCTAATACTCGATTAAGTTCCGCCATATTTGTACTAAGTCTTTGTTCTAAATCTCTTTCGATCTGAGTAATTGGCTGTGGCTTTTTATTAACAGAACCACCGGAAGTAACAAAACCTCTTTTTTGAGTACTTGTTTCTTCTAATTCCTCAACCATGGAGTTCCAACTCTGACACCCAGGGCATTTTCCCATCCACTTTGTTGATTCATACCCGCATTCTTGACAAACAAACTTCGTTTTACGTTTCGCCATCTATACAATCCTTTCTAAACTATAATACAGGTATATTTTAACATAAATGACAAAATAACTTGAATTACATATATATGATTATTTTCTCTTTATTATATATATATCCTGTATTTATTTGTCCAATATAACTATTTATTTTTTTAAAAGAGAAAAGCTAGGAGCGAATCGCTCCTAGCTTTTTCTGTTAAACTGTTGTTGATGTCGGATGACCTTCGACAATAAACTCGTTATCTTTGACATCAAGAGTTACCTTTTGGCCCTTTTGAATAGTTCCTCTTAATAACTCCTCTGATAAACGATCTTCCACATGCTTTTGCAATGCTCTGCGAAGTGGACGAGCTCCGTATTCAGGATCGTAGCCTTCATCAGCGATCTTGTCTTTAGCAGCATCTGTTAAATCAAATTCAATTTCATGCTCGATTAGACGTTTCGTTAACGTATCTGCCATTAGAGATACGATCTCTCTAATATGCTTTTTGTCTAATGAGTGGAACACTATAATTTCATCGATACGATTTAAGAACTCAGGACGGAAGCTTTTCTTTAGCTCTCCCATAACCTTATCCTTCATATCTTTATATTCTTGACCTTCTGTTTCAGTTGTAAAGCCAAGATATTTATTTCGCTTAAGCTCACTAGCTCCTACGTTAGATGTCATAATCACTGCTGTATTTCTAAAGTCTACAGTTCTACCTTTCGAATCTGTTAAGCGACCGTCTTCTAATACTTGAAGTAAAATATTAAATACTTCTGGATGTGCTTTTTCAATTTCATCGAAAAGAATAACAGAATATGGCTTTCTTCTAACTTTTTCTGTCAATTGTCCACCATCATCGTGTCCAACATAACCAGGAGGTGAACCGACTAAACGTGAAGTCGCATGTTTCTCCATGTACTCCGACATATCGATCCGGATAACTGCATCTTCATCACCAAATAATGTTTCAGCCACTGCACGAGCTAACTCAGTCTTACCAACACCAGTAGGTCCCAAGAAAATAAATGAACCAATCGGACGCTTCGGATCTTTTAATCCAGCTCTTGCACGACGAATAGCTTTTGAAATTGCTTTAACAGCTTCTTCTTGGCCAATAACACGTTTGTGAAGAATTTCTTCCATGTTTAACAATCTTTCCGTTTCTTCTTCAGCAAGTTTTGACACTGGTATTCCTGTCCAGCTAGCTACGACTTGAGCTATATCTTCTGTTGTAACTTCAGTATTTTCTTGACCTTGTTTTTCTTTCCACTCTTTCTTCAACCCATCAAGCTCTTCCCGAAGTCTTTGTTCACTGTCACGTAATGAAGCTGCTTTTTCAAATTCCTGACTTTGGACAGCTGCGTCCTTTTCTTTTCTTGTTTCCTCAAGTCTTTGTTCGAGCTCTTTTAAATTAGGTGGAATTGTATAAGATCTTAAACGAACTTTTGATGCAGCTTCGTCAACAAGGTCAATAGCCTTGTCTGGTAAAAAGCGGTCTGAAATATAACGATCTGAAAGCTTTACTGACTCTTCAATGGCTTCATCGGTAATTGTGACACGATGATGAGCTTCATAACGATCTCTTAAACCTTTTAAAATTAAGACTGACTCTTCAATTGACGGTTCCTCAACTCGAATAGGTTGGAAACGTCTTTCTAGTGCAGCATCTTTTTCAATATATTTACGATATTCATCTAATGTTGTCGCACCAATACATTGAAGTTCTCCCCTGGCTAACGACGGCTTAAGGATATTAGAGGCATCTATTGCTCCTTCAGCTCCACCCGCGCCGATTAGCGTGTGTAGTTCATCAATGAATAAGATAACGTTACCAGCTTGACGAATTTCGTCCATTACTTTTTTCAGACGATCTTCGAATTCACCACGATATTTCGTACCTGCTACAACTGTTCCCATATCTAGTGTCATAACACGCTTACCACGAAGTGTTTCTGGCACTTCGTTTGCAATGATTTGTTGAGCAAGACCTTCTGCGATCGCCGTTTTACCTACTCCAGGCTCCCCAATTAAAACTGGGTTATTTTTTGTTCTACGGCTTAATACTTGAATGACTCTTTCAATTTCTTTACTTCGCCCAATAACAGGATCTAACCCTTCTTCTTTTGCCATCGCAGTTAAATCGCGAGCTAAACTATCCAATGTAGGCGTATTAACATTTGAAGCGGCCCCTCCCTGCTGAGCACCACTCGAAGCTTCATTACTTCCCAAAAGTTGTAGTACCTGCTGGCGCGCTTTATTCAAACTAACCCCTAAGTTATTTAAAACTCGAGCGGCAACACCTTCACCTTCACGAATTAAACCTAATAAAATATGTTCAGTTCCTACATAGGAGTGACCTAATTTTCTAGCTTCATCCATCGATAGTTCAATAACTTTCTTTGCGCGAGGAGTGTAATGAATGGTTTTAGCACCATCCTGTCCTTTACCAATTAAAGTCTCTACTTCATTTTGAATTTTGTCAGAACCTAAGCCTAACCCTAAAAGAGCTTTAGCAGCAATTCCTTCACCTTCACGGATTAACCCTAATAATACATGCTCTGTTCCAATGTTGTTATGGCCTAGTCGAATTGCTTCTTCCTGAGCTAACGCTAATACCTTTTGAGCTCTTTCAGTAAATCTACCAAACATCATAATAACTCCACCTCCGGATATTAGTTACATTTTTCTATTTCTAATTTTACTCGCTCTCTAATTAATGCAGCTCTACGTTCATCACGTTGGTCTGCTGACAGAATTTCACCAGCGTATTGCTGTAAAAACCCTGGTTGAGTCAAGATCATTAACTCATTAAGAATACTTGCAGAGATACCTTTTAAAATATTTAAATCAATACCTAGACGAACATCAGATAACCTTTGCGCTGCTTCTTTGGATTCAATTGTTCTTGCATAAGCGAGAATACCATAAGATCGATATACTCGGTCTTCTAGATGTAGCTTTGAGGATTGTAACAGCATTTCCCTAGCAGCCTTCTCCTGATGAACAAGTTGAAGGACAACTCCTCGTAAATCTTCAACGATATCCTCTTCAGACTTTCCAAGGGTAATTTGGTTTGATATTTGAAAGAGGTTACCTAAAGCTTCGCTACCTTCACCATAAATTCCTCTAACAACTAAGCCTAATTGATTAATTGCTGGTAAAATTTTATTTAATTGCTTAGTTAAAACTAGGGCAGGTAAGTGCATCATCACAGATGCGCGTAGCCCTGTTCCCACGTTTGTTGGGCAACTTGTTAAAAATCCTTTATTTTCATCAAAAGCAAAATGTAGCTTTTCTTCAACCCAATCATCAATCCCATTTGCTAGAACAAGTCCTTCATTTATCTGAAATCCTGGAAATAAGCATTGAATGCGAAGATGGTCTTCCTCATTAACCATAATACTTATCGATTCGTCTGCGCTTAATAAAACTGCACCTTTCTTCGATTCATCAGCTAATTGAGGGCTAATTAGGTGTTTTTCAACTAATACTCTTTTTTCATTTGGCTTCATCTCATCCATTTCTAGAAGTTCAAAAGGCCCAAACTGATCATAATTCTTTCCTTCAAAATGCTCTCTCACTTGTTTTACTACTAAGTTGGCTTCATCAATACTAGATATGATCGGAAAAGAATAATCCTTTAAATTGCGTGCTAGTCGAATACGAGTACTAAGGACAATTTCAGATTCAGGACCTTCATGATTCATCCAAGGACTAATCGCCTCACTAATGAACTTTTCTAGTGACATCAATCATCCCCCCTGCTCTGTTGAGTTGAGTTTTCTAAAGAACGTATTTCATCTCTTAATTTTGCCGCTTCCTCAAACTCTTCTTTTGAAATATGTTGTTGAAGTTGTTGTTTTAATTTTTCAACTTTACGATGTAATTGAATATCTTTTCCAATTCTTTTTGGAATTTTTCCGACGTGTGTTGTATTGCCACTGTGAACCCTTCTTAACATTGGGTCAAGTTTCGTACTGAATGTCTGATAACACTGGGCACAACCAAATCTCCCTGCTCGAGCAAACTGATAGAGTGTCATTCCACATTTTTCACATGTTTGTTCTATTTGTTGAGGGGCCCGATTAGGAGAATTAGGTAATGCTTGTTCAAAGTTTAATAATCCTGATAATAACTGATGGATCGAAAAACCATTTGATCCCGGAATATATTCTCCTTTTTCTCTAGCACACTGATCACACAGATGAATTTCAGTTTTATTGCCGTTTAAAATTTTAGTGAAATGTAATGTTGCATCTCTTTTATTACATTCATGGCATAACATGAAGACTCTCCCCTCTTTACTATATTATTGATACTTAAATTTTAGAGTAGAAATCATTGCTTTTAAAATATTTGCTCGGAGTTGATCACGATATGGTAAGTGTAAGTTTAATACTGATCGATCGGTTGCACTCCGAAGTAGGTTTGCTTCTCTTTTTGTAATTGCTTCTTCATCATAAAGGCGATAGATAATATCTTCAGCACCATTTTGGCTAATTCCATCCCCTAAAAGTCTTAGCATTTGATCATAAAGTTCAACGTTATTGTGGGCCTTTACTTTAATAATTCTAATAAAGCCTCCACCACCTCTTTTACTTTCCACTAAATAACCTTTTTCAACCGTAAATCTTGTACTAATCACGTAGTTAATTTGAGAAGGAACACATTGGAACCGTTCTGCTAATTCACTTCGTTTAATTTCGACTATGTCACTTTCACTTTTTAGTAAAATGGCTTTTAAATAATGTTCAATGATGTCAGAAACATTTTTCACCAAACCCCTCCTCTTATGCAGTTGTTTGACTTTGACTATCTTTGACTATAATTTTATTATATCCATTTTTTCGAAATTATCAACTATCTGCACTCATTATTGCCATCTGTTTGTATTTAATTCCTATAAAGAATATACTTTATGAACTTGTTCGATTTTGTATAAATGTTCAATCAAAGTCAACTTAACATTTTGGTTAGGGTATATGACTTTTATTTGATATCTCAGTAAATTTCTTATTTCCGATGATTGATCTCTTTCGACCATAATTTTTTTAACTCTCACATGGTTTTCTTCTAATATAGTTATTATTGATAGTAACGTACTATCTCCCGGTTTTGCATGAATAACAATACCTTGCATTTCTTTCTTCCTCTTAAAAAACGAGTCCTCAACTTTATTTAAGAAAATTAAACTTAATATAACGATACCCGTTGTAAAAATTCCAGCAATGTACATTCCTACACCAATAGATAGACCAATACCCGCAACTACCCAAATCGATGCAGCCGTTGTTAAACCTCTAACCGAAACACCTTGGACGATAATTGTTCCAGCACCTAGGAATCCTATTCCACTTACAACATATGCAGCTAAACGGGAGGGATCAAAGTTAACAAACTCAGCATTTTTCTCCATATAATCTTGAAAACCAAACATAGCTAATAGCATCACAAGACAAGCACCGACACATACAAGTAAATGTGTTCGAAAACCTGCTGGATGTCTATTATATTCTCTTTCTACACCAACGACTCCACCTAATATTGCCGCAAAAACTAAACGGGTCATAACTGTAGCCGTATCACTATTAAAAAAAGCCTCAAATAGTTCCATTCCACCTCTCCTCTCTAAGAAGTAACTAATAGACTCTCGGAATAAATGATGAGTTTATCGAAGATTTGTAAAAAATTTACTGGGAATTTCATTAACAGGACAGCAAAGTGATGTGTTTTCATAGTGTTTTCAAAAAAGTGTATACCAAATAAGCCTACGGCTGCTATTTTTTAAAAATGACTAGGCGCTCTTAGAAAAGATGATTTCTTGGATGTTCAAAGTCTCTTTCTGACTACTGTACCAAGCATCTATGTGTTGACACATCATGATTGAATATAAGCGGACATACCACATTTTTGTAGAGCGATGACGCCCAGATTCTAAGTGATAGTCGACTTTTTCTCTTTTGTTCGAACGTTCAACTGAAGTTCTTCGTTTATAAATCAGTTTCCACTTTTCAGAAGACCTCGGTGTTTTAGTGAACAGACGAAGATTATCTTGCTTAAACGTATGAAATGTCCGGCCATACTTCGCTTTAGAACACGGAGTGGAACATGTATTTTTTGTTCCGCAAGCTAGTGGACAACGCCACTTTTGGCGGTTTTGAGATTTGTCAAACCCATTGGGTTTCATTTCCATTCCAATTGGACAAATAGGAACGCCTAGGGGAGAAATCTGAATATCACTTTGCGTACTGAAGTTTTTCTTTGTTCGAACATTAAGATCAATAAATGGTTCCACATTATGATGGTCCAGTAATTCGTAAATCGGTTCTGCATCATGTGCGGCATCGAGAAGGATTTTATCAATTGTGCCCAAGGTGTACCGTTGCGAAAATTCAATTGAGCTAACCACTAGGCTGACTGAATCATGCCGGGAAGCAGGATGTAGCCGTGGATATAGCGGTAAGTCGAATCGGCTATCGCTAGTGGATATCATGTAGAGATGATATCCGTTGAAGTACCTCTCCCTTGAACTATCCCAACCTGAGTCGATGTCAGGTTGAGAATATCGACGAGGATGAGTACAATTCGTTAGTCCTTGGGCACTACAATCACAAATAGGTTTGCTTCTTGGGTAACTCGCTGTTTCCACAGGTGTCCCATCTCCAACAACACCAAGGGAATGGGGATCTCCAAGCAAACCCAATCTCGCTGAAACCTCAAGAAATTGAGATTGAAAAAACGCGTATAATTGATCTCCCGGCAATTGTTTTTGTTTTGAACCATGGCGTAAATGACGATCTACTAATTTTCTAATAATACCAGGGTTTCTAGGAGTTGCTTTTTCACCCTTTTTCGGTTTTTTCTTCTGCTTCTTTTTTCGTTTGAGCTTAATAAAAGGTTTTACATTAGCCTTCTCAAAACCTGATAGCCGTCTGAAGAAGTCATAAAAAGTACCGACCCCTGGAACATCCCCAGGTTCAAAGCCGCTAAGGATCGTGTAAAGAGGAACACGATGGAGTTGGTTCACCCATTCTGTAATACTCAGGGTCGGACTTGTCAATAAACACAAAAGATAAGAGCGAAGCATGGAAGCAGGATCACGTGGCTCAGGACCTTTAACTGAATATAAATCATGAAGCCAAGTAGTAGTAAAAGAAAGATCCGTGATCCATAACTTTGAGATAATAGTCCAATCTTTTCGTACGAGAGTCAGTATACCGCCTGAGTAATGAGTATTTAGTTGGTCTAAAACGAAGTTTTGATATGAGATATGTGGTATTAGCGTAGGTTTCATTTAAATCCCCCATTTCACCGTATTGTTAGGAAGTCAATTCCTCCTCGGCGATTATTGGGGTTGCACTAAAAAGTCAAGTGTTTTTTTAGTTTTTTTATGATATTTTTCAACAATTAATTCCCAATTGAAAAAGAAATCTAAAGTAAAAATCCCACCTAGAAATAGGAGGGATACAAATAAATTGGTTCAAGAAAACCTTGAGCCACAAGGCTCGGCAAATGCCGAGAGTCTATACTATAGTTAGAAGGCTATTATTTACATTAGTCAAATTTAAGAGATTTATTATTATATGCAAGCAGATTTAGCGATATCAGTGTCTATTGCTTTTCGAATTGAAATTTTAGCTAAGTGGTATATCCATGTAATATAAAACGCTATTATCTATAAATGCAAAAAAACACACCATAATTGGTGTGTTTTTGTTGTGCCTAGCAACGTCCTACTCTCACAGAGAAGCTACTGACCTCGTTCACATCATGAGTTACTTCATTGAAATTTCTTCGTGCTGCTTTGCGACGAGGATACGACCCTAGGAGTACCGCAGGAAAGCAACTGATTTCATTCACTTCATGAATTACTTCAATGAATACCTTCGTGTTGCTTTGCATCGAGGAACCACGCTTCGAAGCATTTCTAGAAGACGCAGATGCACAGAAACCTTTTGCCAAAAGTAGAGTCAAAATAAAAAAACACACCATAATTGGTGTGCAGAGTGTCGAGAAACCCAATGTAAAATTCATTTTTACATTGGGTTTCTTTATTTTTGTATAGTTGGTTTTATAAAAACAGAAAAAAAGCAGTTCGCAAACCACCTATGCCATCTTGGCTAGGTGGTTTGCGATCTTTTTGATGTTCTGAGCAGCTGCTGTCATTAGCGCTTGCTCTTGAACATGTTCTCTGCCTCGTAACCGGCAGTAGCGAAGCCCGTGGAGTTCTTTTGAATCCGCAAAGCTTCGCTCAACTGTTTCTTTTCTTTTTTTATAAAGCATCTTTCCTGTATCAGAAAGACGGTTTTTTCTAATCAGTTCTTTACTTTCTTCCCAAACATGTCTAGTCACTACCTTTTTCTGATTTCGGCTCCTTGTACATTCCGAGAGTAGCGGACAGTCCTTACATTGCTTTGGATCGGAATGGTATTCTTGATACCCTTCTCTTGAGGTAGTCTTGTAATATAAATTTTGGTTATTTGGACATGCGTAAGTATCAGTTTCTTTATCAAATTTGAATTTCCACTTAGGAAATAGCCCTCGTGTTGGATGAAAACGACGATAACCAATGACACCCATAATTTTCATCTCTTCGAGTTTCTTACAAATCCATGCTGTATAGTAACCAGAATCAGTGGCAGCTGCTTCAACTTTAAAACCAAATCGCTCAATTTGACGTTCTAATCTTTCAATATAAGGTTGTGAATCGTGGACATTTCCTGGAGTTACATGAACATCCGTGATGATGTTAAATTTCATATCGGTTGTACGGTGATCAAGGTAAAAAAATCCCTCAGGTTTCCCCTCTCGGTACATATACCCGCTCTCAGGGTCTGTTGTACTTTCTTTTATTTCTTTTTCTTCACTCACTTCCTCCCTAGCTTTTAAAGGCTTTTTTCCATGCTCACGACGGCTTTCTTCAATAGCTGCATCTAGCTCTTTTATATAAGTTCTAGTAGGGGATTGAACAGTTTTTTTCACAAACTTTTTTTTATTTGCGTTCGCTTTTAAATGTGTGGAATCAGTAAATAAAACCCGGCCACCAACCATTCGATGTTTCATCGCCAATTCTACTACTTCATCAAAGATATCCTGAAAAGCACTGGTCCCATCAAACCGTTTATGTCGATTAAAACTAATCGTAGAATGATGAGGAACACGTTCTGTTATTCCAAGGCCAAGGAACCATCGGTAAGCCATATTGGTTTGAATTTCTTTTTCTAATCTGCGTTCCGACCGAATTCCGTATAAATAACCAATAAACATCATCTTAAATAGCATGACAGGATCAATTGGTGGTCGTCCATTATCTGCACAATAGTAACCCTTTACTTTATCGTAGATAAAAGAGAAATCTATGTATTTATCAATAATTCTTAGTTCATGATCTTCAGGGACTAGCTGATCAATGGTTACCATTTCAAACTCAATTTGTTTTTCTTTTCTAGGCTTTAGCATGAATATCACCTCAAATTAGTCTATACAAATATTATACTACACTTATCTGAATAGTCAGTTATAATTATTGATTTTAGACCGTTTTATAAAATAAAAAGAGAGAGCCGTGAGACAATATAAATTGTCTCACGGCTCTTGTTATCTCCTAAACGCCACCTTTTGTTTGTGAAGAGCCAAGCAACGCTCGGCTACTGGAAAAATTTACATAGTTTAATCATGAAAACAGGCTGTTGAGACTTTCTCAACAGCCTGCACACCATAATTGGTGTGTTTTTTGTTGTGCCTAGCAACGTCCTACTCTCACAGGGGGAAACCCCCAACTACCATCGGCGCTGAAGAGCTTAACGATCGTGTTCGGCATGGGAACGAGTGTGACCTCTTCGCTATCGCCACTAGACAAACAACTGACCTCAATCACATCGTGGGATGCATCTTGGAATTGACACCATGCAGTTTTGCGACGAGGATACGACGCAAGGAGTACCGCAGGAGCACAATAACCAAGTATTGAGCAGTTTCATATTAACTTCAAGGATCATTCCCTGAAAACTAGATAACACACATTTAAGACTTGAGTAAGAATTCAAATTCTTATTTATAGGATAAGTCCTCGACCGATTAGTATCTCTCAGCTCCACACGTCGCCGTGCTTCCACCCGAGACCTATCAACCTCATCATCTTTAAGGGGTCTTACTGGATTAACTCCAAGGGAAATCTCATCTCGAGGGGGGCTTCATGCTTAGATGCTTTCAGCACTTATCCCTTCCACACGTAGCTACCCAGCTATGCTCCTGGCGGAACAACTGGTACACCAGCGGTGTGTCCATCCCGGTCCTCTCGTACTAAGGACAGCTCCTCTCAAATTTCCTACGCCCGCGACGGATAGGGACCGAACTGTCTCACGACGTTCTGAACCCAGCTCGCGTACCGCTTTAATGGGCGAACAGCCCAACCCTTGGGACCTACTTCAGCCCCAGGATGCGATGAGCCGACATCGAGGTGCCAAACCTCCCCGTCGATGTGGACTCTTGGGGGAGATAAGCCTGTTATCCCCAGGGTAGCTTTTATCCGTTGAGCGATGGCCCTTCCATGCGGAACCACCGGATCACTAAGCCCGACTTTCGTCCCTGCTCGACTTGTAGGTCTCGCAGTCAAGCTCCCTTTTGCCTTTGCACTCTACGAATGATTTCCAACCATTCTGAGGGAACCTTTGGGCGCCTCCGTTACTGTTTAGGAGGCGACCGCCCCAGTCAAACTGCCCACCTGACACTGTCCCCGAACCGGATCACGGTCCTAGGTTAGAATTTCAATACAATCAGGGTAGTATCCCACCGACGCCTCCACCGAAGCTGGCGCTCCGGGTTCTCTGGCTCCTACCTATCCTGTACAAATTGTACCAAAATCCAATATCAAGCTACAGTAAAGCTCCATGGGGTCTTTCCGTCCTGTCGCGGGTAACCTGCATCTTCACAGGTAATATAATTTCACCGGGTCTCTCGTTGAGACAGTATCCAAATCGTTACACCATTCGTGCGGGTCGGAACTTACCCGACAAGGAATTTCGCTACCTTAGGACCGTTATAGTTACGGCCGCCGTTTACTGGGGCTTCAATTCAGAGCTTCTCCCTAAGGATAACCCCTCCTCTTAACCTTCCAGCACCGGGCAGGTGTCAGCCCCTATACTTCGCCTTGCGGCTTCGCAGAGACCTGTGTTTTTGCTAAACAGTCGCTTGGATCTATTCACTGCGGCTCTCTCGGGCTTTAACACCCTATCAGAGCACCCCTTCTCCCGAAGTTACGGGGTCATTTTGCCGAGTTCCTTAACGAGAGTTCTCCCGAGCGTCTTAGAATTCTCTTCTCGCCTACCTGTGTCGGTTTGCGGTACGGGCACCTCTCACCTCGCTAGAGGCTTTTCTTGGCAGTGTAGGATCAGGAACTTCGCTACTTAAATTTCGCTCGCCATCACAACTCAGCCTTCGCGAGAAGCGGATTTGCCTACTTCTCAGCCTAATTGCTTGGACGCACATATCCATCAGTGCGCTTACCCTACCTTGCTGCGTCCCCCCATTACTCAAACGGTGAGGAGGTGGTACAGGAATTTCAACCTGTTGTCCATCGCCTACGCTTTTCAGCCTCGGCTTAGGTCCCGACTTACCCTGAGCGGACGAGCCTTCCTCAGGAAACCTTGGGCTTTCGACGGAGGGGATTCTCACCCCTCTTTTCGCTACTCATACCGGCATTCTCACTTCTAAGCGCTCCACCAGTCCTTACGGTCTGACTTCGCTGCACTTAGAACGCTCCCCTACCACTGACACCAAAAGGTGTCAATCCATAGCTTCGGTGATACGTTTAGCCCCGGTACATTTTCGGCGCAGAGTCACTCGACCAGTGAGCTATTACGCACTCTTTAAATGGTGGCTGCTTCTAAGCCAACATCCTGGTTGTCTGGGCAACTCCACATCCTTCTCCACTTAACGTATACTTTGGGACCTTAGCTGATGGTCTGGGCTGTTTCCCTCTTGACTACGGATCTTAGCACTCGCAGTCTGACTCCCGAGGATAAGTATTTGGCATTCGGAGTTTGACTGAATTCAGTAATCCTGTGGGGACCCCTAGTCCAATCAGTGCTCTACCTCCAATACTCTTCCCTCGAGGCTAGCCCTAAAGCTATTTCGGGGAGAACCAGCTATCTCCGAGTTCGATTGGCATTTCACCCCTACCCACACCTCATCCCCGCACTTTTCAACGTGCGTGGGTTCGGGCCTCCATTCAGTGTTACCTGAACTTCACCCTGGACATGGGTAGATCACACGGTTTCGGGTCTACGACCACGTACTCATTCGCCCTATTCAGACTCGCTTTCGCTGCGGCTCCGCCTTATCAGCTTAACCTTGCACGTAATCGTAACTCGCCGGTTCATTCTACAAAAGGCACGCTGTCACCCATTAACGGGCTCCAACTACTTGTAGGCACACGGTTTCAGGATCTCTTTCACTCCCCTCCCGGGGTGCTTTTCACCTTTCCCTCACGGTACTGGTTCACTATCGGTCACTAGGAAGTATTTAGCCTTGGGAGATGGTCCTCCCGGATTCCGACGGGGTTTCACGTGTCCCGCCGTACTCAGGATACACTCTGGAGGAAACGAAGTTTCGATTACAGGGCTGTTACCTTGTTTCGCGGACCTTTCCAGATCGCTTCGTCTACTTCGTTTCTTTGTAACTCCGTGTAGAGTGTCCTACAACCCCAAGGGGCAAGCCCCTTGGTTTGGGCTGTTTCCGTTTCGCTCGCCGCTACTCAGGAAATCGATAATTTCTTTCTCTTCCTCTGGGTACTTAGATGTTTCAGTTCCCCAGGTCTGCCTCCTCATAGCCTATGTATTCAGCTATGGGTACCATCCCATTACGGATGGTGGGTTCCCCCATTCGGAAATCCCCGGATCAAAGCTTACTTACAGCTCCCCGAGGCATATCGTTGTTCGTCACGTCCTTCTTCGGCTCCTAGTGCCAAGGCATCCACCGTGCGCCCTTTCTAACTTAACCTAATTTTTTTGTGATAAGCTTCGCATTTCTTCGTCAACTTCGCTCTCCAATCGTCCTCATGTACGTTTGATGTACACTCCGGCGATTGTTTCGCTCGTTTCCTCGAACTACTCGCTTCTCTCAAAAAAATACCTAGTGTTTTTTTACAAAAACACCTGTTAAAAGGATTTTACGTCGATTTGAATTCTTGACTACTCAAGTTTACTCATAAAGTTCTTACAAACTTTCCGGTAAAACTTAAATGTGTTGTTGTTATCTAGTTTTCAAGGAACAAAGCGGCAATTGATAAGCGTCGAATTTCTTCGTCAGCTTCACTCGTCAATCATCCTCATGTACGTCTATGTACACTCCGGTGATTATCTCGTTCGCTTCCTCGAACTTCTTGCTTCTAAATTGCCTTTGTAGTTTCTAAATGGATTTAGAATATATGAGGCATCACTGAGATACTTTCACAATTCTACATTCTACATTTTGAATTCTACATTATACTGAGAGATCATTCTCTCAAAACTGAAACACAGCGTCAGCGTACTTTCCCTAAGAAAAGCATCGACTAGAGTTTTAACTCCATAGAAAGGAGGTGATCCAGCCGCACCTTCCGATACGGCTACCTTGTTACGACTTCACCCCAATCATCTGTCCCACCTTAGGCGGCTGGCTCCATAAAGGTTACCCCACCGACTTCGGGTGTTACAAACTCT
This sequence comes from Anaerobacillus isosaccharinicus, assembly GCF_001866075.3. GTDB lineage: Bacteria > Bacillota > Bacilli > Bacillales > Anaerobacillaceae > Anaerobacillus > Anaerobacillus isosaccharinicus. Next base: position 1,582,084 of record NZ_CP063356.1, on the reverse strand, counting down.
CGTGGTGTGACGGGCGGTGTGTACAAGGCCCGGGAACGTATTCACCGCGGCATGCTGATCCGCGATTACTAGCAATTCCGGCTTCATGTAGGCGAGTTGCAGCCTACAATCCGAACTGAGAATGGCTTTATGGGATTGGCTCAACCTCGCGGTTTTGCTGCCCTTTGTACCATCCATTGTAGCACGTGTGTAGCCCAGGTCATAAGGGGCATGATGATTTGACGTCATCCCCACCTTCCTCCGGTTTGTCACCGGCAGTCACCTTAGAGTGCCCAACTGAATGCTGGCAACTAAGATCAAGGGTTGCGCTCGTTGCGGGACTTAACCCAACATCTCACGACACGAGCTGACGACAACCATGCACCACCTGTCACTTTGTCCCCCGAAGGGGAAAGCCCTATCTCTAGGGTTGTCAAAGGATGTCAAGACCTGGTAAGGTTCTTCGCGTTGCTTCGAATTAAACCACATGCTCCACTGCTTGTGCGGGCCCCCGTCAATTCCTTTGAGTTTCAACCTTGCGGTCGTACTCCCCAGGCGGAGTGCTTAATGTGTTAACTTCGGCACTAAGGGCATCGAAACCCCTAACACCTAGCACTCATCGTTTACGGCGTGGACTACCAGGGTATCTAATCCTGTTTGCTCCCCACGCTTTCGCGCCTCAGCGTCAGTTACAGACCAGAGAGTCGCCTTCGCCACTGGTGTTCCTCCATATATCTACGCATTTCACCGCTACACATGGAATTCCACTCTCCTCTTCTGCACTCAAGTCTCCCAGTTTCCAATGACCCTCCACGGTTGAGCCGTGGGCTTTCACATCAGACTTAAGAGACCGCCTGCGCGCGCTTTACGCCCAATAATTCCGGACAACGCTTGCCACCTACGTATTACCGCGGCTGCTGGCACGTAGTTAGCCGTGGCTTTCTGGTTAGGTACCGTCAAGGTACCGCCCTATTCGAACGGTACTTGTTCTTCCCTAACAACAGAACTTTACGACCCGAAGGCCTTCATCGTTCACGCGGCGTTGCTCCGTCAGACTTTCGTCCATTGCGGAAGATTCCCTACTGCTGCCTCCCGTAGGAGTCTGGGCCGTGTCTCAGTCCCAGTGTGGCCGATCACCCTCTCAGGTCGGCTACGCATCGTCGCCTTGGTAAGCCATTACCTTACCAACTAGCTAATGCGCCGCGGGCCCATCCTGTAGTGTTAGGTAAAACCCAACTTTTACTTTTGCACCATGTGATGCTAAAGATTATCCGGTATTAGCTTCGGTTTCCCGAAGTTATCCCAGTCTACAGGGCAGGTTGCCCACGTGTTACTCACCCGTCCGCCGCTAAGATTTAAAAGCAAGCTTTTAAATCTCCGCTCGACTTGCATGTATTAGGCACGCCGCCAGCGTTCGTCCTGAGCCAGGATCAAACTCTCCATAAAAGTGTTTGATATAGCTCATAAAAATTTCTTACATTGACGAGATATTACTATCTCTTTAATTCGCTTGGCTGTGTGTTCAGTTTTCAAAGAACGAAAATTTATTTTAAGAACATTTGCTACAAAAGCAACTTAATCAATATACCATCTTTAATTTCTAAAGTCAAGGTATTTTTAAAAATGAATGGTGGAGCCTAGCGGGATCGAACCGCTGACCTCCTGCGTGCAAGGCAGGCGCTCTCCGAGCTGAGCTAAGGCCCCGTAATAATGGTCGGGAAGACAGGATTTGAACCTGCGACCCCCTGGTCCCAAACCAGGTGCTCTACCAAGCTGAGCCACTTCCCGAGATAATTATGTTAATTTGCTCCTGCACCGCTTCGTTTGCTCTTCGCATTTCTGCGAGATGTTTAATCGGCGTAGTAGAAATGGTGCGCCCTGAGAGATTCGAACTCCCGACCTTTTGATTCGTAGTCAAATACTCTATCCAGCTGAGCTAAGGGCGCACATTAAAACTAATTATAAAAAATTTAACTACCAATGTTCCTGCATAACTTCGTTTGCTCGCCGCAAATCTGTAGTGAAGGATAACCATTGAAGTTGATTGGTACCGAGGGCCGGACTTGAACCGGCACGATAGTCACCTACCGCAGGATTTTAAGTCCTGTGTGTCTGCCAATTCCACCACCCCGGCAAGCAGACTATAAATTTGGAGCGGAAGACGAGGCTCGAACTCGCGACCCCCACCTTGGCAAGGTGGTGTTCTACCACTGAACTACTTCCGCAAAAACTTGTGGTGCGGGTGAAGGGACTCGAACCCCCACGTCAAAGACACTAGATCCTAAGTCTAGCGCGTCTGCCAATTCCGCCACACCCGCATATTAAAGTTTTAAATGGTGAGCCATGAAGGATTCGAACCTTCGACCCTCTGATTAAAAGTCAGATGCTCTACCAACTGAGCTAATGGCTCTTATTAATTATAAGAGTGCCGGCCAGAGGACTTGAACCCCCAACCTACTGATTACAAGTCAGTTGCTCTACCAATTGAGCTAGGCCGGCATATCTAAGATAATATTGTTTTGCTTTGATCAAAAAAAATGGTGGAGGATGACGGGTTCGAACCGCCGACCCCCTGCTTGTAAGGCAGGTGCTCTCCCAGCTGAGCTAATCCTCCAAATTTTCGCCTAGCAACGTCCTACTCTCACAGGGGGAAACCCCCAACTACCATCGGCGCAAAAGAGCTTAACGATCGTGTTCGGCATGGGAACGAGTGTGACCTCTTCGCTATCGCCACTAGACAAGCTACTGACCTCAATCACATCATGAGATGCTTCTTGATTTGCTTCTTGCAGCTTTGCGACGAGGATACGACGCAAGGAGTACCGCAGGAGCACAACCACTAAATTGAGCAGTAAATATTAAGTTCAAGGATCATTCCCTGAAAACTAGATAACACACATTTAAGACTTGAGTAAGAATTCAATCTTATTTATAGGATAAGTCCTCGACCGATTAGTATCTCTCAGCTCCACACGTCGCCGTGCTTCCACCCGAGACCTATCAACCTCATCATCTTTAAGGGGTCTTACTGGATTAACTCCAAGGGAAATCTCATCTCGAGGGGGGCTTCATGCTTAGATGCTTTCAGCACTTATCCCTTCCACACGTAGCTACCCAGCTATGCTCCTGGCGGAACAACTGGTACACCAGCGGTGTGTCCATCCCGGTCCTCTCGTACTAAGGACAGCTCCTCTCAAATTTCCTACGCCCGCGACGGATAGGGACCGAACTGTCTCACGACGTTCTGAACCCAGCTCGCGTACCGCTTTAATGGGCGAACAGCCCAACCCTTGGGACCTACTTCAGCCCCAGGATGCGATGAGCCGACATCGAGGTGCCAAACCTCCCCGTCGATGTGGACTCTTGGGGGAGATAAGCCTGTTATCCCCAGGGTAGCTTTTATCCGTTGAGCGATGGCCCTTCCATGCGGAACCACCGGATCACTAAGCCCGACTTTCGTCCCTGCTCGACTTGTAGGTCTCGCAGTCAAGCTCCCTTTTGCCTTTGCACTCTACGAATGATTTCCAACCATTCTGAGGGAACCTTTGGGCGCCTCCGTTACTGTTTAGGAGGCGACCGCCCCAGTCAAACTGCCCACCTGACACTGTCCCCGAACCGGATCACGGTCCTAGGTTAGAATTTCAATACAATCAGGGTAGTATCCCACCGACGCCTCCACCGAAGCTGGCGCTCCGGGTTCTCTGGCTCCTACCTATCCTGTACAAATTGTACCAAAATCCAATATCAAGCTACAGTAAAGCTCCATGGGGTCTTTCCGTCCTGTCGCGGGTAACCTGCATCTTCACAGGTAATATAATTTCACCGGGTCTCTCGTTGAGACAGTATCCAAATCGTTACACCATTCGTGCGGGTCGGAACTTACCCGACAAGGAATTTCGCTACCTTAGGACCGTTATAGTTACGGCCGCCGTTTACTGGGGCTTCAATTCAGAGCTTCTCCCTAAGGATAACCCCTCCTCTTAACCTTCCAGCACCGGGCAGGTGTCAGCCCCTATACTTCGCCTTGCGGCTTCGCAGAGACCTGTGTTTTTGCTAAACAGTCGCTTGGATCTATTCACTGCGGCTCTCTCGGGCTTTAACACCCTATCAGAGCACCCCTTCTCCCGAAGTTACGGGGTCATTTTGCCGAGTTCCTTAACGAGAGTTCTCCCGAGCGTCTTAGAATTCTCTTCTCGCCTACCTGTGTCGGTTTGCGGTACGGGCACCTCTCACCTCGCTAGAGGCTTTTCTTGGCAGTGTAGGATCAGGAACTTCGCTACTTAAATTTCGCTCGCCATCACAACTCAGCCTTCGCGAGAAGCGGATTTGCCTACTTCTCAGCCTAATTGCTTGGACGCACATATCCATCAGTGCGCTTACCCTACCTTGCTGCGTCCCCCCATTACTCAAACGGTGAGGAGGTGGTACAGGAATTTCAACCTGTTGTCCATCGCCTACGCTTTTCAGCCTCGGCTTAGGTCCCGACTTACCCTGAGCGGACGAGCCTTCCTCAGGAAACCTTGGGCTTTCGACGGAGGGGATTCTCACCCCTCTTTTCGCTACTCATACCGGCATTCTCACTTCTAAGCGCTCCACCAGTCCTTACGGTCTGACTTCGCTGCACTTAGAACGCTCCCCTACCACTGACACCAAAAGGTGTCAATCCATAGCTTCGGTGATACGTTTAGCCCCGGTACATTTTCGGCGCAGAGTCACTCGACCAGTGAGCTATTACGCACTCTTTAAATGGTGGCTGCTTCTAAGCCAACATCCTGGTTGTCTGGGCAACTCCACATCCTTCTCCACTTAACGTATACTTTGGGACCTTAGCTGATGGTCTGGGCTGTTTCCCTCTTGACTACGGATCTTAGCACTCGCAGTCTGACTCCCGAGGATAAGTATTTGGCATTCGGAGTTTGACTGAATTCAGTAATCCTGTGGGGACCCCTAGTCCAATCAGTGCTCTACCTCCAATACTCTTCCCTCGAGGCTAGCCCTAAAGCTATTTCGGGGAGAACCAGCTATCTCCGAGTTCGATTGGCATTTCACCCCTACCCACACCTCATCCCCGCACTTTTCAACGTGCGTGGGTTCGGGCCTCCATTCAGTGTTACCTGAACTTCACCCTGGACATGGGTAGATCACACGGTTTCGGGTCTACGACCACGTACTCATTCGCCCTATTCAGACTCGCTTTCGCTGCGGCTCCGCCTTATCAGCTTAACCTTGCACGTAATCGTAACTCGCCGGTTCATTCTACAAAAGGCACGCTGTCACCCATTAACGGGCTCCAACTACTTGTAGGCACACGGTTTCAGGATCTCTTTCACTCCCCTCCCGGGGTGCTTTTCACCTTTCCCTCACGGTACTGGTTCACTATCGGTCACTAGGAAGTATTTAGCCTTGGGAGATGGTCCTCCCGGATTCCGACGGGGTTTCACGTGTCCCGCCGTACTCAGGATACACTCTGGAGGAAACGAAGTTTCGATTACAGGGCTGTTACCTTGTTTCGCGGACCTTTCCAGATCGCTTCGTCTACTTCGTTTCTTTGTAACTCCGTGTAGAGTGTCCTACAACCCCAAGGGGCAAGCCCCTTGGTTTGGGCTGTTTCCGTTTCGCTCGCCGCTACTCAGGAAATCGATAATTTCTTTCTCTTCCTCTGGGTACTTAGATGTTTCAGTTCCCCAGGTCTGCCTCCTCATAGCCTATGTATTCAGCTATGGGTACCATCCCATTACGGATGGTGGGTTCCCCCATTCGGAAATCCCCGGATCAAAGCTTACTTACAGCTCCCCGAGGCATATCGTTGTTCGTCACGTCCTTCTTCGGCTCCTAGTGCCAAGGCATCCACCGTGCGCCCTTTCTAACTTAACCTAATTTTTTCAAAATAAGCGGCGAATATCTTCGTCGCCTTCATTCCCCAATCATCCTCATGTACGTCTATGTACACTCCGGTGATTGTCTCATTCGGCTCCTCGATCTTCTTGCTTCTTTCGAAAAAATACCTAGTGTTTTTTTACAAAAACACCTGTTAAAAGGATTTTACGTCGATTTGAATTCTTGACTACTCAAGTTTACTCATAAAGTTCTTACAAACTTTCCGGTAAAACTTAAATGTGTTGTTGTTATCTAGTTTTCAAGGAACAAAGCTACTGACCTGATGATCGGTAGTATTAACAATTTAGAAACTCCTTGCTTCTAAATTACCTTTGTAGTTTCTAAATGGATTTAGAATATATGAGGCATCACTGAGATACTTTCACAATTCTACATTCTGAATTCTACATTATATTGAGAGATCACTCTCTCTGTTTTATCTTATCACCGAAAAGGCGACTTGATAAATATAACACCATTCGAGAATGATGTCAAAACCAATAATTGTAATTGGTGGAGCCTAGCGGGATCGAACCGCTGACCTCCTGCGTGCAAGGCAGGCGCTCTCCCAGCTGAGCTAAGGCCCCAATCGTTAATTAGTTAAATATGGTGGGCCTAAGTGGACTCGAACCACCGACCTCACGCTTATCAGGCGTGCGCTCTAACCAGCTGAGCTATAGGCCCAAATAAAGTAGCTGATTAAATTACAATTTGAATAATGTAATCTTAAATTCGAGTAAACATTATAGATGTTATTCGAATTCATATCAGAACAATATTTAGTTGAGAGATCATTCTCTCAAAACTGAAACACAGCGTCAGCGTACTTTTCCTAAGAAAAGCATCGACTAGAGTTTTAACTCCATAGAAAGGAGGTGATCCAGCCGCACCTTCCGATACGGCTACCTTGTTACGACTTCACCCCAATCATCTGTCCCACCTTAGGCGGCTGGCTCCATAAAGGTTACCCCACCGACTTCGGGTGTTACAAACTCTCGTGGTGTGACGGGCGGTGTGTACAAGGCCCGGGAACGTATTCACCGCGGCATGCTGATCCGCGATTACTAGCAATTCCGGCTTCATGTAGGCGAGTTGCAGCCTACAATCCGAACTGAGAATGGCTTTATGGGATTGGCTCAACCTCGCGGTTTTGCTGCCCTTTGTACCATCCATTGTAGCACGTGTGTAGCCCAGGTCATAAGGGGCATGATGATTTGACGTCATCCCCACCTTCCTCCGGTTTGTCACCGGCAGTCACCTTAGAGTGCCCAACTGAATGCTGGCAACTAAGATCAAGGGTTGCGCTCGTTGCGGGACTTAACCCAACATCTCACGACACGAGCTGACGACAACCATGCACCACCTGTCACTTTGTCCCCCGAAGGGGAAAGCCCTATCTCTAGGGTTGTCAAAGGATGTCAAGACCTGGTAAGGTTCTTCGCGTTGCTTCGAATTAAACCACATGCTCCACTGCTTGTGCGGGCCCCCGTCAATTCCTTTGAGTTTCAACCTTGCGGTCGTACTCCCCAGGCGGAGTGCTTAATGTGTTAACTTCGGCACTAAGGGCATCGAAACCCCTAACACCTAGCACTCATCGTTTACGGCGTGGACTACCAGGGTATCTAATCCTGTTTGCTCCCCACGCTTTCGCGCCTCAGCGTCAGTTACAGACCAGAGAGTCGCCTTCGCCACTGGTGTTCCTCCATATATCTACGCATTTCACCGCTACACATGGAATTCCACTCTCCTCTTCTGCACTCAAGTCTCCCAGTTTCCAATGACCCTCCACGGTTGAGCCGTGGGCTTTCACATCAGACTTAAGAGACCGCCTGCGCGCGCTTTACGCCCAATAATTCCGGACAACGCTTGCCACCTACGTATTACCGCGGCTGCTGGCACGTAGTTAGCCGTGGCTTTCTGGTTAGGTACCGTCAAGGTACCGCCCTATTCGAACGGTACTTGTTCTTCCCTAACAACAGAACTTTACGACCCGAAGGCCTTCATCGTTCACGCGGCGTTGCTCCGTCAGACTTTCGTCCATTGCGGAAGATTCCCTACTGCTGCCTCCCGTAGGAGTCTGGGCCGTGTCTCAGTCCCAGTGTGGCCGATCACCCTCTCAGGTCGGCTACGCATCGTCGCCTTGGTAAGCCATTACCTTACCAACTAGCTAATGCGCCGCGGGCCCATCCTGTAGTGTTAGGTAAAACCCAACTTTTACTTTTGCACCATGTGATGCTAAAGATTATCCGGTATTAGCTTCGGTTTCCCGAAGTTATCCCAGTCTACAGGGCAGGTTGCCCACGTGTTACTCACCCGTCCGCCGCTAACAATTGAGAGCAAGCTCTCAATTGTCCGCTCGACTTGCATGTATTAGGCACGCCGCCAGCGTTCGTCCTGAGCCAGGATCAAACTCTCCATAAAAGTGTTTGACAAAAGCTCAATAAAAATTTGTTACATTGACGAGATATTACTATCTCTTTAATTCGCTTGGCTGTGTGTTCAGTTTTCAAAGAACAATATTGTTACTTAAAAGCGCATCGTGCAATTTCGCGACGAGTAAGCTTTAGGAGTAATTTAGCTGTATTTTTCACAACTTAAATTTAATTTATCGCTCATCGGCGACTTTATTAATATACCACTTCTATAAAACAAAGTCAATAACTATTTATTAAATGTTTTTAACAATGTCTTAAAGCGACAAATAATAATTTAACATGTAGTATTGGGAAAGTCAATATTTTTTCTATTTTTTTTTGATAAAGTTTTGCCTACATTATCTTCTTTCATTTAATAATTCGAAAATAAGATCTCAAATAAAAAACCGATTCGTACGTTACGAATCGGTTCACATTATTAATCTTTATGTTTCATTTGCGGAAATAATAGTACATCCCTAATTGAAGGTGCATTGGTTAACAACATGACTAAGCGATCAATTCCAATTCCTAATCCACCAGTAGGAGGCATTCCGTATTCTAGAGCTTCTACGAAATCTTCGTCCATCATGTGTGCTTCGTCATCACCTTGGGCACGTTCTTCTAACTGTGCTTCAAAACGCTGACGTTGATCGATCGGATCATTTAGTTCTGTAAATGCGTTGGCGTGTTCTCTTCCAACGATAAATAACTCGAAACGATCAGTAAATCTTTCATCTTCAGGATTTTTCTTAGCTAATGGAGAAATAGCAACTGGATGACCGAAGATAAAAGTTGGTTGAATTAACTTTTCCTCAACAAAGTGCTCGAAAAATTCATTAACAACATGACCGTATGTCATCGTTTCTTTAACAGGAACTTTATGGTCTTTAGCGATTTGACGAGCTTCCTCATCAGTCATCTCTCTCCAGAAGTCAACTCCTGCATATTCCTTAATAGCGTCGACCATATGAAGTCTCTTCCATTGCGGCTTAAGGTCAACTGCATACTCTCCATATTCTACAGTTGTCGTGCCTAGTACTTCTTCTGCTATATGAGCAACTAGATTTTCTGTGAGTGCCATAATGTCTTTGTAGTCAGCATAAGCTTCGTATAGTTCGATCATTGTAAATTCAGGGTTATGTCTAGTAGATACCCCTTCATTACGGAATACTCTTCCGATTTCATAGACCTTTTCAAGCCCACCGACGATTAATCGCTTTAAGTGCAACTCAATGGCAATACGCATGTATAACTCCATATCCAAAGCATTATGATGCGTAATGAAAGGCCTTGCAGAAGCTCCACCTGCGATTGAGTGCATCATAGGTGTTTCTACTTCTAAGTAACCTTGCGAATCTAAGTAATTTCTCATTGATTTAAGAATTCTACTTCTCGTCACAAATGTATTTCTTACTTCGGGATTCATAATAAGGTCGACATAACGTTGACGATATCTTTGTTCTACATCCTTTAGTCCATGGAATTTATCCGGAAGAGGACGTAAAGATTTTGTAAGCAGTTGAAAATCCTTTACTTTAACAGAAAGCTCTCCTACTTTCGTCTTAAAAGCAGTTCCTGTTACACCAACGATGTCACCTATATCAATTGAGTCAAAAATGCTATATTGTTCTTCTCCAACTGCATCTTGTCGAACATAAATTTGAACTTGTCCTGAAAGATCCTGCAAATGAGCAAAACCAGCTTTCCCTTTTCCTCTTTTAGTCATAATACGACCAGCGAGAGTTACTTCGACTTCCTTTGCTTCTAAGTCTTCTTTAGATAATTGTTCAAACTCAGCCTCCATCGCCCCAGCTGTAAAAGTTCGCTCAAACCTTTTACCAAAAGGGTCTAATCCTTCATTGAATAGAGTTTTCAGCTTTTCTCTCCGTACGCGCAACTGGTCATTTAATTCTAATTCATTTGTCATTTATCTCATCTCCTAAAAGTTTTTCAAAAGAGGTCTTTTTTGTATGTATTAATGGTTTATCATCTTGTATGTCCATTTCCTACTGAATGTATAATGTATTTAAATTCACCTAAGTGATAGAATGGGTTGCTCTAAAGATATTTTATCATTAAATAGGTAAACATTTTTAAGTATAAGAAAACTGCCAGCGTCTTGCTGGCAGTTACTAATTACAGAGGTATTATAGGTTACATAAGGTAGATTGTCAAATCACTTAGCTACCAGTTCCAATGCTTCTATCTCTTCTACAAAGCTATATAAAACTTCTTTAATTACATTTCTTGAATCAAATTGATTTACTTGATCCTTAATTTTAGATGCACCTTTTATTCCTTTAATATACCAGGCAACATGTTTTCTCATCTCACGAACAGCTACATTCTCACCCTTTAAATCAATAAGTCGATCTAAATGAAGAATACACACATCAATTTTTTCTCTAAGCACTGGTTCTGGTGCTAGTTCACCTGTTTCTAAGAATTGTACTGTTCTGTATAACATCCACGGATTACCTAATGCTGCTCTTCCAATCATTACACCATCAGCACCAGTTGTTTCTAGTAAACGTTTAGCATCTTGGGGGGTTTTAACGTCACCATTCCCGATAACCGGAATATTCACCGCTTCTTTTACTTGCCTAATAATATCCCAATCCGCAGTTCCTTCGTACATTTGCACGCGAGTTCTACCGTGAACAGCAACTGCCTTACCGCCTGCTCGTTCAACGGCTTGGGCATTTCGAACCGCATAAATATGCTGCTCATCCCAACCCATGCGCATTTTAACTGTAACAGGTTTTTTAACGACATCAACAACAGCTGCAACCATCTCATAGATTTTATCTGGATCTAAGAGCCACTTTGCTCCGGCATCACATTTTGTAATTTTCGGTACTGGGCATCCCATATTTATATCAATAATATCTGCATTTGTTTGTTCATCGACTACTTTGGCAGCTTCCACTAATGTCTTTTTATCACCACCAAAAATTTGAAGGCTTAATGGCTTTTCTCGTTCATCTACAAAAAGCATTTTTAACGATTTTTCATTCTTATATAAAATCGCCTTGTCACTAACCATCTCTGCACATACTAGACCTGCACCAAATTCTTTGGCAATTAATCGAAACGCTGGGTTACATACACCAGCCATAGGTGCTAGTACAACAGGGTTTTTCATGGCGACGTCACCTATTTTTAACATGTATGCCACCTCGCAAGCTAATTTATTGAATTTAAATCTTCTTTAGCAACATTTAAAACTAAGGATATTTGGTTAATCATATCTTCAGAAGGGATCCGATTTCCACGTTCGATTTCTCCTAACACTGATACCGAAACTCCTAACTCTGTAGCAAGTTGTTCTTGAGTATAGCCTTTTAGTTTTCGAAATGCCCTAATTCTTCTTCCCCAAATGGATTCTTCCATAACCGAACACCTTCTTTATCTAATAATTCTTGATACACCTGCTGGATTGTTTTTTTCACAGAGCTGAAGTAGAGACTTGGAGCAATTTCCCTTAATGGGATTATGACAAAACCTCTCTCATACATCCGTGGGTGTGGAACAGTTAATACGTCCATCTCAATATTTTCTTGATTATACATCAAAATGTCAAGATCTAATGTTCGCGGTCCCCAGCGGATATTAAATTTTCGTCCTGCTTTTTTTTGCACTTCTTGGGTATATTTTAAAAGCTCTAGAGGTGTTAAGAAAGTCTCTATCTCAACAACCATATTAAAAAAATCAGCTTGATCTAATAAACCTACCGGTGCTGTCTCATAGATCGAAGAATATCTTTTAATGGATATATTTACATTCTCATCTAAACACTTTACACCGAATTTCAAAAACTCAAGTCGATTTCCCATATTAGACCCTAATGAAATAAAAACTGTGTTACCATTATCCATTCTGGCTTCTCACAATTTCAACAGCTACAGAATGATAATGCCCTGCAATAGGGGGATTAGGCTTAATTAGCTTTATTGTACAACTAGTAACTAACGGAAAGCGACTTAAAATATTTTCAGCGACTTTTTCTGCTACCGCTTCCACTAGTTTTAGCGGAGTTCCTTCAACAACTTGTTTAACAGCCTGATATATCTCTGCATAATTAATGGTTTTAGTTAAATCGTCTGTTTGTCCTGCTTCTTTCAAGTTAGTTTCCAATACTACGTCAGCTAGAAAGCGTTGTCCTAATTTTGTTTCTTCCGGAAACACCCCATGATAGCCGTAAAATTCTAACTGATTTAAGAAGATTTTATCCATTTTCAATTTCCCTTCTCCCAATTAATACATCCATCATTTGGGCTGCTCTAGAAACTTGTAAGACATCATGAACACGCATAATATGACATCCTTTTGTAATTCCGTAACAAACAGTAGCTTGAGTTCCATCCAGGCGATCTTCTGGTGGTAAATTCAAGGCAGCTCCGACCATTGATTTTCTTGAAGTACCTAACAGTACTGGGTAGCCTAAAGCTGCAATTTTATCTAAATTTTGCATAACCTCAATATTTTGCTCGTAGCCCTTAGCAAAGCCAATTCCGGGGTCTAAAATAATTTTATCATCTTCAACACCCGCTAGTTCACAAATTGCGATACTTGCTTTTAAGTCAGAAATCACGTCATCCATTAAATTCGTATAGTTTCTGTCTATGCGATTATGAGTTAAAACAATCGGTAGCCTATAGGTAGCAGATAGCTCTGCTATTTTCGGCTCAGCTTTTGCTCCCCATACGTCATTAATAATCGACGCCCCCGCTTCTATGGCTTGTCTAGCCACCTCGTACTTATACGTATCAATTGATATAGGTATATCTACTACATTTGAGACAGCCTGAATAATTGGAATTACACGCTCTAGCTCTTCTTCCTGATTCACCTTCTGTGCACCAGGCCGCGTTGATTCACCACCGATATCAATAATATCAGCACCTTCTTCAACCATCTTTATCGCTCTTGAAACAGCTACGTCTAGCTCATTATACTTGCCGCCATCCGAAAAAGAATCTGGAGTTATATTTAGAATACCCATAATTAAGGTTTTCTTTGAAATATCCAAGTCGTGCATACCAAACTTAATTAGCTTTGTTGTTTGCATGAAACCATTCCCTCCTATAATTGCTTCATTGACCATAGACGTTGGCTTTTAAAGTCATCATATAATTTTTGTAAAAAATGAGTTACTTTGCCTTCAGATGAATACTCAACCTCATTTAACATAGAAATAGATACGATCTCTTGAATAGAGTTTGTAATAAAAACTTCATCAGCATCTAATACATCCTGAGGTAAATAATACCCTTCGTTAAAAGCTACTTCATTTTTTTTCAATAACTCAATAACAAATTGTCTTGTGATTCCGTTCAAAATGCCAGTCTTAATTGCCGGCGAATACACTTGTCCATTTTTCACCCAAAAAATATTTGAAACAACACCCTCAGCCACATAGCCATCATTTGTTAAGAAAACCCCTTCAGTATTCATATCTGGCACTTCACGTTTTCCCAAAATGCTATTTAAATAATGATGGGACTTTAAACGTTCAAAACCTTCTGGAGTGTTTCTGACCGTTTGTAAAAAAGTAGCCTTTTTCGTTCGTACTAATGGTGTCACCAATGGTTTTATAAAAATAATGACATTTGGCTTTGTATAGGCTTCCGTTTGCAAACCAATAGGTGCTTCACCTGCAGAAATATTAAATCTTATATATGCATTGTTTAGCTTATTCAACTTTAATAAGCTAGTAATAATCTCCAAAAAGTCATCTTTCTTTAAATCGAACAGAATGTTTAGCTCTTTCAAACTAACAGCTAGTCGCTGAAAATGGTCATCCAATAAAAATGGATGACCATCATAAATACGAAATGTTTCAAATACACCAAGTCCATATAAAAAACCATGGTCAAAGGGAGAAATTCTTGCTTTTGTTTCTAACACAAACTCTCCATTTTGATAGATATACATTTAGTTTACCTCGAGTAATATTCAATGAAATTTTTTAATAATTTCTTTCCTTCAACAGTCATAATCGATTCTGGATGAAATTGAACTCCCTCTATTGGAAGTTCCTTATGACGTATTGCCATGATCTCACCTGCAACCGTCTCTGCTGATATTTCAAAGCAATTAGGAAGTGTTTCTCTTTTTACTATTAAAGAATGGTATCTCGTTGCAGTAAAAGGCGAAGGCATCCCTTCAAAAATAGTTTTTTGATCATGGGACATTTTTGATGTTTTCCCATGCATAAGACGGTCCGCTCGAACAACATCACCACCAAAAACTTGAGCAATTGATTGATGTCCTAAGCAAACACCGAAAATTGGGATTTTTCCAGCGAAATGTTTAATTGCTTCCATACTGATGCCCGCCTCATTCGGACTACATGGCCCAGGTGAAATCATTAAATATTTTGGATTTAATTCCTCAATCTCTGCAATGGTAATTTTATCGTTTCTTCTTACCACTAGTTCATGACCCATTTCACCTAAATACTGGACAAGATTATACGTAAAAGAATCGTAATTATCAATCATTAAGATCATCTATGTTCCTCCTCAGCTCTTCACTTTACTTTTCTCTGCTTCGCTCAGCTCTTTTGCTTTCCATAATGCCATTGCTTTTTTCAAAGACTCCTTATATTCAGCTTCTGGATTTGAATCAATGACGATCCCTGCACCAGCTTGAACATAAGCATAACCATTTTTCGCCACCATTGTTCTAATGGCAATGTTTAATTCCATATTACCATTATAACCGATCCAGCCGATAGAGCCAGTATATAAACCACGACGCACTGGTTCAAGCTCTTCGATAATTTCCATTGTTCTCACTTTCGGTGCCCCAGTAATTGTCCCACCAGGAAAAGTTGCTTCAATGACATCATATAAATCATATGCCGGATCAAGCTTTCCACGCACATTAGAAACAATATGCATGACATGGGAATATTTCTCGATCACCATTAATTCATTAACTTCTACAGTTCCGAAACGACTTACTCTTCCAAGATCGTTTCTTTCTAGATCAACGAGCATCACATGTTCTGCTTTTTCTTTTTCATTTTCAATGAGTGTTCGAGCCAATTGTTCATCTTCTATTTCATCTTTACCCCTAGATCTTGTCCCAGCAATTGGACGAGTACTGATATCTTCTCCTTGCTTTTTTACTAACAATTCCGGGGAAGCACTTACTAATTGGAAGTTAGGTGTTTGAAAATAGGACATATATGGAGACGGATTAATTTCTCTTAGCTTTTCGTAAATATGAAGCGGATCTGTCTGCAATTTTTTTGCTTGACGCACAGATAAATTTACTTGAAACACATCACCATTGGCAATATAGTTCTGAACCTTTGTGATCGCTTCTTTAAATTTTTCTTCAGAAAGAGACGCCTGCCAATAGTCTTTTTCCTCTATATCATCATAATCCCAACGTTGTTCCTTAATTGGACTTGTCCAAAGCATTTCTAGCTCATCTAATCTTTTTTGTGCCTCTTCTTTTTGATTTTCTTGATAATGAGTTATAAGCCAAAAGAGCTCTTTTTTATGATCGTATACGAATACATCATCAAATAATAAAAAATATAGATCTTCTGTATTCAAGTCATCCTCACTTAAAGTCGGAAGTTCTTCAATTTGTCTTATAAGATCATAACTAATAAACCCCACTGCCCCACCTTGAAATTCAGGTAAATCATTGTCTGTTTCAGTTTGATAAACACTCATCCATTCTTTCATTGATGAAAGAAGCGGGCCGTTTTTTAGTAATGTTTCATTGTTAGTAGTAATAGCTAACTCTTGATTTTTCCCAGTTAAAATCGCCCAAGGATCAAGACCGATTATACTATAATTGCCGCCACGACCACTTTCTAAAAGAATATGATGCTTTTTACCTTGTGCAAGTTCTTTATATTTAGCAAACCAGTCAAAGCCTTTTGCATTTATAGACCTACCAATCGGAAAGCGATGAATGATTTGATTTGATACGGATTGTCCCAAAATAATGCTCACACTCCACATGAAACTTTTTATTAGTCTTTCTCTGTCCATTTTATTTTATCATTAATTTGAAACAGACTGAAAGTAGTAAGTATTCAAAGCCTATCTAAAGAATGAAAACAAAAAGCAGCCTAGTTGGCTGCTTTAAACATAATTAATCTTCAAATTGGTACAATGGAGTACTTAAATATCTTTCACCATTACTCGGAATGATTGCAACAACCTTCTTACCTTTACCTAACTTCTTAGCTACTTTCAAAGCTGCAGCAATAGCCGCTCCAGATGAAATACCACCTAGAATTCCTTCTTCTTTAGCAGCACGACGTGCATACTCAAAAGCTTCTTCCGTCGTAATTTGGATTACTTCATCGTAAATTTCTTTATTTAGTATATCTGGAACAAAACCCGCCCCGATACCTTGAATTTTATGAGGGCCCGGTTTACCACCAGATAACACTGGCGAATCCGTAGGTTCAACAGCAGCTATGTGTAAGTTAGGGAATTTTTCTTTTAAAACTCCACCAGCACCAGTAATTGTTCCACCTGTTCCAATTCCTGAAACGAAGCCATCTAACTGATCTCCTACTTGTTCTAAAAGCTCTCTACCTGTTGTTAAACGATGTACTTCAGGGTTTGCTTCATTTTCAAATTGTTGCGGCATGAAATAACCATTTTCCTTCGCTAATTCAGTTGCTTTACGGATAGCCCCACCCATTCCTTCTGGACCTGGAGTTAGAACTAGTTCAGCTCCATAAGCACGAAGTAGGTTACGGCGCTCTAAACTCATTGTTTCTGGCATTACTAAAATAGAGCGATATCCTTTAGCAGCAGCAACCATCGCTAAACCGATTCCCGTGTTACCACTAGTTGGCTCAATAATGGTATCTCCAGTTTTCAGTCTGCCATCTTTTTCAGCTGTTTCAACCATCGCTAGTGCGATACGATCTTTTACACTACTTCCTGGGTTCATATATTCAAGTTTTAAATAAATATCAGCATGATCATCTGATACAAGACGATTAAGTTTCACTAAAGGTGTTTGACCGATTAAATCAATAATTGAGTTTGCTACTTTCATAATTAAAATCCTCCCCGAAGCTTTTTTATTAATGCCGAGTAAATTCATTGGTTTAATTACTATTAATTTATCAGACGATTTAGAAACTGTCAATAGGTTTTTTTGTAAAAAATGCCATAACAAAATTAGTTTAATGTTTAAAAATTAAAACTTATTTCGCTTCATCCCTTAACTCTTCAAGTTCCGCCTTAGTAAAATGATATTTCTCATTACAGAAATGGCACTCAGTCTCAGCGCCACCTTCGGATTCAATAATGTCTGTAAGTTCCGCTTTCCCTAAACTAAATAATGCTTGAGATATTCTTTCTTTAGAGCAAGTACATTTAAACACGACGTCCATCTTATCAAGTATTTTTACATTATCATCACCTAATAGAGCAAGAATCAGTTCTTCAGGTGGCATACCCGCTTCAATCAGCTTGGAAACTGGAGGTAATGTTCCAAGTCTATTTTCAATAAATGTAATCGTCTCATCATCAGCCCCGGGCATTAATTGAATGATAAAGCCACCAGAAGCAAGAATTGTACCATCAGGATTTACTAATACACCTACCCCGACTGATGCTGGGGTCTGTTCCGAGGATGCAAAATAGTAAGTAAAATCTTCACCAAGTTCACCAGAAATAAGTGGAACACTCCCTGTAAAGTGATCACGCATACCTATGTCTTTGACAACGGCTAATAAGCCATCTTTACCAACTGCTCGGGCAACATCAAGCTTACCCTGAGCATTTAAATCAAAATCTACTTTAGGATTACCAACATAACCCCTCGTTTCACCTTTGGCATTACTATCAACGATGATTGCACCGATTGGACCGCCACCTTCAATTTTTACAGTTAACTTTTCATCGCCCTTTAACATAGCTGCCATCATTGTCGATGCGGTCATTGCTCTTCCTAGAGCTGCAGATGCTGTAGGCCAAGTTTCATGACGTCTAACCGCTTCGCCAACCATTTCTGTTGTTTTTATGGCATAAGCTCTAACTTTTCCTTCAAATCCTATCGCTTTAACTAAGTAATCCGACATTACTTTCCCACCTTTATAATATTTAAACCTTTTTGCTATGACAACGTGCAGGTAATGAAAGTCGATAGCATGGTTTTCTTTATTTAATGTATGACAAATTATTAAAAATGAAGAGGCTGAATCATGGTGGCATGACTCCACATATGATCGTGGTGATGACGCCCGTATGAAACATCCTCTTTTCTTTTACTCTTTATTTTTTAGATAAATCATTTTTAAACCTTTAAGTGTTAAAAACGGTTCTACAACATCTACCATTTTAGATTCATTGGCAATTAATGGTGCAAGTCCTCCGGTTGCAATCACCTTAGGATTTCCATTGGCTTGTTCTTTCATACGAGATACGATACCATCAACTTGTCCAACATAACCATATAAAATACCCGCTTGCATCGCACTAACCGTATTTTTACCAATAATATTCTTTGGCTTAACAATTTCAATTCTAGGTAATTTAGAAGCACGAGTATAAAGAGCCTCTGTCGAAATGCCAATCCCAGGCGCAATTGCCCCACCCATATATTGTTTTTCCTCGTTGATATAACAGTATGTAGTTGCAGTTCCAAAATCAACAATGACAAGAGGCCCACCATATAAGTCAATAGCTGCCACAGCGTTTACAATTCGATCGGCACCAACTTCTTTTGGGTTATCATACTTTATATTTAAGCCTGTTTTAATTCCTGGCCCAATAACCATTGGTGTAATTGAGAAATACTTTTTACACATACTCTCTAGTGCATACATAATTGGAGGTACAACAGAGGAAATAATAATTCCATCTATTTCAGTTGTACTTAGACCTTCGTGAGCGAAGAGTTGTTTAATGATCATGCCGTATTCATCTTCAGTCTTTTGACGATTCGTACCAATACGCCAATGGTACTTTAGCTCATCGCCATCGTATACACCTAAAACAATGTTTGTATTCCCCACATCTAAAACAAATATCATTAATGTCACCAACTTTTTAGGTATTGTATTTACACCACTTAAGTATAAATAGTTCTCTTTAAAATATGAATAACAAAAACAGCGTTTTCATTATCTTTTCTATTTTACCTTATTAATAAAGATTTTTCACAGTAAGAGTTCTTGAAAGTTCAAAACCACAACCTAAATCATTTGCTGATCAGATAATGTGAAAAAAAGGCGTCTTTTTTAAGACACCTTTTACAAGTTACTCTTTTTTATTATCATCTTCGGACTTATCTTCCTTAGTTTCTGGAAGAAGAACTTCTTCGTCAGATTGTTTTAGAGGAGCATCTGAAGGTTTTGTATCGTCTTTCTTAGCGTTAATATTCACTTTCACGTCGCCTTCAGGAGCAGTTTCTTCGACTTTATTAGAATGATGATTTTCTGGAAGCTTACCCTCCGTCATTAAACCTTTAATTTGTTCTGCATCTAACGTTTCTATTTCTAGTAACGTTTGCGCAATTAGTTCAAGCTTATCCTTATTTTCTAGTAAGATTACGCGACAACGTTCATAGCTTTCCTTAATGATACGTTGCATTTCTTGGTCAATTTCGTAAGCAATGGCATCACTATAGTTTTGCTCATTATTTATATCACGACCAAGGAAAACATTCCCACCTTGAGCTGAACCGAATTGCATCGGGCCTAACTTATCACTCATACCATATTCAGTAACCATCTTACGAGCAATACTTGTCGCCCGTTGGAAATCGTTATGAGCACCAGTACTAACTTCTCCGAAAATTATTTCCTCGGCAACACGGCCACCTAATAAACCAACAATTTTATCTAGAAGTTCTGGTTTCGTCATGAAATAACGATCTTCTTTTGGAAGCATAACGGCATAACCACCAGCTTGACCACGAGGTACGATTGTTACTTTATGAACCAAATCAGCACTTTCTAGTTTCACACCTACTACTGTATGACCAGCTTCATGGTAAGCAACGATGTTCTTCTCTTTTTCAGAAATAACTTTGCTTTTCTTAGCCGGACCAGCAATTACGCGATCAATTGCTTCTTCAATGTCATTCATATCAACTTTCGTTTTATTACGACGAGCAGCAACTAAAGCCGCTTCGTTTAATAAATTTTCTAAATCTGCACCAGAAAACCCTGGTGTACGAGTAGCAATGGTTTTTAAATTAACATCATCTTCTAAAGGTTTATTGCGAGCATGTACTTCAAGTACAGCTTCACGACCTTTAACGTCTGGACGCCCTACTAAAATTTGACGGTCAAATCGCCCTGGACGAAGTAATGCAGGATCTAAAATATCAGCACGGTTTGTCGCTGCTATGATAATAATACCTTCATTAACTCCAAACCCATCCATTTCAACTAGGAGTTGGTTTAAGGTTTGTTCACGTTCGTCATGCCCACCACCAAGGCCGGCACCACGCTGACGACCAACAGCATCAATTTCATCAATGAATATGATACAAGGTGCATTCTTCTTAGCATTTTCAAATAAGTCACGTACACGTGATGCACCGACCCCAACAAACATCTCAACAAAGTCTGAACCACTAATTGAGAAGAATGGCGTACCTGCTTCACCAGCAACAGCACGAGCTAGCAACGTTTTACCTGTACCTGGAGGACCTACTAATAGAACTCCTTTAGGAATTCTTGCTCCAATTGCAGCAAACTTACGAGGATCTTTCAAGAACTCAACAACCTCTACAAGCTCTTGCTTCTCTTCATCAGCACCTGCTACATCTCTAAACTTTGCTTTTTTCTTATCATCATAAAGCTTTGCTTTACTTTTCCCAAAGTTCATAACACGGCTTCCGCCACCTTGTGCTTGACTTAAAAGGAAAAAGAATAAGATAAAGATAATCACAAAAGGAATAATTGACGTGAAGAAAGTCACCCAACCACTTGTTTGCTCGGCTTCTAAAACTTTTAAGTCAATGCCACCTCTTTTAGCTGACTCTAAAATATCGACAAGGGCGATATCGGATCTAGGAACATTGACTACAAATGATTCATCTTCAGCCATTGTTTTAAGCTGACCACGTATTACATATACATCCCGTACTGGTTGCATTGAACTTGGGCCAACTTCACCTCGTTCTAAATGTGTTTGAAACTCACCGTACGTCATTTCCTTCGTCTCTGTTTGTGGCCCATTAAAGAAGCTAACGATACCAACAATTACTAAAAAGATTAATAAATAAAAGACTGTATTTCGAAATATTCGATTCATCCTTTACCTCCTCCCACTGGCAAATAAAGCTTAAATTATAGTATCACAAATGTATTCTTATTCACAATTAATTAACCTTGATAAATCTCCGGCTTTAAAATACCGATATACGGTAAGTTCCGGTAACGCTCTGCATAATCTAACCCATAACCAACGACAAATTCATCAGGCACAATAAAACCAGTTAAATCAGGTTTAAGATCTACTTTACGTCCTTCAGGCTTATCCAATAATGTGACAATCTTGACTGTTTTTGCTTTTCTATAGTGGAATAAATCAACTAAATAATTTAGTGTTAATCCGCTATCGATAATGTCCTCAATAATTAATACGTCTCTTCCTTCTACAGAAGTGTTTAAATCTTTAATAATCTTAACTTCTCCAGAAGAAACCATTTCATTACCATAACTAGACACGTCCATAAAATCTACCTCTAAATGAACATCGACTCGTTTTATTAGGTCACTCATAAATGGCATTGCACCTTTTAACACACCAATTACGAGAGGAAAGCGATCTTGATATTCCTCAGAAATCGTTGCACCTAGTTCTCTAATTTTTGTTTGAATTTCCTCTTCTGAGAATAATACCTCTTTAATTTCGTCTCTCATCATGACTTAAAAATAACCCCCTAAAAATAATGTATAACTAAAAAAAATAATCATTCTTATTTCATTTAAATTATCGAAAAAAAATAATTGTCATTCATTATGTAGTTTTTCCTAGCTGTGAACATCTTTATAATATAACACCAAAAATTCCCTTGTATCAACACTAGGAAGAGCAAGCTTAGATCTTCTTAATCCTGGAACCCAAAGAATTTCTCCATCTCCATTCACTACAATCGGCCAGTTATCACGATCGCTACGATGAATTTTTTTATTAATAAAAAGCTCTTTTATCTTTTTTGTACCTCTCATGCCTTGTAGAGACATGCAATCACCTTGAAGACGAGTTCTTACTAATAAAGGTACCGTTAATTTCTCAAGATCACAAATAATTACGTTTTTATTTAATTGAAGATGATCCGGCAACGAGTTAAATACTTCTCCAATTATCTTACCCTTTTTAAAAGTAACAATCCCTCGTAACGGTAATTGACATTCATAACCTTTAGCATCTTTTTCGCTTTCAAAAGACAGAACACATTGATCATACGATTTCCATACCTTTAAACCACTTGGTAAATCTAATGCCCCTGAAGGACGATCATTTTTTAAGAGCAACAAAAATTGTTCAATATGTACAGTGGTAATTTCTGGAACGTTCCCCTCATAAAGATAGTTTAATATTAGTTGAAAGCCTCTTCTTTGTAAAGGGATAGGAGTATGAATAAGTTTAGAAATCGATAGAACGACTCTTTTCGCTTCTTTAGTGATAATTACTTTGTTCATCTCTTGTTCGGTCAATCGTTCTAAAAAGTGCTCGTCGTCTAACATTAATTCACTTTGTTGTTGAAACCTTAAATGAACAGATGGATTTTCCCTCTTTAAGATCGGCAAAATTTCGTTTCTAATCCGATTTCGCATGTATTTAGAAGTAAAGTTACTTTTATCTATTCGAGGAATTAAGTTATTCATTTGGCAATAGTGATTAATTTCTTCCTTTGACAAACAAAGAAATGGACGAATAATCACCCCTTCGCTAAAAGAACGCTTTACTGGAATTCCGGCTAATCCAGTCCCTTGTGCCCCTCTGATTTGTCGCATAATCATTGTCTCCACTTGATCATCCCCATGGTGAGCTAACGCAAGTATGTGGCCCTGATGTTTCTTCATAACATCTGCAAAAAAACGATACCGACATTCTCTCGCTGCTACTTGAGAACTTAGTTGATGCTCTATTTGGTATTGTCTCACGTTTATTTTGACCCCTTCAAAAAGAATACCTTCTTTTCTACAAAAATTTTCTACAAAGATGTAATCCTCTGCGGATTCATCTCCGCGGAGCATATGATCTACGTGAGCTGCGATAACTTTTAACTTCAACTGTTTTTCCTTTTCTTTAACAAAGTGAAGAAGAGCTAAGGAATCGGGTCCACCAGAGACTCCAACAACAACTGTTACTCCGCTAGGCAAAAGGGAATGCTTCTTAATAAAGGAATTAACGACCTGCCTCATAACGGTGACCAATCCCCTTTCCAAAAGAGAATATTGCTAATGCAAACACAATTCCTGCAGCAATTGCCCCAGCTTGAAGCATCGTTTCAATTCCTAGTTCAAGACCGCCTATATAATCACTTTCAACAAAAGCTAACATCGTATAATACGCTTTACTCCCTGGTACTAATGGAATGATGCCTGGGATCGTAAATGCTGTTGCTGGAATTCGTAATCTTCTAGCAAAAAAATGAGCAAGCGTCGCAGCTGTTACGGAAGCAATACTCGTCGCAAAAATTGAAGTCATACCGAATTCAGGAAGAAGGCGAAAAATCCCCCATGCGAGCGTTCCTATTCCACCACCAAGGAGCAAAGAGTTTCTTGGCACACTAAAGATAACACCAAATGAAATTGTAGCTATAAAACAGACAATAAGTTCAATAATCATAGTTAACCACCTTGAGTTTTAAGTAAATAAGGTTATCGCTAACGCAATTCCTGTGGCAATAGATAATGATGATATCGTTGCCTCAGCCCCACGACTAACACCTGCAACAAGATCTCCACTCATTAAATCCCTTACTGCATTTGTTAATGGCACACCAGGTACCAATGGCATTAGAGTACCAATAATAATTTGATTTATATTCGAACCGAGTCCGAAATAAACAAGAGCAATCGCTACTGCGCCTCCTGTAAATGCAGCAATAAACTCAGCGAAAAATTTAACCCTTAAATACCGTTCAACTTCGACTAGAAGAATACTAGCTGTTACACCCGCTATAAAAGCAGGAATCGTATCTTTCACACCACCCCCAAAAAGGTAAGAAAAAGCACCCCCAGCTATACCAGAAGCAAAATGGATAAGCCAGATAGGATAGTTCATTGGTGATAAAATAATTTTTCTAAGTTTTTCATAAGCTTCCTCAGCTGTTACCGCACCCATTACAAACTCTCGAGATACTTGGTTAACAAGGGTTACCTTATTCAAATCATGGTAACGATCATCAACACGTATCATTTGCATAATGTCACCTTTACCATCTTCCTCAAAAGATAGAAAAATTCCAGTAGTTGTCACAAAGCTATGAACATTTTTTAACCCCGCTGCTTTGGCCATCCGCTCTAGAGTTTCTTCAACACGATATGTTTCGGCTCCATATGTAAGCATAATCTCCCCAGCCAGCAAACATATGTCCATCATTTGATCTGCCTTGCCCATTTTAAACCTCCCCTCTAAAGCGCAATTGTGAATGTCGAATTATGAATTATGAATTGTTTAGAGTAAAGCTTCGGAGCTTTTCTAACAAAAATTCAGCATTCATAATTCACAATTCATAATTGTTATCTACATCATTTGTCCAAATAAGTATAGGATATATGCTAATAGAAGGAAAGAGGCAAATAGAAATGTTTCCATAATCCCTGATGACTTTTCTTTTCCTATTTGTTTTTGTTTTTGATTTTGTTTTTTAACACTTGGTTGCTTTTTATTGGTTTGAACGATTGAATGTTTTGATCTACTGATCGATTCAACGACGTCTTTTTTCATGAGTTGAGCATTGGGATACTTTCCCTGTAGTGCATTAAGCAAAATCGTCTCATATTGCTTTAAAATTGGCTTACGCTGAATTCGATCTCTTAGTTGTTTTATCCCCTCTCCGTTTTTCTCAAAACGATTTTGGTAACAAATATTAATAATGATCATCGCAACTGCAAACAAATCATAGGTAGGTTCTGCCCTCCTTGTACCTAATCCCCAATATCCACGATCGTAAAACTCTGTATATTCCTTAATAGACCTTCCGAGTAGAGTTGTCCCACCAACATCTAGCCAACGAATTCTTGCAGGCGGTCCGACAATTATTAAATTATCAGGTTTTAAATCACCAAAAACCCACCCAGCTTGATGGAGACGATCGAGATCGCCTAATAACTGCACCATTAAGATACCGATCCATTCGCTGCCTTTACCTGAGACAAACTTGAACAGATCTTGCCCCTTTAAATATTCCATTGCATAAAAAGGAATGGTACCTTCAGGTGTTACCCAATCATCTACATCAATTAAGGAAGGCCCAAGGACTTGTCCTTGGACCTTGGAAAAATGCTTGAGGACGTTTACCTCTGAGGTAATTGCCATACTATTTAACCCCATTTTTACCGCTACTAAACCCCCAGGTGCTTGAGCCAAATAGACAGTACCAGTAGCGCCATTCCCTAACTCTCTTACTATTTTATATGGACGTTTATGCCACTTACCAATGAGTTTAGTTTCAGGAGGTAGATTACATACTTGACTCTTCTTGATACTCATCAGCTAACAGACTCCTTTTACTCTTTCGTGGGAACATTGAAATCGCAACTTGTAAGGCAGGGCCTGTTGGTGTAATTCCTCCTGAAGCTAATTTATGAAGTACTCCTGTTAATGATTCTATTTTTGGTGTCCAATTTAATAATTTATCCACTTCTTTTCGTTTCCCTGGAAATGAGTATAATGAAAACTTATTAGATCCCAATCTAGAATTTAAACTAATAGATAAATCTGTTAACGCCTCTTGTACCATTGCTAGTTTATTTTTCATACTAGCACTTGTATCTACTAAAATTAACAGTTCAAGGTCCATCGTTTCACCAAGTTCATCAACAACTTCCATCACTTGTCCGCGCTTCTCTGGAGGTAAATCTTCTATATCTTGATCTTTTCCTAGTATTTGCGTTAGCTCTCTATTAACTACACCGTGAATTGTTTGTGTCATGGCTTTGCGAGTGACCATTTGAACCGTCTTTGCTAGTTGCTGTGCATAGACAACTTGGCTTATTCCTCCACCTGATAGAGCAATTGACTTAATTTCTTCAATCCCTTGCTCGCTTATCCGATCATCTTCTACTACACCAATCACATTTACTGTAATTCCTTCTTCTTTTGCTAATGCTGCAATTGCAATTGGATCCTCACCTTGATTAGAACAACCGTCAGTTAATAATAAAATTTGCTTTAAAGTACCTTTTCCCATAATAGTAAATTCCCCTCCAATTTTTATGAATGTTACCATCATTCACTATTTTGAAAGGGAATATACTATGAAAATGTAAAAAGTAGAATGTAGAATGAGTTTGCTAGCAAACCTTCGAAGCTTTGCTTACAGCATTCTACATTTTAAATTCTACATTCTACATTTCTATTGCGCTTTCTTCCTCCTCAAAGCGCTTGTTTGGTACATTGGGATTGTTGCCCACTTTGGTAGGTTTCTTTTTACTTCAGCGACAACAACTGTCATATCGTCTTCGATCCGGTTATCACCTGTACGAATGACTTGTTCGATAATGATATCTGCAACTGCCTGTGGCTCTTCAGCCTTTATTTCTTTAATAATTCGTTTAATCCAAGCTTCACTATTTTCCACATGTTTAGGGCCGTCAAAAATACCATCACTCATCATAATTAATAGATCTCCAGCTTTTAATTGCTCGCTTACAACATCTACATCAAACTCATTAATGATCCCCATTGGAAGATTGCTAGCCTCTATCATAAATACTTTCTCTCCTCTTTTAATAAAGCTAGGGGTTGAGCCAATTTTCAAGAATTTTGCTGATGCATCTTGTAAGTCAATCATCGCCAAATCTAAAGTTGAGAAAATCTCGTCCGTTGAACGTAAAGCCAGTACTGAATTTATCGATTTTATTGCTACTGTTTCTTCAATCCCAGATTGTAAGATATTTTGTAGTAATTGCAGTGTTTCATTACTTTCTAAATGAGCTCTTTCACCATTCCCCATCCCATCACTAATCGCAACAGCATATTTACCAGCACCAATTTCCATCGTTGAATAACTATCCCCTGAAATCCAAGCTCCACCCTTTGCGACTGTAGCAATTCCTGTCTCAATGACATACTGCTTTGCAGATCCAAAGGAAACATTTGTGTGACCATTAGGATAATAGCTTGTCTCAATCTTCTTCACGACAATTTGTTCTTCTAAAATATGTGATAGCATCGGTGCAATAATTTTTTCGCATTCACCGTGTTGATTTGTAGGAACACTAATCTCAATATCTACATTTCCTTCATCTAGTTGAAATATTTCGACGTGACCGATATCAACACCCGCATCACGGAGAGCGTCTAATATTTGTTCTTCTTGTAATTGTAGATTTTCGCGCTCTTTTTGAATTTCTTTTGCAAAATCACCCATCACTTTAGAAACACCTAATAGTTGATCTGCTACGAGACGTCTGCTTTCAAGAAGCTGCCGTTTTAATTTTTGTCCTGCTTGGTATTGATTTAACTCATGCTGGATGACATGGATCACCTTTTCAGCCTTTAAGCAATATCTTGACCAATCCGCTTTTAGTCGTTTATTAACATTTTCATCTTCTTCACAACTAACCATAATATCTTGCATGTAGTTATATGTTTTATCGAAATTCTTTGTCCAACATTGCTGCTTTCTAAAGCACATTTGACATGTTTTTTCCGTTACATTACTTAAGAAGTAATCGACTTCTCGCTCTGGATCTTCGATGTCCTTTGGTAAATTTACATTAGAAAAGCTATTTGATAACGTTTGAAATAAAGTAGAGAACTGTTCAACCTTCCCTGCCGTTACATCACGGAATTTTCGTAAGTATTGCTGTTGCTCTTTCCAGTACTCTGCTGTACCCGGAATATATTTTGCTAGTCTCATAATTAAGGTCCGAGGTGTCGCCATAAACACAGCTATTGCCACTATAGACTCCATAACGGTTACTGATATTTGACCGCTTCCATCACCGTATAAACCGATAAGAAGGGTACCAACTAATAAACCAACCCCTACTCCAATCTTATTTCCTTCTTTTAATAAACCTCCTAAAAGGCCAGAAAAAGCTAATAAACTCATTTGATAGAGACTTGCAACACTTGCTAAACTTAAAATTAACCCTGTGACAACTCCTACAGTAGACCCAATTGCCGCTCCACCAACAAAAGCGAAGATTAACACTAAATAGCGGGCTAACATATTTTCAGCAGCCAAACCGTATACAATCCAACCAATCGTCCCGGTCATAATAGAGGCAAGCAGAATGATTAAACAAATAATTTCTTCATTTTTTAATGAATGTTTCCTCTTACGCTCGGTAATGATTGGAACACTTTGAATAAAAATCATTGTTAAAATAAAACTTAATCCGCCTTCAACAGCTGATACTAACCAATCATAACTTGTAACTGTTCCTTCAAACATGTAGGTCATAAAGACTTTAGTAGCTATAACTGAACTGAAAACTAATATTGGTAATATTTTCACTTTGTTTTCATATAATTTATTAAATAATCGGTATAAAACTAAAAAGCTTAAAATAGAAATAAAAGCATAGGCGCCATTAATAGGAATAACTGTAATAGCACCAGCAATCAATGCTAACATTGCAACAGGAGCTTTCTCACGCTTCATTAAAAAGATTGTCGCAAAAAACGGTAAAATGAAAGGAAGCATTTCCGTTAGGATCATTGCTCTACCTAGTAAGAAACCAATAATAAAAATAAGAAATCCCCATTTATAAAATACAAGTGAAGCTATACCTCCAATCCGATCAGTAACACTTTCCTTAAGGTTGTCCGCCCCTGTCGTATCAGACAGTACCATTCCCCTCATTGGTTCCACTACTTTTAGTACTTTTCGAAACATTATATACACCACCCGTTAATTTATCGTGTTTCTATTATAAACAGATATTTCTTTCAATTTTTGTCAAAACAACAGAGCATGTCTAAAAAAGTGTTCGACTTGTTTCTAGTAAGCTTGCCAAAATACCACTAAATGGTAGCTTATTAATTTAATATCCTGTAAAACAGTCTCGAATTATATTGGCAAAACCTTTATAAAGGCGAATTTTGGAAACAAAAACATGTTTAATACTGAATTTCATTTTCTTAATTTTTTCAAACAATGAAAAAAGCACCCTTTCAAATTGAAAGGGTGCTAATAATATATAGTTAAATAGAGTGAATCAATTAACTTGTCAACTGCAGCAAGTTAGCCTCGTCTAGCACCTCGACCTCCACGTTTTGATTCCGTGTTACGCTTTAAAGAAGAAAGGTTTTCTTCACTATCTTTTAAAAAGCGATTCATTTTATCCTCAAAAGAAAGGGATGGGCGAGCTTGGTTATTTCTATTTCCGCTATTTCGAGAACCATATTGTTTGTTACCACCTGGTCTTTCTTGTTGGTCACGATCACGTGGCGGGCGTCTTTGTGGTCTAGGTTGTTCTTCTGGTGGACGTTCTTTAGCTTTTCTAATTGAAAGCCCAATTTTACCGTCCTTCTCTACTGCAATTACTTTAACCTCGACTTCGTCACCAACTTTTAGAAACTCGTTGATGTCTTTTACATAATTATCCGCTACCTCACTGATGTGAACCAGACCAGTATTACCACCTGGCAGCTCAATAAATGCTCCAAAATGGGTGATGCCTGTTACCTTTCCTTGTAACTTGCTGCCTACTTCGATTGACATGAAAAAAATGCTCCTCCTTGAAAACATGATTATAGTACTTTCTAATTATACATTAAGCAAAAAACAAGTGTCAATCTGAAGAAGATTGGGTTACTTTAAAGATAATTTCTCCCGGCTTAGATAAGTAATAGTCTCTTCTAGCAATCTCAGATATATAATTAAGATTGTTCAAATTTTCTATTTCATCCCGCAAATCTCTTTCCACTAGCTCTAATTTTGCTAATTCTTGGTCAAGTAACTGCTTCTTCTCAATTTTTTCACCGAGAACCGTTTTTTGCGAATGAAGGGTAATTACTGTTAAAGCAATGACAAATACAACAAATACACCCAAAGCACTAAGGCGCCTAACCAGACCCTTTTTACTTTTTGACTTTTGTTCCATTTGCGTCTCATGCTGTTCTATGTAATGAGAGTTCAGCTCTCTCACTTTTCGTTGTTGTGCGCTCTTCATGATCCTCACCCTTTTTATGATCCTTTTTTTGTAAACCATCGCATTATATAGTTCTTCATCTTTGTGAAAAATCCTAGTTTATTTTTAAATTTTTGTAATTTTTCTTTCGGCATAAGACGCCAAATTCCTTTACACACCCATAAAAACGGAGTATAAACCACTTTCAAAAGGAAAAATATGACTGTAATTAAAAAGCTTAATAACATCATACACAGCTTGTATAAAAACTTCAATATCTCTTTAGTTGGATTTATGACTAATATAAAGATTGCTGACTTAATAAATTTATAGGTCTTAATAGTCCCTTGAATAATAGCTTCTAAAACTTTTATATAAATAGTATATAAAAGTGCACGGTAGCATGAATATCCACATAATAGTGCTAGTAAAATATAAAACCTCATTTCACCTTCATTAATTTGTAACAACACAAAAAATACAAAAAGGCCTTGAAGAATCCAAAATAAACTGTCGTTAATAACTGTAATCCATTTATTCCAATGACGACCTCGAATTAATCGGCTATAGGTGTCAATAGCTATCCCTAACCATCCACCCATAGCCACCATTGCTAGCATTGTTTGTAACTGAACTGTTAAGCTCACTTGAATAACTTCCCAAAGAATCCTTTAGACTTGTCATTTTGTTGCTGATCTAAATATACGAGGTCATATATTTTTCCTTCGATGGACACTACTCCCTGATCAACATCTAAATTCTTCATATGAAGATTGTGACCTCTAATGGCTAAAAAACCAAGCTCTGTCTCTAATAAAAATTCTTCATTATCAAAGCTCTCTACTTGTTTTACACCTGTAATATCTAAATTTTTCCTACCACGCATCGTAATATTATGTTCCTTAACCTTTCTATCTCTTCCCATCTGGGTACTATACTCGTATTGTTCCATCAAAAATTCCTCCTCAATCCTCTTTTACGCTATATTTATGTAGTTGAGGTTGAGAATAGAACAAGCTATTACGATGTAGAATGTAAAATGTAGGATGTAGAATTATTAAAGCTTCGCTTCGAAGCAGTGCTGAAACCATTTTTCATTTTACATTAAAAAGGAGCGACATTTGTCGCTCCTTTGACTACATTTCTTTCACTGCTTCTTCGCTTACGATCGTATACATGTTTCCTGCTTCTTCTTTTTTAGACGTTTCTTTTATGTCATCAATTCTCACAGTAACAATTTTTTGGCCGAATCGCACCTTTAGTTCATCGCCTATTTTAACTGTTGAGCTTGCTTTCGCTACGATACCATTAATCGAAATACGTCCTTGATCTGAAACTTCTTTTGCTAAAGTGCGACGCTTAATTAAACGCGATACTTTTAAAAATTTATCTAATCTCATTTAAAACCCTCCCTTTTTCTTTTAATGTAGGATGCAGAATGTTCTGGGCTGTGCTTCGAAGCAAAGCTTAATTGATTCTACATTTTACATTCTACATTTTCTTCGCTTCTTCCCAAATTTGATCTAAATAATCTAAATCTACGTCTTCGAAGGTAAGTCCTCGCTCTTGGAGCTTTTTTTCAATATATAAAAAGCGATTATAAAATTTTTCATTTGTGGATTGTAGAGCTAACTCAGGATCAATTTTGTAGAAACGAGCTAAGTTTACAAAAGCAAAAAGAACATCACCAAATTCTTTATTGGCTCGCTCCATATTGTTTTGTTTTGTTTCCGTCATAAATTCAGCGATTTCCTCTTGTACCTTCATCCAAATTGGTGCAACATCCATCCAATCAAAACCAACTTTCGCCGCTTTCTTTTGGAGCTTAGCCGCTCGGTATAAAGCAGGCATACTTTTTGGCACTCCTGCTAAAATTGACGCTTCTTCTTGACCATTGTCTAGTTTTTCTTGTTTCTTTATTTCATCCCACTGCTGAATTACTTCGTCTTCGTTGTTTAAATTTCCTGCTTCAAAAACATGGGGATGTCTTCTAATCATTTTTTCTGTAATAGCAGAAATAACATCATCAACCGTGAACATTCCATCGTCTTCACCGATTTGAGCATGAAGCATCACTTGCAAGAGAACATCTCCTAACTCTTCAGCTAAATGTTCGTCATTTTCTTCATCAATAGCATCAAGCACTTCGTAAGCTTCTTCTAATAAATATTTCTTTAATGACTGGTGAGTTTGTTTTATATCCCAAGGACAGCCATTAGGGCCCCGTAACTCGGCAATAACTTCTCTCAATTTATCAAAGTCGCGATATAATATTTCCTCATCTTTAACTGGTGGAACATAAACAGCTGTTAAATTATTTAAGGTTGTTGCATGATCTAACTCATATAACGGAACGGTCAGTAGCTTTTCATGACTACTTCCTGCTGCTGTAACAATTGTCACTGGATAGTCATCAGGTAATAGCTCCATTAATGTTAACTTTACTTCACTCGCAACAAACGCATCATATACTTGGCAAATAACGATATGGTGCCTCACTTGTAATTCAGCTCGTTTAAGTGCCGTTCCATCAACAATTTGACAGCCTTCAATCGGGTCAATCTGAACCGCTTGAAATAAATTATCTAGAAAGCTTTGACCGCCTAGTACTTCAACTGTAATTTGATGGTCTTTTGATTGTTGTAGCAATAGCTGCACTGTGCTTTCTGCAACAAAAGGATGCCCTGGAACCGCATAAACAATATCCATTTTCTTTGCCTTTTCAAGCAGTTGCGATGTTATCTCTTGATAAACATCACTAAACTGTTCATTGTTTTCGTAAATGTGATCAAATGAGCTATATGTAAAGCCTTGCTCCTCCAATTCCTTCACAACAGGGTGTTCCTTAGTTCGCAAAAATACATTTTCACTTTTCAACAAATTATGATAAACCCCTAAAGGCATTTGCTCTAAATCACCAGCACCTAACCCTAAAACAACTATCTTTCCCATATATAAACTCCCTTCACGTTTTTGTAGAGTGT
This sequence comes from Anaerobacillus isosaccharinicus, assembly GCF_001866075.3. Lineage (GTDB taxonomy): Bacteria > Bacillota > Bacilli > Bacillales > Anaerobacillaceae > Anaerobacillus > Anaerobacillus isosaccharinicus. The sequence continues at coordinate 1,548,551 of NZ_CP063356.1, read as the reverse complement.
ATAGTTTTGTAAGTGTGGCCCCACGCCTTCGAAGCAATACTCACATCACTTTACACTTTACACTCTAAACTCTACACTAAATTACCTTTTTCGAAACTGCATCAGTACTGCAAGCTTTCTTATTTTAGGTATTTGTTCTAGTTCCTCTCCTGAAAATAACCTTAGTGCAATAATAAACAGTAAAAAAATGATTGTTCCCATAGCAACGCTAGTTAAAGCAATAAACGTGTTACCTAATCGACTAGACATCGCTTCATGAAACAGAAAATTACTTCCACTTATCCATAAGAACACAGTCATTCCCATTGCTACTAACGATATGGTAGTCTTTATCGCTCTATTAATAGAAGGTTTAGGCAATGCACCTATGTTTCTAAGTGTAAGGATATTTAAGCTAGCACAAACTGCACAAGCAAATACTGTTGCAGTAGCTGCTCCTAGTGTGCCGTGACTCGGTATTAGAATAATATTAAGTATTCCTTTTACAAGTAAACCGATGAAAACATGGCTGACAGTAACATGGACTTTATTTAAGCCATGTAAAATAGCTGATGTCGTCAAGAAGATCGATGTGAAAAAGATGGCTAGCCCCATTATTGCAAGGACTTGAGAATCTACACTGTCTTTAAATAACATGATGTTTGTTGGTTCAATAATTACGGCAAGTCCTATTGAAGCTGCCCCTCCGATTAGAAAGCTAATCCGAAAGGCTAGGCTACTATACTTCTGGATTAAATCTTGGCGCCCTTCTAGACTAACCTTTGCAATTAAAGGTACAACAACTAATGAGAAAGACGTCGTTATGACTGTACCCATTTGGATAAGGGGTTGTCCACGATCAAATACACCTTTGGCAATCTTAGCATTATCTATGGCTACACCGTTCTCAACTAAAATCCTCAATACCGTTAGTGAATCTATGAATTGAAAAATGACCAATATAAGACTGCTAAAGCAAATCATAATACCTTGAAAAAGAATTGTTTTGATCATTGAATAGGATAATGGATTACGTTGCCGCCCTTTTGCAGTGTTTTTTTGATGCTTCTGGTAAAAAATGAAGAGCGTGATAAAGCCAATAAAGCCACCAATAATTGAACCAAGTGCTGCCCCTGTTCCAGCTGCATACGGACCATAACCGTTTATAATAAAAAAGTAAGTAAAAATCAAGATTGCACAAACACGAGAGAACTGTTCAGTTACTTGAGAAACAGCTGTAGGCAACATTTCTTCTTGCCCTTGGAAAAATCCCCTTAACACGGAGAGTAATGGAATAATAATAAAAATAAACGATACTGTGCGTAACGGCAATTGTAACTGTTCATCTCCCATTACATTCGCTATCCAAGGAGCATTAAAATAAAAAAAACTAAAAGTAACTAAGCTAATCATCGATAAACTAACAAACGCATTTTTCATAATTAAATGACGATCATCGTCTTTTTCAGAAATGAGCTTAGAAATAATGACAGGAAACCCGTATGTAGATAACATGATAGCAATTCCATATATTGGATATATTTGTTGGTAAACGTAAAACCCAACATCACCAGCGATATTTTGATATGGGATCCGATAGACTGCACTAAGTATTTTTATGATAATTGCTGCAAGAGATAAGTAGATGGCTCCTTGCCATAACTTTTTCCCTTTTAATATCTCACTTCCCATTATAACCTCCTATAAAAATACAATTCAGCTACAAGCAATTATAGCATAAGGGTAAGAACAATCTTTACTCCTATGAAGGAATATATTTTCTAGTCACGAACTATATTTGAGAGAAAGAAAAAAGGGGGTTGTTAAAATGGATATTTTAATCATTGGCGGCACAAAATTTATTGGCATCCATATTGTTGAGGAACTGTTAGGGAAAGGGCATAAGGTGACCCTCTTTAATAGAGGGCAAACAAATGCAGATTTTTTCCCATCGGTAGAGAAAATTGCAGGTGATCGCGAAGGTGACCTTTCAATGTTAAAGGGAAGGCACTGGGATGCAGTTATCGATACCTGTGGCTACGTCCCGAGAGTTGTTCGCCATTCTGCTACAACACTCGCCTCATTGACTGACTTGTATGTGTTTGTTTCTACGATTAGTGTTTATAAAGATTTCTCTATACAGAATATAGATGAAACCGCAGAGCTGAGTGTTTTAAAAGATCCAACAACTGAAGAAGTGACAGGGGAATCTTATGGACCACTTAAAGTACTTTGCGAACAGGAAGTTATCGAAGCATTTCCTGGCCGTTCTTTAATTGTTCGCCCTGGTTTAATCGTAGGTCCTCATGATCCAACAGATCGATTTACATATTGGCCAATGAGAATTGCAGCTGGAGGAAATGTTCTTGCTCCAGGAAAAAAAGATGCTCAAGTTCAATTTATAGATGCCCGTGATTTAGCAACATACATCGTTACTAGTGTTGAGAAGAAAGTGGTCGGTACTTACAATGTCACAGGACCCGACGAATTACTTACACTAGAGAGGTTTCTACTTACCTGTAAAACAGCCTTAAATAAGGAGACAGAATTTACATGGGTAGATGATAAATTTTTAGAAGAAAATAACGTTGGATTTTGGATGGAGTTGCCTCTTTATATTCCTAAGGAAAAAGGGTTAAGCGGTATGCTCTCAGTAAATATTAAGAAAGCATTACAAACAGGGCTTTCTATTACCCCACTTGAAAAGACCATTATTGATACTTTCCAATGGGATCAGTCTAGACAGTTACTAGAAACTGAGCGAAAAGCTGGTTTATCTTTCGCCAAGGAAAAAGAGGTCTTAACTAAGTTTAAGGAATTACTGAACAAACTCGAGTCATAAATCTCAGAACTTGAACACAAAAGAGGTTTCCCCAAAGCTAAGTAAGAGTCACCTTAGGTACGATATGTAAAGTTAGACTTAAAACGATACATTTCTACCTACCACAGGTAAGCTTTCACTTATGGGAAAACCTCTTCTTTCACTGACTACTCCATTTGTCTTGCTAAAAAACCAGCTGCAGTTTCTGATAACTTTTGTTCAACGTCACCCATTGTACGATCACTCTTAGAGATCATAACAACTGCTCCAATTGGATCACCGTTTGCTACGATTGGTGCAATAACATATGATGCAACTTCCTCTGTTGAGTCACCAACAATGTTATACTCTCCTTGCGATGTTTGAACGAGTGACTGTCGCTCATTCATCGCATTTTCAACTATTTCACCAATACTCTTATTTGCGTAATCCTTCTTCGATCCACCAGCTACCGCTATATATGTATCGCGATCAGCAATAAGAACAATATGGTTTAAACTTTCAAAAAGGGCCTCTGCATACTCTTTTGCAAAGTCACCTAACTCAGAAATTGGAGAGTATTTCTTTAAAATGACTTCCCCATCCCTGTCGACAAAAATTTCTAAAGGATCGCCTTCGCGAATTCGAAGCGTTCGGCGAATTTCTTTCGGAATGACCACACGACCTAAATCATCAATTCGACGTACAATTCCTGTAGCTTTCATTTGTGATGATGCCTCTCTTTCTTTGTTGTAGTTACTTGTTGTAAGGGATCAATTTCTTAGAACTAAGAAATCAATACTTAATTCTTGGTCTTATTATCCTTCTTTCAAAAAGAACTATTCACCAATTCTGCAATTTAATTGCCAAGTTGAAAAATTACCTTTTACCATTTTTATCACGGTAAGTTTAGTTTTTCTTATTCAGTGAACATTATTCAACAACACAGCATCTACACCCACAAATGATATAAAGCATTATTCGTCTTCCTTTTTAACGGTCCATAATTTAGCTAAAATTTCCTCTATTACCTCTAAATACTTGCTAGGTTGAAAATTCTTAGTTTTAATATTTATTTTTATCTTTTGTCCTGCTGTTCCTACAGAAAGTTCTCTTCCCATCTTGCTAATTAATTCAAAGAGTTTCATCCCGTCAATACGTTGACTCTCGTCTTCCGCTAATAGAATTGAACATTGTTGATTATCTTCCGTTATCGCTTCTACACGTTCTTGCCTTGCTAACAACTTTATAGCTGAGATAGCAAATAAATAAGAAACTTCCTCTGGGTAATCACCGAAACGATCAATCATTTCCCCTTGAAGATCTTCAATATCCTCTTTTGATTCAATTGCCTTAAAGCGCTTATACATGTCGATCTTTTGCTTAGAGTCATTGATATACGTTTCTGGAATGTATGCATCTACACTTAAGTCGATTTCGACTTCTTGGTGAACTACCTTATCCTCTGGATTGCCTTTACGTGCTTCAATCGCTTCTTTTAGCATTTGAGAGTAGAGATCAAAACCAACAGAAGCAATAAAGCCATGCTGTTGAGCTCCTAACAAGTTTCCTGCACCCCGGATCGATAAGTCGCGCATTGCAATTTTAAAGCCTGAGCCAAGCTCTGTAAACTCTTTAATCGCTTGTAGACGTTTTTCTGCTACTTCTGTTAACACTTTATCTTTTTGATAAGTAAAATAAGAATAAGCTACACGATTTGAGCGTCCAACACGTCCTCTTAATTGATAGAGTTGGGACAAGCCCATTTTATCTGCATTATATACAATTAATGTATTTACATTTGGTATATCTACCCCAGTTTCAATAATCGTTGTTGTTACCAATACATCACTATTTGCTTCTAAGAAGTCAATAATAACCGATTCCAGTTCTGTTTCATTCATTTTCCCGTGGGCAAAGGATACACGAGCATCTGGAACGAGCATTGAAATTTTATCGGCCATTTGAGCAATTTCTTCAACTCTATTATAGAGGAAATATACCTGTCCTCCTCTGCTAAGCTCTCTCTCAATAGCTTCACGAACAAGGGCTTCGTTGTACTCCACCACATATGTTTGTACAGGAAACCTATTTTCAGGTGGGGTTTCAATAACAGAAAGATCACGAACTCCTAACATGGACATATGTAATGTTCTTGGAATTGGAGTTGCTGTTAATGTTAAAACATCGACATTAGCTTTCAATTGCTTTATTTTTTCTTTATGGGTCACCCCAAAACGTTGTTCCTCATCAATAATTAATAAACCTAAGTCTTTATAAATGGCATCCTTTGATAAAAGACGATGTGTACCAATGACTATATCAATGCCACCGGATTTGAGTCCTTTGATCGTCTCATTTTGTTCCTTACGAGTTCTAAATCGACTTAAAAGTCCGATGTTAATCGGATGCTCTGAAAACCGCTCACGAATCGTCTCGTAATGCTGTTGAGCTAAAATTGTCGTCGGAACCAAAAAGGCTACTTGTTTTCCATCCATAATGGCTTTAAACGCAGCCCGAATGGCAACTTCTGTTTTACCATAACCAACATCACCACAAAGCAAGCGATCCATTGGACGTTGTCTTTCCATATCCGCTTTAATTTCTTCAATACAGCGAATTTGGTCTTCTGTTTCTTCATAAGGAAAGGAAGATTCAAGTTCTCTTTGCTCAATACCATCCTTTGAAAATGCATAACCAATGCTAGCTTCTCTTTCGGCATAAAGCTTAATTAAGTCATCGGCAATATCTTCAACAGATGACTGAACTTTCTTTTTGACCTTTTTCCAATCACTACCACCCAATGCATAAATCTTTGGGTCTTTATCTTCTTGGCCAACATACTTTTGTACTTGGTCAATTTGTTCAACTGGAACATAAAGTTTATCGTTTCCTGCGTACGTAATATGCATATAATCTTTATGAATTCCATTAATCTCTAACGTCTGAATCCCTAAATATTTTCCTATCCCATGATTAATATGAACAACTAGATCGCCAATTTTCAACTCTGAATAATTTTTAATTCTTTCGGCATTAGAGAGCTTTTGTTTACGTTTTGGTCGCTTTGTCTTCTTTGTGAAAATCTCTTCTTCTGTAATAACGATGAGCTTTTGTAAAGGCAATTCAAAACCACCTGTTAATTGTCCAACTACAATTTGACAACCGTTAACAAGTTCTAAAGAATGATCAACAACCATTGCTTCAATCTTATAATCTTCCAATATACCTTCGATTCGTTTCGCCCGATCTTTTTCAGACGCTGTAATGACAATTTTATAGTTCGACTTTGCCCACCGGTCTACTTCATTTTTTAACAAATTTAACTGCCCGTGAAAGCTTTGCATCGATTTACAATTGAAATTAATAATATTTTTCGGACTCGTATGTGGAACATGTCTTAAAAATAATGAGAAGTAGACGATTGGCTTTTTCGTTTCTGAAATAATCTCGTCTAAATGTTTCGACATTTTTAAGTCAGCAATAATTGCTCCTTCTGCAAGTAGTGAGGTTTGCCATTCAGCCTCTTCTTTATCAAGACTTACTCCCATTTCCTGTACCCGGCTAATTTCATCAATAAAAATAACACCACTAGTAGGTAAATAATCCAGTAATGTTGTTACTTTACCGTAATACAAAGACATGTATTTATACATACCTTCAAAAGATTGCTTTCTTCTAAGCATCTCTATTTCGTAGGTTATCTTTTCAAGCATTGATTCTTTTGCTTTTGAATCTTTTAGCTTTGCTAAACTAGTAGATAATCCATCTTTTAATTGGTGTGCTCCTCGTTCATAATGCTCATCATATAAAATCACTTCTTGAGCTGGACCAATCTTAATTTCTTTTAATTGTTTTTGAGATCTTTGTGTATCCACGTCAAAAAACCGAATTGAATCAACCTCTGTATCAAATAACTCAATTCGTAATGGCATTTCTTCAGTTAGTGGGTATATATCGATGATTCCCCCCCGTAAACTAAATTGCCCTGGGGTAGAAACCATTTCCGTTCTTTGAAATCCCGCTTGAACAAGCTTCTTAAGTTTTTCTTCTACATTTATTTCTTCCCCTACTTTAAACTTTAATTGACATTGTTGCCAAATTTCTTTTGGTGGTAGTAATCTTCTTAAGCCAGCAATCGGCGTAATAACAACCCCTGCTTTCTCCTGACTTAAAAAATTTAAAGCCTCAATACGTTGTCCTCTCATTTCAGGACTTGCTACTGCTATTTCTGAAGAGATCAACTCATTTACTGGATATAAATAAACTAACTCTTCACCGATTAAACCTACGAGATCATCATATAGCTTTTGGGCTTGAAATAGATTATTCGTCACCACAATCTGAGACCTTTTTGTTTGTTCATATACAGAAGCTAGTAATAATGTTCTTGCTGAACCTGTTAAGCCAGAAACCATCTGCTCACTTAACTCAGCTTCGATTCCGTCTAAGACCGCCCTAACATCATCGTCTTCTAAAAAAAAACGCTTCAAACCTAACAATCACTTGTTCCCCCTTTAAAAAACTTGGCTCTTCTCTCTCACCCTAATCCTTACTCCTAAAAGTAGAAAAAGCCAATAACTCTTATTTTATTAAGTTTCATCCTCTGGCCCAATTAATTATTCGATGGAAGCGGAAAAATGCTTTGGTATAAAACCAAAGCGGTTACAATCTTCTTACAACACATTATGACCTTGGAAAACTTAATCTAATACATACTACTACTGAATAAATGTATGATTTTCATGAAATTGAGGATTTCTATCAAGTGCTTCCTGACAGTCCTCACAAATCGTGCTCACATGCATATCGCCACTCTCATCATATTGGATCATTTCTGTACGCTCACTCTGATCTAACTGATGAAACCCTAATTTTTGACTATCTAGGTTTTGCTCGTCTATTTTCCCAACATTAATTCCACAATGGCGACATCGATAGTGAACTGCCATAAGAATTCCTCCCTAAAATACCTTAATAAAAATACTTTTCATTTTTTGCCAAACTTCGACATCAATGAAAAAATCTTATTATAGTATGAACTTTCAGGTGGTCAACTATGCATAGAAAAACAGCTTGCGCCAATTTGAACCCAAACAAACTAAAAAAATGTATCCTTACTTCCAACATATGAAAACTAAGCTTTAATTAAAACTATTCATGACATTTAAAAAATCTTTACTTAGCCAACTTTCACATGCTTTCGAGGCTTGAGAAACTGCTTCTTCCATCTCTTGCCTTTCATCAGGTCTAAACGTACTCAATACATAATTGGCAACGGCAACACCTGCTTCTGGCCTTCCTACGCCTACTCTAATTCTTTTGAAGTTTTCAGTACCTAGATGCGCTAATAATGATTTTATGCCATTGTGTCCGCCATGACCACCCTTTTGTCGTAAACGGATCTTTCCAGGTGGGAGATCTAAATCGTCATAAACAACAACAACATCTTCAATATCAATTTTATAAAAATCCATTAAGGGCCGAACGGATTCTCCTGATAAATTCATATAAGTAAGCGGTTTTAACAAAAAGACTTTCTCTCCATTTATTGTATCAAAACCAAATACACCTTTAAACTTCTCTTGATTCAAAGGGATATTAAAGCTTTTAGATAATTCATCAATAACACGAAACCCAATATTATGTCTTGTCTCATCATATTTTTTCCCTGGGTTTCCTAGTCCTACAATTAACTTCACGTCTACTTCCTCACTTTCTTATCTGGCACATATAAAGATATTCTATTATCCATTTCGCTAAAAGTACAATGAAATCCTTTATTAGTTTAGAGTATAGAGTGGTGATAGCTTATTCAGAAGGAGCATTAAAACATATTCCAACTTTAAACTCTACACTTTAAATTATAAAAAAAGGCATAACCGACTGGCTATACCTTTTTCATCTTTATTGTTTATTCTTCTTGAGCTGTATTTTCCTTTTCAGCTTGTACTTCTTCTTTGTCTTCCATTTCCTGCTGTTCGTCTGGTTCATTACCTAAAGTAGGAGGTAAGATTGACATAATACCTTCTTCAGGTTCATTATTTATTTCATACTTATCGAATTTTGGTAAATTTCTAACTTGTAGCGAGTCACCAACCCTCATATCACTAATATCGATTTCGATAGATTCTGGAATATCACCTGGTAGTGAACGAACAGACACTTCATACAATGTTTGTTGAATAACCCCGCCATCCTTAACGCCCATAGCCTCTCCAACTAAATGAATAGCGACATTCGCATCCATTTTCGAAGCCATATCCACTTTATAAAAATCGATATGAATAATGTTACCCTTTAGTTTTTCTTTTTGAATATCATGGGTTATCACATCGTAAGTTTCTCCATCAGCTGCTAGAGAAATAATTCCATTTTTCCCTGTTACTTTTAAAGTTTTTAAGAACTCTATTTCGTCTATAGAAATTGCTTTACTAGCTAAATCTTTTCCATAAACTACAGCGGGAACACTTCCTTGATTTCGGAGCTTTCTTAAAGATGAACCTTTTAAATCTTCACGACTATTAGCTTTTAACATAGTACCCATTCTTTTCACCTCATATTTTTCATTCTCTATATGGTCTACCCATTACTGAGCGTTTTTAACCAAATAAATCTTGAAAAATGATAAATAGGTAACTATGGATTACTTTTCCTTAATCGAAAAGTTGGCTAACTGATCTTTCTTCATGAACATGAATAATTGCTTTAGCAATTAAAGGTGCAACCGATAATTGCTTAATTTTAGGACTCATTTTGTCTTCACTTAAAGGAATTGAATTTGTAATAACTAACTCTTTAATTTTTGAATTATCAATTCTTTCAATCGCTGGTCCTGAAAGTACTGCGTGAGTACAACATGCGTAAACTTCTTTAGCGCCACTTTCAATTAACGCATTTGCTGCAAGCGTAATTGTCCCTGCTGTATCAATAATATCATCAATAATAATACACGTCTTCCCGTCAACATTACCAACGATATTCATTACTTCTGCAACGTTTGGCTTTGGACGACGCTTATCAATAATAGCAATCGGTGCCTTTAAACGGTCTGCCATTTTTCTAGCTCTTACTACACCACCATGGTCTGGTGATACAATAACAAGATCTTCCATTTGCTTTTCTTTAAAATAATCGGAAAGCAGTGGAACACCAACTAATTGGTCAACTGGGATATCAAAGAACCCTTGAATTTGCGTTGCATGTAAATCTAACGAAATAACCCGAGTTGCTCCTGCAGTTTCAAGTAGGTTTGCCACTAATTTTGCAGTAATTGGTTCACGTGCTCTTGCTTTACGGTCTTGACGAGCATATCCGTAGTAAGGAAGAACAACGTTAATTGTCTTTGCTGAAGCACGTTTTAGAGCATCAATCATAATTAATAGTTCCATGATATGCTCATTTGCTGGAGCACTCGTAGATTGAATAACAAACGTATCACACCCACGAATACTTTCCTCAATGTTAATTTGTACTTCTCCATCACTAAATCTTGAAACTGAACAAACAGACAGCTCTATCCCAATTTTTTCAGCAATTTCTTCTGCAAGCTTTCTATTTGAATTTAGCGTTAAAACCTTTAAACTTGGATCACCATATTTAACCATTATCGGATTTACCCCCATATTTTAAATAATTAATGTTATTTTTCTTTTAATTTATTAACATATTCACGTTTTATCATTTGTCTTTCACGAGCAATTGCCAAAGAGTTTTCTGGTACGTCATCTGTAATTGTAGAACCAGCTGCAATATATGAGTTTTTACCGACAGTAACAGGCGCAATTAAATTTGAATTACACCCTACAAATGCCCCGTCTTCTACTTTGGTTAAATATTTATTTTTTCCATCATAGTTTACCGTAATTGAGCCGCAACCTAAGTTTACGTCACTACCAATCTGGGCATCGCCAATATAACTTAAGTGTGACGCTTTACTACCTTTGCCAAAGATAGTCTTTTTTATTTCGACAAAATTTCCAACTTTGACTTCATCATGTATTTGCGATTCAGGTCTAATGTGAGCAAATGGACCAATCGTTACATCGTTGCCGATTTCACTCTTCGAAACGACTGACTGTTTAATCATTGTTTGATCTCCGACAAGACTATCAATAATTTCTGTATTAGGTCCAATTTCACAATTGTCTCCAATCGCCGTTTTACCTGATAGGGCAGTTCCAGGCTTAATGACTGTATCTGTTCCAATTGTAACTTCAGCACCAATATAAGTGTTAGTTGGGTCGATTAGTGTAACTCCATTTCGCATATGAGTTTCATTTATACGATTTTTCATGATAGACTCCGCACTTGCTAATGCAACTCGGTCATTCACACCTAGAGTTTCCTCAAAGTTAGCTGTTTGGAAAGCAGCAAT